>CALZPA010000018.1 GCA_945827525.1 uncultured Lentisphaeria bacterium | reverse complement strand
CCTATAAGACCTATAAGACCTATAAGACCTATAAGACCTATAAGACCTATAAGATCTCTTTTTTGTGTTTTGTTCCTTCCGTGGACTGCATTGGCTGAGTCCACGGAAGGCACAAAAGGCTTCCTGCGGCCTCAGCCGAGGGCGGCGATGGCCTCGACCTCGACGAGGGCGCCCTTGGGGAGCGCCTTGACCGCGACGCAACTGCGCGCGGGGGCGTTCGTGATGTGCTGCGCGTAGACCGCGTTGAAGGCGGCGAAGTCGGCGATGTCGGCCAGGAAGCAGACCGTCTTCACAATCTGGTCGCAGGACGAGCCGGCGGCCTTGAGGACGGCGGTCAGGTTGCGCATCACCTGCTCGGTCTGGGCGGTGATGTCGGAGCCGACCAGCGCGCCCGTCTCGGGCGAGAGCGCAATCTGGCCGGAGGTGTAGACCATGCCGTTGCAGACGATGGCCTGCGAGTAGGGTCCGATGGCCTTGGGGGCCGCTTCCGTGGATACCTTCTCCATGGCGAATTCTCCTGTGTTGGGTTGGGATGGATGGCAAGAGGGTGGTCAGATGAGCTTCATGCCGGCGGCGGTGAGAGCGTCCTTGATCTGACGGATATGGTCGAAGTTGCGCGTCTCCAGCGTGAGACGGAGATAGCAGCCATTGACGTTCGAGCCCTCGTTGGAGTGCTCGTGGTGGACGGAGATGACGTTGCCGCCCTGCTCCGCGATGACCCGGGCCACGCTCATGAGCTGTCCGGGCTTGTCGACCAGCTCAATCATCAGCTGGCAATGGCGCCCCGACATGAGAAGACCGCGGGTGATGACGCGCGACAGGATGGTCACGTCGATGTTGCCGCCGGACAGCAGACAGACCGTCTTCTTGCCGGCCAGGTCGACCTTGCCGAACATGGCCGCGGCGACGGAGACGGCGCCCGCGCCCTCGGTGACCAGCTTGTGCTGCTCCATCAGCGCCAGGATGGCCGCCGAAATCTCGTCGTCGGTGACGGTGACGATGTCGTCGACGTACTTGGAGCAGACGTCGTAGGTGAGCGTGCCGGGCTCCTTGACGGCGATGCCGTCGGCGATGGTGGAGACGGCGTCGAGTCGCTCGATGTGGGCGTCATGGATGGAGTTGAGCATGGAGGGCGCCCCGGAGGCCTGGACGCCGTAGACCTTGACGCGCGGGTTGAGGCTCTTGAGGGTGTAGGCGATGCCGGAGATGAGTCCGCCGCCGCCGACGGGGACGAGGATGGCGTCCATGTCGGGCATCTGGTCGATGAGCTCAAGGGCGATGGTGCCCTGTCCGGCGATGACGTCGGGGTCGTTGAAGGGATGGATGAAGGTGTAGCCCTTTTCGTCGCGGAGCTGGAGGGCCTTCTGATAGGCGTCGTCGTAGACGCCCTCGACGAGGCAGATTTCGGCTCCATAGCTGCGTGTGGCCTCGACCTTGGAGATGGGTGCGCTGTCGGGGAGGCAGATGACGGCCTTGATGCCGTTCTTCTGCGCGGCGAGGGCGACGCCCTGGGCGTGGTTGCCGGCGGAGCAGGCGATGACGCCGCGGCTCTTCTCGTCGGGGCTGAGCTTGGACATCTTGTAGTAGGCGCCCCTGACCTTGAAGGAGCCGGTGATCTGGAGGTTCTCGGTCTTGAGGAAGAGGTCGAGTCCCGGCTTGAGCTTGGGCGCATGGAGCACGTCCGTCTGGATGGCCACGTCCTTCAGCGCGTATTTGGCCTTGTACACGTTGTCGAGCGTGAGTTCTTGGGAATCATTCATGGGTGGAGAAACGGTGCGATGGTGGTTTTCGGGGGGGAGGCTGGTGGGATTTCGTCTCACCTGAGGCTGCTGATGAACTGCTCGGCGGCGCGCGGCGAGCGGCTGCCCCGGGCGAGGGCGAACGCCTCGGCGCGGATGTCCAGCTCCGGGCGCGGCGTCCGGATGCCGAAGCGGTCAGCGAGCTGATGGATGATGTCGAGGTAGAGGGCCTTGTTGGGGCGCTCGAAGTAGACGGTCAGTCCGAAGCGGTCGGAGAGCGACATGAGCTCCTGGACGGTGTCGTTGCGGTGGAGGTCGTCGTCGCCCTCGCGGTCGGCGAAGCTCTCCTTGACGATGTGGCGGCGGTTGCTGGTGGCGTAGATGACGGCGTTGCCGGCCTTGGCGGAGGCGCCGCCCTCCAGGACGGCCTTGAGCATGCTGAAGCAGTCGTCGTTGCGGTTGAAGGAGAGGTCGTCGATGAAGATGATGAACTTGAGGGGATTGCCGACGATGCGCCCCATGATGGTCGGGAGGCTGAAGAGCTGATCCTTGCGCAGCTCGATGAGCCGGACGCCCTGGCCGGCGAAGTGGTTGGCGCAGGCCTTGACGGTGGAGGACTTGCCGGTGCCGGCGTCGCCGCAGAGGAGGACATTGGCGGCGGGGCGTCCCTGGACGAGGGCGCGTGTGTTCTCGAGGACGCGCTGACGCTCGTCCTCGTAGCCGATGAAGCTGTCGAGGGAGATGGTGTCGGCGGAGGTGACGGGGACGATGGCGTCGCCTTCGACGCTGAACATGCTGGCGGTGGCGAAGATGCCGTAGCCGTAGCGCTCGGGATGCTCGAGGCGCTCCCGGTAGAGCGCGGCGAAGTCGGTGGGCTCGTAGTCGAACTGGGGGACGGGGAGTCCGTCGGCGGGTGGGCAGAGCTCCTCGGGCGTCAGCCGCGTGAGGTCGCTGAAGAGGGCGAGCTCGCGGTCGGCGTTGCGGCGGATGGCGTCGGGGATGCCGGCGCCCTGGGCGGCGAGGACGATGAGCCGGTTCTCGTCGGGAAGGACCAGACGCCTCAGGCAGCGCGAGAGGGAGAAGTCGTCCTGCGCGAGCGAGCGGACGAAGGCGGCGAAGCGTCCGAGACGGATGGCGTCGTCCTCCTCGTCGCGCGGGGATGCGAGTAGAAATTCCGCGAGCGCCTTCAGGGGTTCGTGGTTGAGCACGTTCCTGAAGACGCAGACGGAGGCGAGGCGGCAGGCGAGCCGCCTCCGTTCCGTTGCGTCCATGGTGGTCGTCTCCTGTCTGTCGGGCTCAGCCCCTGAAGCGGTTGATGACGGCGCCCTTGTCGGCGGAGCTGACCTGCGCGGCGTAGCGCGCGAGGCAGCCGCTGATGTCGGTCTTGCGCTTGACGGTCATGGTGCGGCGGCGCTCGGCGAGCTCCTGGTCATCGACCTTGAGCTGGATGGAGTAGTTGGGGATGTCGATGGCGATGGTGTCGCCGTCCTTGACGAAGGCGATGAGTCCGCCGGAGACGGCCTCGGGCGAGATGTGGCCGATGGAGGCGCCGCGGGTGGCGCCGGAGAACCGTCCGTCGGTGATGAGCGCGACGTCCTTGTCGAGTCCCATGCCGGCGATGGCGGAGGTGGGCGAGAGCATCTCGCGCATGCCGGGGCCGCCGGCGGGGCCCTCGTAGCGGATGACGACGACGTCGCCCTTGACGATGCGTCCGGCGTAGATGGCGGCGATGGCGTCCTCCTCGCTGTCGAAGACCTTGGCGGGGCCCTCATGGACGAGCATCTCGGGGGCGACGGCGCTGCGCTTGACGACGCAGCCGTCGGGGGCGAGGTTGCCGCGAAGGACGGCGATGCCGCCGGTCTTGGAGAAGGGGTTGTCGGGGGTTCGGATGACGGAGGTGTCGGCGTTGACGGCGTCGGCGATGTTCTCGGCGAGCGTCCTGCCGGTGCAGGTCATGACGGAGGTGTCGAGGAGGTTGAGCTTGGTGAGCTCCTTGAGGACGGCGTAGACGCCGCCGGCCTCGTTGAGGTCCTCCATGTAGGTGTGTCCGGCGGGGGCGAGGTGGCAGAGGTTGGGGGTTCGCTCGCTGATCTCGTTGGCCATGTCGAGGTTGAAGTCGACGCCGCACTCATTGGCGATGGCGGGGAGGTGGAGCATGCTGTTGGTGGAGCAGCCGAGGGCCATGTCGGCGGTGATGGCGTTGCGGATGGCGGCGGCGGTCATGATGTCGCGGGGGCGGATGTTGCGCCGGACGAGCTCCATGACCTGCATGCCGGCGTGCTTGGCGAGGGTGATGCGCGCGGAGTAGACGGCGGGGATGGTGCCGTTGCCGCGCAGTCCCATGCCGAGGACCTCGGTGAGGCAGTTCATGGAGTTGGCGGTGTACATGCCGGAGCAGGAGCCGCAGGTGGGGCAGGTGTGCTCCTCGCAGACCTGGAGCTTGGCGTCGTCGATGCGTCCGGCCTTGTAGGCGCCGACGGCCTCGAACATGCTGGAGAGGCTGGTCTTGCGTCCGTCGACGCGGCCGGCGAGCATGGGGCCGCCGCTGACGAAGACGGTGGGGATGTTGACGCGGGCGGCGGCCATGAGAAGTCCGGGGACGTTCTTGTCGCAGTTGGGGACCATGACGAGGCCATCGAAGCCATGCGCGAGGACCATCGCCTCGGTCGAGTCGGCGATGAGGTCACGCGTGATGAGCGAGTACTTCATGCCGGTGTGACCCATGGCGATGCCGTCGCAGACGGCGATGGCGGGAAACACGATGGGCGTGCCGCCGGCCATGGCGACGCCCAGCTTGACCGCCTCCACAATCTTGTCCAGGTTCATGTGCCCCGGCACAATCTCGTTGAAGGAGCTGACGATGCCGATGAGCGGGCGGGCCTGCTCCTCCTTGGTCAGTCCGAGCGCGTGGTACAGGCTGCGGTGCGGCGCGTTGTGGGCGCCGTCGACGATGGTTTCCTTGATCATGGTGTCTCCGTGTCGTGTCCTTGAAAAACGTGTTGGCTGCTTGAATGTCCGTTCCGCTCACCTCACCGCCTCGTGGGGGGCAAAGCGACGGCGCGTCCTCCGGGAGTCTCGTGCGAGGCCGGAGGGCGCGCCGTGTCAGGGGATTGACCTGGCGCGGCGGGCGCGGCCCCAGGCCGCTGTCCCACCGCGTCGGGGCGGATGGGAGTCAGCGGTCGTCAGTTGTTAATCAGCTTGTCCTCGTCGCTCCAGCTGTAGAGCTTGCGGACATCCTTGCCGACCTTCTCGGAGGGATGCTCGGCGGCGAGCTTGCGCATGGCGTTGAAGTGGACCTGGGCGCCGGCGTCGGACATGTCGAGGAGGAATTCCTTGGCGAAGGTGCCGTCCTGGATGTCGGCGAGGATCTTCTTCATGGTCTTCTTGGTCTCGGCGGTGATGATCTTGGGGCCGGTGACGTAGTCGCCGTACTCGGCGGTGTTGGAGATGGAGTAGCGCATGCCCTCGAAGCCGCTCTGGTAGATGAGGTCGACGATGAGCTTCATCTCGTGGATGCACTCGAAGTAGGCGTTGCGGGGGTCGTAGCCGGCCTCGACGAGCGTCTCGAAGCCCGCCTGCATCAGGGCGCAGACGCCACCGCAGAGGACGGCCTGCTCGCCGAAGAGGTCGGTCTCGGTCTCGGTGCGGAACGTCGTCTCGAGGACGCCGGCGCGGGCGCCGCCGATGCCGAGGGCGTAGGCGAGGGCGATCTCAAGGGCGTCGCCGGTCGCGTCCTGCTCGACGGCGACAAGGCAGGGGACGCCCTTGCCGGCCTGGTACTCGCTGCGGACGGTGTGGCCGGGGCCCTTGGGGGCGATCATGATGACGTTGACGTTCTTCGGGGGCTTGATGCAGCCGAAGTGGATGTTGAAGCCGTGCGCGAAGGCCAGCGTCTTGCCCTCGGTGAGGTTGGGGGCGATGCTCTCGCGGTAGAGCTTGGCCTGCTTCTCGTCGTTGATGAGGATCATGATGATGTCGGCCTTGGCGGCGGCCTCGGCGGCGGTCATGACGGTGAGGCCCTGCTGCTCGGCCTTCGCCCAGCTCTTGGAGCCCTGGTAGAGGCCGACGATGACGTTGACGCCGGAGTCCTTGAGGTTGAGGGCGTGGGCATGGCCCTGTGAGCCGTAGCCGATGATGGCGACCGTCTTGCCGTTGAGCTTGGCCAGATTGCAGTCCTGCTGGTAGTAGATCTTCTGCATGGTTGTTCCTTTGATGATCCTTGAGATGGCGCCTGCCCCGCCGGGGCGACCGCCGCCGGCGGGCGGACAGGCTGTTGCTATGAGACTCGCATGGACACGGATGGCGCGCCCCGTCAGTCGGCGATGACGACCTCGACGTCCGTGAGGGCAGTTCCCCGCTCGAGGGCGACGACGCCGGTCCGGCACAGCTCGATGATGCCAAGGGGGCGCATCACGTTGATGAAGGCGTTGACCTTGGAGGGCTCGCCGGTGACCTCGACGCAGAGCGAGTCGGGGTTGTAGTCGATGACCTTGGCGCGGTAGATGGCGGCGGCCGCCAGGATCTCGCTGCGGTTGTCCGGCGTGTTCCGGACCTTGACGAGCATGAGCTCGCGCTCGACCTTCTGCTCCTCGTCGAGAATCTCGACCTGCTTGACGTTGTGGAGCTTCTTCAGCTGGCTGACGATCTGCCCGCTGAGGTAGTCGTCGCCCTTGACGGTGACGGTGATGCGGGACAGCGCGGGGTTGTCGGTCTCGCCGACGGTGAGCGAGTCGATGTTGAACCCACGGCGCATGAACAGTCCCGACACGCGGGTCAGGACACCGTACTTGTTCTCGACCAATGCGGCAATGACGAACCGTTTCATTTGCTTGCCTCCGCCTTTGAGGTGATGATGTCCTCGATGGAGCCGCCCGGCTTGAGCATCGGCAGCACGAACTCGTCCTTGTCGATGACCGCGTCGATGAGATACGGCTCGCCGGACTCCATGGCGCGGGCGAACGCCGCGCGGAAGTCCGCCGGTGTGGCGACGCGCTCGCCGCGCATGCCGAACGCCTCGGCCAGCCGGACGAAGTCCGTGCCGCCCAGGACAGTGTGGGAGTAGCGCTTCCCGAAGAACAGGGTCTGCCACTGGCGGACCATGCCCAGGACGCCGTTGTTCATGATGACGATGACGACGGGGATGCCGTAGCGGACAAGCGTCGCCATCTCGTTGAGGTTCATGCCGAAGCTGCCGTCGCCGGTGATGAGGACGGTGCGGTCGCCGGTGGCGATGCGCGCGCCGATGGCGGCGCCCATGCCGTAGCCCATGGTGCCGAGGCCGCCGCTGGAGGCGAACCGCCGCACCCGCTCGAAGTCGGTGTACTGGGCGGCCCACATCTGGTGCTGGCCGACGTCGGTGACGATGATGGTGTCGCGGTCCTTGATCTCGTTGAGGGCGTCGAAGAGGCGGCGCGGCGTGAGGACGGCGGGGTCGGCGGCCTCGCCGGCGGCGCTGAGGCGCGCCTCCTCGGCGCGGAGGGCGGCGATCTCGTCGCGCCAGGCGGGGTGGTCGGCCTGGCGGCAGCGCTCCTTGAGCTGGCGGAAGATGGCGACGATGTCGCCGACGAGCCCGACGTCGACGCGGACGTTCTTGTTGATTTCGGAGCCGTCGACGTCAATCTGGATGATACGCGCCTTCTGGGCGTACTTGGCGGTGTTGCCGGTGGCGCGGTCGCTGAAGCGGACGCCGACGCCGATGATGAGGTCGGCCTCCTTGTTGGCCATGGAGGAGGCGTAGTGGCCGTGCATGCCCTGCATGCCGAGGAAGCGCGGGTCGGAGGTGGGCAGCGCGGAGAGTCCCATGAAGGTGCAGCCGATGTAGGCGTCGGCCTTCTCGGCGAGCTCCTGGATGTCGGCGGCCATGCCCTCGCCGGCGGCGCCGCCGCCGATGTAGATGTAGGGCCTCTCGGCGGCATTGATCAGCGCGGCGGCGCGGTCGATGTCGGCCAGCTCGGGGACGGGCAGCTCCAGCGCGGGCACCACGCCGCGCGGCTCGAACTCGCACTCGGCGAGCTGGACATCCTTGGGGATGTCGATGAGGACGGGGCCGGGGCGCCCGGACTTGGCGATCTGGAACGCCTCGCGGATGGTGTCGGCGAGTTCCCGGACATCCGTCACGAAGTAGTTGTGCTTGGTGATGGGGAGGGTGATGCCGGTGATGTTGATCTCCTGGAAGGAGTCCCTGCCGATGAGGGTGGTGGGGACGTTGCCGGTGATGGCGACCATGGGGATCGAGTCGAGCATGGCGGTGGCGATGCCGGTGACGAGGTTGGTGGCGCCGGGGCCGGAGGTGGCGATGACGACGCCGACCTTGCCGGTGACGCGCGAGTACCCGTCCGCGGCGTGAGAGGCGCCCTGCTCATGCGCGGTGAGGAAGTGGTTGAGCCTGTCGCTGGCGCGGTAGAGCTCGTCGTAGATGTTAAGGACCTGGCCGCCGGGATAGCCGAAGACGTCCGTTACACCCTGTTCGATAAGCGTCTCGATGACGATGCGCGCGCCTGACATCCGCTCGGGCTGACGCTGGTACACCTCGCCCGGCCAGAGCCGGGACGACGAGGGAGAGAAACCTGTCATTCTCTCTGACTTCATCTCATCTTTCTCCTGAAACCTGTGGAAACCTGTGTCGTGCCCGGACACGTCCAGTCAGACCGCGCCACATGACGAAAAAAAAACGCCCCTAGCTCCCTCATGTTGTTCCTCCGCAGTTGCAGATAGTGTGAAGAAGACTAAGAGCGTCTGTTGCTGTAGTGGTGCCTGCTGGCCGTGTCCGGCAAAAGCAGAGCGGACTTCCTCTTGTTTCCCCTTCTGTCCGCTGTTGTCCTTAATATACTGTCAGATGTCCGAATTTCAAAGGGCGAGTCGGGCAAAAAGGAATTTGGCGACGGCGCTAGCGCCAGCTGCGGCGTATCTTCTCGGCGCGGTGGCGGGCGAGGATGGAGCCCTCGAGGTTGAGTTCGGCGTACTCCTCGTAGAGTCTGGCGACCATGTCCATGACGTCCCGGGTGGGCGGCGCGGCGGTTCCGGTGAGGAGCCGGATGCGGCTGTCGAGGCTCTTGACGTAGTAGCGCGAGCTGCGGAGCGCCTGTCCCTGGCGGGCGCGGGCGATGAAGTGGTCGCAGATGCGCTTGTAGCACCAGAGGGCGCGCTCGCGGGCGGACGCGGCGACGTCGGGGTTCGGGTCGTCGGCGGCGAGCTCGAAGCAGCCGCCGAGGCCGTACTGGGCGCGGAGGTAGAGGTCGAAGCAGTGGTCCTGGGGGGAGCCGGCGGCGGCCGCGGCGGCGCCGCCGTCGTCTCGGCGGACGTCGAGGAGCGCGGCGAAGATGGCGGAGGCCTGCTCGAGCTGGGCGATGGCGAGTTCACGGCGCTGGCGGTCAGGCTTGCGGCGGAGGGTCTCCTCGGCGCTGAGGAGGAGCATCTCGCCCTGCCGGCAGCGCGCGAGGTTGGTCTTGTAGGTGTCGTCCTGGCCATAGACGCGCTGCGCCTGCTCGAAGTGCGCCTGCGCGTCGGCGAACGCGCGCTGCTGGACCTTGATGTCGCCGAGGAGCATGGCGCCCTGGTAGGCATAGGTGCGCGGGAGCTGGGCCCCGGCTGCCTCGAGGTGCCGGCGGAGCTGGGCGTAGGCGCTGTCGAGCTCGCCGGCGCGGGCGAGGCAGAACGCGGCCTCGCAGAAGGCGTAGAGACTCTGCTCGTCCGGGGCGCCGGGCGTCGCGGCGGCGGAGGGGAGGAGCTCCAGCCGGGCATAGAGGGAGGCGGCGCGCTTCCACTGGGCGCGAGCGGCCTCGATGTCGCCCATGAGCAGGAACGTCTCGCGCTCCCAGGGGACGCTCTCCAGCCGGCTCTGGACGCGCAGCTCCTCGTAGCGCTGCCCATCGGCGGCGGCGGCGGCGAGCTCATGGCGCTGATACAGGTTGAGCATCCGCTCGTAGAGGGCGATCCAGAGGACGTCGCCGTAGGCCCTGGCGGCGGTCTGCGCCTCGATGAGGCCGTCCAGCTGGGCCTGGGCGCGCTGCGCCTCGCCCTGGGACATGAGGACGCGGTACGTCTCCAGGCCCGCCTGCGCGGCGACCTCGGCCGTCACGCCGTCGCCCTTGAGCAGCGACAGCACCGAGAGCGCCTTGCGCAGCAGCGCCTCGCGGCGGGGCGCCGCCTCGGCGCCCTGGAGGCTCTCGGCCAGCAGGCGCCAGCAGCGGCTCCAGCGCAGCCGCGCCTGGTCGCGGCGCGCGGGGTCGGCCTGGCCGCCCATGAAGTAGCGCTCGTAGAAGGTGGCGGCGTCCTCGTAGCGGCGCCGGCCATAGAGGTGCTCGGCCAGCGTGTAGGCGGCCTCGCGACCGAACGGCGTGTCGCCGTAGTCGGCGCAGAGCCGGCGCAGCAGGCTCTCGGCCTCGCGGGCCATCGTCTCGCGGACGGAGGCCGTGGCCGAGGCGCGGTCGGCCAGCGTCAGCGCCTGGCGCGAGGCGCGGTAGAGCGCCTCGGCCTTCTGCGCGGACGAGACGCCGGCCAGCCGCTCGCAGTGGCGGTAGGCGGCGATGGAGCGCTGCACGTCCCCGGCGGCGATGTCGCCCAGCGACATGAACGCCTCGTAGCGCAGCGCGTCGCCGACCTCGGGGCTGTTCCCGACGAGCTCCAGCAGCTCGATGGCCGTGTTGAGGTTGCCGGCGCGGGCCTGCGCCTGCGCCAGCCGGCACATCACCTGCGCCAGCTGCTCATAGTAGTCGCGGCGGTCCGACTCCGGAAGCTCACGCACAAACGACAGCCACTGCGGCAGGCACACGCCCGGAAACAGCGCCGAGAACTTCAGGCAGGAGCTGTGGATGCGCTCCAGCGCCGAGCCCCCGCCGCCCTCGCCCGACGCCTCCAGCCGGGACAGCTGACCGTCGATGGCGCGCAGACGCAGACGCAGCCAGCGCAGGCGCTCGGCGGGCTGCAGCAGCGGCTCCAGCTCGCCGAGCAGCTCCTCGACACCCTCCTGCGTGGCCGTGGCGTAGCGCATCTCCAGCAGTGTCCAGAGGGCCTTGCGCCAGGCCATCCGCAGCGTCGGCGAGGCGTCGCGGCGCAGCGGATGCTCCTGGACGCATCGCGCATACTGCTCCTCGGCCTCGCGCACCTTCCCCTGCCGGGCCAGGCAGGCCAGCAGCAGATACGCGCGCTCGGCCGGATACACCGACATCCCCGGCTGGCGCAGCTCGCGCTCCGCCGACGCATCGTCGCCAATCGCCAGAAACGCGCAGGCGCGCAGCCGGACGAACTCGACGGGCAGGACATCGCGTCGCGGCGACCGCGCCAGCGTCTCGCCCCGACGCGCCTGCACGGCGGCCTCCGCGCCGGTGCGGACGGGCGCCGGAGCCGGCGGACGCTCCACTCGCTCCTCGCCAAGCCGCAGCACCTGACGCCACAGCGGCGCCGCCTCCGCCTCGCCCTTCCCGTCGGCCAGCGCGGACAGCGACTGCATGTAGGCCAGCAGCGTCCAGTTGTACAGGTCGCCCAGCCGCGCCAGACGCGACTCGCGGGCGTCCTTGCCCCACAGCTCCGAGGCGCGCGCCTCGGAGCCGCGCCAGTCGCCGACGAACTGTCGCTGGCGCACCCGCATCAGGCCGATGAGGTTCCGCGTCGCGGACGGCAGCGACTTCGGCAGCGGAGCCGACAGCGCCTCCTCGGACAGCTTGGCGGGCACGATGCGCCCGCCGCCCGCCGCCGGGGACAGCGTCACCGGCACCTGCGGCTGGAAGCCCAGGCAGGCCTCCGCCAGCAGCGCCGACACCAGCGCGTAATCCGCCGTCCCCACCTCCGAGGACAGCTTTCCGCGCAGCTCGTGGAAATAGCTGAGCGCACCGAGCCAGTCGCGGCCGTCCAAGGCGTTCTCGCCCATGCTGAACAGCTCCCGCGCGCGCAGCTCGAACGCCGACTCCTTGACCGGCAAGGCGAAGGGCTGCGCCGGTTCGCCGGACAGCGACGCCCCAAGCGCGGCGCACGCCGCCGTCATCCACAGTTTGCTCCTCGACATCTGGGTCTTCCTCAAGTGGCCTCCAGGGCGGTGATGGTTCTCATTCCTGGCCGTCGGGCCAGAGGATGCGGCAGATGGGCTCGGCCGGGCCGGTGAGGGTGATGCGCCACTGCGCGTCAATCTCCACGCGCAGGCTGCCTCCGGGCATCCGGACCGTGACGGGAGAGGCGCACAGCCCGAGCCGAACGGCGGCGGCGGCGCTGGCGCTGGCGCTGGTGCCGCTGGCCAGGGTGTACCCCGCCCCGCGCTCCCAGATCTCCAGCTCGATGGTGTGGCCGTCCACGGGACGCATGAGCTGGACGTTCACGCGCCTCGGGAAATGGGCATCGCACTCCAGGACGGGGCCATGCTCGCGGGCCTCGGCCTCCGTGACCTCGCGCCCCGTCACCACACAGTGGGGGTTGCCGACGGAGACGCAGGTCACCGTGTAGGCGTGGCCGCCGGCCTCCAGCCGCTCCGCGACCACCTCGCGCTCCGCCCCCGTCATCGGCAGGCGAGAGCTGCGGAAGCTGGCCTCGCCCACCTCGACGCGGAGGCGACGGCGCGGCTCCAGGACCTGGACGGTGACGACGCCCCCCAGCGTCAGCAGCCGGACCGGCTCCTCGCCGATGAGGCCTCCGTCATGCAGGTACTGCGTGAAGATGCGCAGGCCATTGCCGCTCTTCTCCGCCTCGGAGCCGTCGGGGTTGAGGATGCGCAGCCCCAGCCGGCAGTCGGCGGGGACCGCGGCGCCGGACTGCGCGGCCAGCCGCGCGAAGTCCTCCGTGCCGCGCTCGATGGGCCCCAGCAGGATGCCGTCGGAGCCGGCTCCGAAATGGCGGTCGCAGATGCGCCGGATCAGCCCGGCCGACAGCTCCCGCCCGCCAAGCTCGGCGGGCGTCAGGACGAAGTAGTCGTTGCCCAGTCCGTGGTATTTGCTCAGCTCCATGGCCTTCCCTCGCCTCCGTTCCATTCCGTTCACTTGCCGCGCCGCACGCGCTGTCCGCGGCGGTAGTCCCAGGGCGCCTGGGGATTCGGGTCGGCCCAGAGTCCGAGCCCCCCCTGACGAGCGGCCCGCTCGGCCTCCGCCAGGTCGGACGCACCCTTGGCGTACTGGACATAGTGCCAGGCCAGCCCCTTGCGGACCATCTCCAGATTGATGTCCTGCGCGCCCAGGAAGACGCGGCCCACCTTCCGCCCGTACTGGTCGGTGTCGTTGACCTCGACGCGGACATTGCGCTTGAGGACGAGCGCAGAGAGCGCGGCGCCGGCCTTGCGCCCGTTCGGCTGCGCCTTCTCGGGACTGTCAATCCCCCACAGCCGGACGCGGTGCTGCTCGCCACGGGCGTCGACAAGCGTCAGCGTGTCCCCATCGGCCACCTTCACCACCAGCCCCGTCAGCTCACGGGCACACATCACGACACAGGACAGCAGCAGGAACAGGAACAGCAAACGTCTCATCGGTCTTCTCATCTCACGTCAGTCAACTCAGGGAAACACGGGGGCAAACGGGTGCGCCCCCCTTCAGGAATAGCAGGAGGCGCTCAGGCAGAACTCGACGACGGCGCGCAGCCGCTGCGCCTCCTCACGGACGGAGGCGTCCTCGTCCTGGTTCAGCAGCCGCTGCGCCATGGCACTGAACGTGGCGGCGCTGGACAGCTTGCAGACGAGCGTGCGCAGCGGCTCGCGGCAGGCGTCCGCCTCGGCGCCGCCGCGCTCCATCGTGGCCAGCAGGGCATGCAGGCCGCGCAGCGTGTCGCCAAGCACCACCCGCGCCTCGTCCTGCTGGAGGGCATAGCGCCTGGCAAGCGCGTCCAGAAGCTCGCGATAGGCCTGGGCCGCCTCACGGGCCGCCGTCTCGGACAGGGACATCGCCATGCTCGTCGCCTCGGTCAGGCTCACGACTCGGCGGCGGACGCGCCCTCGCCGGCGATGAGGGGCCGCTGGAGCATCCGCTCGTAGATGCGGATGTACTCGTTGGCGGTCACCTGATGGGTGAAGCGCGAGCTGGCCTCCCGCATCACGCGGGCGATGACGGCCTCCCGCCGCGCCTGCGGCGCGTGGTAGAAGCGCATGGCCTCGTCGATGGCCCAGCGCAGCCCCGGCGCGTCATAGTACTTGAAGACGAAGCCGTTGCCGGTGTCGGCCTCGAGGTTGAGGTGCTCGACGGTGTCGTGGAGCCCGCCGGTGTCGTGGACGATGGGCAGGCTGCCGTAGAGCGGGCCAATCATCTGCGGCAGGCCGCAGGGCTCGAAGCGCGACGGCATGAGCACAAAGTCGCTGGCGGCGTAGCCGATATGCGACAGGCGCTCGTTGAAGCAGTGGACCCCGATGCGGTCCTCCAGATGGTGCTGGCGCATGATGTCGACGAAGTACTGCTGGAAGGGGCCGTCGGCGACGATGGCGAGCTGGAGCTGGTCGTCCCAGTAGTCGTGGATGATGGCGTAGAGGATGTCGGTGAGGAGCTGCGGCCCCTTCTGGACGGGATCGAGGCGCGAGGGCCAGAAGAGGATGGGCGCGTTGGGGTTGCAGGTGAGCCCGAGGGCCTCCTGGAGGGCCAGCTTGTTCTGGCGCTTGCCCTCGACGACGTCGGCGGGGCCGAACTTGCGGAGGAGGAAGTCGTCGGTGGAGCTGTTGTAGTGCGGGTCGGGGGAGTTGAGGATGCCGGCGGCGCAGCCTGCGTGGTACTTGTTGGCGATCTGGGTCTGGATCTGGGGCGGCACGAAGGCGTGGCGGTTGTCGACGATCTCCTTGAGGAAGGTGGGGCTCACGGTGTTGATGAAGTGGGCGCCGAAGATGCCGCTGGTGAGGAGGTCGACCCGGTTGCCGGAGCGCGTCTCCTCGTAGTTGACGGGCTGGCGCTCGTAGTAGAGGTTCTCCCAGAACAGCGCCGTGTCGATGCCGGCGTTCTCGATCTGCTCCAGCGTCGCCCACTGCGTGTGGATGTTGTGGACGGTGAAGAGGCTGGGGATGCCCATGCTGCGCGCGAACGCGGGGATGAGGCCCGTCATCCAGTCGTTGCAGTGGATGAGGTCGGGGCGGACCTCCATGATGATGTGGTTGATGACCTCGCGCTGGAACGTGAGGCTCATCTTCAGCGACTCCTCGTTGTTGCGGTCATAGACGCTCTCGCGGTAGTAGAACGTGCGGTCCTCCGCCAGATGGATGCGGCAGGTGTCGTCCAGCTCCTCGTAGTACCGGCGGCGCTTCTCCTCCATCACGTCCGCGATGCCCGTGTGGAACATCCGGCGGTAGTGCGGCAGCGCCACATGCACGTCCGCGCCCATCCGGAACAGCGCCGACACCAGAGACGCCGACACGTCACCCAGACCGCCTGCCTTCGCCGACAGGTTCGGGGAGCTCCCCGCCATCTCGCGGGGCACATACGTTATCTCCGGCGTCACAATCAGCACCTTCATCCGACGGCCGCACTGTATCCCCGTCGCCTCGCCGCCGTGTCTCTCTGATCTCTCGTCGCTCACGTCACTCACCTTTTCCCTTTGTCCTGCCCGAACCAAGCGCGGACGCACGTCTGCCAAGGCCAGGCGTCCGCCAGCTCCCAGATGATAATTTTGGAGTGTGTCTTAATATACCCGACCTTCCGTCACTTGCACCGCCAGCCCGACGATTTTTCGCGTGTCCGCTACTCCTTGTAGGGCTTGACCTCGACGATGTTGTTGAAGGTCCCCAGGTCGGAGACGACGAACTCGGGGTTGCTCTCGTCCAGGCACCAGATGCCGTCAACCACGAATTTGTACTGGTAGATGCCCGGCTGCAGCTCGACGCTGCAGGAGAACATCCCGTTCCCCTCCCTGTCGACCATGGGGTAGTCGGTCGTGCTCCAGCCGTTGAAGTCCCCCGCCAGGAAGACCTGGCTGCCTGGTTCCGCGCGCTTGTGGAACATCACTCTGCGGGTCGTCGAACGTCGTGTCAGCTTCTGCATCCCAAACCTCCGTTTTCTGTGGTTGCCAATGGTCATACGGTCATCTCCTCGTTCTGTGCGTCTCGGTGTGGTTGTGTGTGCCTGCTGCCTCCCTGGCTCGTGTGCCTTCTTACCGTGTCGGGACTCGGCCATGGCTCCGGGGACCTCCCCCGGTGGCCGGCTCCGCCTCATCGTCCCGTCCCTGCCGCCGCGCCTCCAGGAGACGCCAGACGCGGTAGGCCTCGGACATGCTCCACGCCTGCGCGGGGCAGCCGCGCCCGGCGTGCGGCGCGTCGCCGTCGTAGATCTCGGCCATCTGCCCAAGGCAGCCGGCCTCCATGGCGAGGGCGGCGGTCTCCAGCAGGGCGAGCGCCGTCCGGAGGGCGCCGCTGTCCTCGGGACATTCCCGTGCGAGCGCCTCGCAGTAGAGCGGCATCTGCCAGCCCCAGGCCGTCCCGTTGTGATAGGCGGCCTTGCGCCGCGTGTCCTCGTCGCCCCCGTACTGGCCCCAGTAGGGATGGTGCGGGTCGTTGAGGGGCACCCCGTCGCGGACGATGGGCAGCGGCACCGACAGCGGACGGTCGTCCAGGCTGCGGATGCCGCCGGGGATCAGCAGACCCGCGCAGACGGACAGCACGGCGCGCCGCGCCTCCGGCGGGACGCAGTCCGGACAGAGCGTCAGGGCGAGCAGCTGGTTGGGCCGGATGGCGTCGTCGGGCGTGCAGTCGGCGGCGGGGCGTCCGGCGGGGCCGAGCAGACAGTCGTGGAGCCCCAGGCCGTCGGCGCGGACATAGAGCCGGCGGAAGCTGTCGGCGGCGAGGGCGCGCCACTCGGCGTAGCAGCCCTTGCCGGTGACGCGCGACAGGAACGCGAGCGCATGGAGCCAGAGCGCCTGGATTTCCACAGGGTAGCCCTCGCGCGGCGTGCCGGCGGGGTAGTTGGTGTCCATCCAGGTGAAATGGGGCGGGCTGAAGACCAGGCCGCTGGCCGAGTCGCAGCAGATGCCGTTCGGAAGCCGCGAGCGGTAGTGCCAGGCCAGCGACTCCAGGATGGCGAGGAGCGGACGGCCGCCGCAGTCGAGCCGCAGCAGCGACGCCCCCTCGCCGGACGGCAGGGCGTCATGGAGCGCCTCGGCGGCGGCGATGAGCCAGAGCGGCGCGTCGGATGTGGCGCGATCGCCGCTGTCGGCGCCGCGGATCATGTTCGGGATGGTCCCCTGCTCCTCGAAGGAGGCGAAGGCGCGGATGATGCCCCGGCAGTCGTCGAGACGGCCGGCGGCCACCAGGCCACGCAGGCAAATCAGGGTGTCGCGCCCCCAGTCCAGGAACCAGGGGAAGCCGGCGATGACGGTACGGCCGCCGTCGCGGTCGGCCAGATAGCGCTCCAGCGAGCGCCGGAGCGCCTCCCCGAGCGGCAGCCGCGCCGGCGGAAGCGCCGTGTCCGGCGCCGGCGTGTCCGCCAGCGGCTCGCCGGCGATGGCGAAGCGGCAGGTGACGCGGGCGCCGGCATGGAGCTGCCAGCGGAAGTAGCCGGGGCTGAAGACGTCGGTGCGGTCGGGAAGGCAGCGCTGCGCGTCCTCGGCCAGTCCGACCTGGTAGGTCCAGGCGCCGTCCTTGGCGAAGGTGCCGGCGTCCGCCTCCATCTCCAGACCCGAGGCGGCTCCGGACGGACGGAACGCGAAGCCGCGCTCGCGGGCGGCGACGCCATTGGGGAAGTCGTGCTCGGGACCCGTGTAGGCGGCGGTGACGCCGTGGTTGACGCGCCAGTCGACGTCGGGACGCAGGATGAGCTCGACAGGCTCGCGCCCGTCGGGGCCGACGGCGGTGTCCGCGTCCCGGGTGAAGGTGAGCGCGCCGGCGTTGCGCTCGGACGAGAGCCGGAGCGTGACGGTCAGGCCGATGCGTCCGCCGAGTCCGGCAGGCGCCGCGAACGTCCAGACGAGCGTGTTGTCGTAGCCGGCGGCGAAGCCCGTCTGGCAGGCGGGCGCGAGTTCGGCGCTGGCGCCACGGTGGACAAGCCAGGCGCGGCAGCGCAGCAGCGCGGCGAACCGGTCGGCGGGATGCCCCTCCTCCAGGCTGGCGGCCAACAGCGCGTCGTACTTGCTGTGCAGCTCGCCCCAGCGGGCGCGGGCCTGCGTGTAGCTCCCGCGGCGGTTCGAGCATAGCCCCAGATGACGCGCCGTCAGCTCCTCCGCCGGCAGCGTCAGCCGCACCTGCCCATGGCCAGGCTCGGGCAGCAGCAGCACCGCCCCCGAGACGCGGCGAACGTCCTCCGGCGACACATACCGCTCCAGGCGCAGCTCCAGACGATGCGCCGTCAGGGGTGCCGACGCCGGCGGCGGCAAGAGCGCCAGCCAGCCGCCGCCCGACGACGCAAACGACTCCGCGCCGTCCAGGCGCGTCTCGCCGTCATGCAGCGACACGCGGAACGGGCTCGACTCGCGAACCAGCAGAAAATGGTGCGCGGGCAGCGGGACGACGCGGCGTCCGTCACGCGACGGCTCCCAGACCGTCAGCGGAGCGACGGTCTCCCCCGTCAGCCCGAGGAGAAACGCCTCGGGGCTGTCGGCGAGCTGCCGGCTCCAGCGCTCCGGCTGGTCGTCGTCGGGGACATCGGCCAGGCCGCGGACGGCCACCCAGGCGCGCAGGACGGCCTGGCGCCGGCGCCGGTCATCGTTCTCGTCGCGCCGTTCGGCCAGCCAGGAGCCAAGGGGACGCGGCGAGAGGCAGACGGCGGCCGCGGGCGCGAGCTCCAGACGCCAGCGTCCGCCGGGAAGCCGTGCGGCGCTGACATGGACGTCGGCCAGCAGGTCATGCAGATCCTGTCCGCCGAACTCGCCCTCCTGCCATTCGAGCCAGGCGGGGCTGTGCTCCTCGGGGTTCAGGACGACCAGCACCGCCTGGTCGGCGACGCCCGTCGTGCGCAGGACGCCCAGCGCCGTGCCGTCGCCGACCAGTCGGCAGCGCGCCGCCGCGCCGAACGCCGGCAGCGCCGCCAGGATGTCGTTCAGCCGCCGCAGATGGGCGATGAGGTTGGACTCGGCGCCCCAGTTGAGTGAGCTTGCGCCATGCACGTCAATCTTCTCCGTGGCCAGCCACTCGACGCCGTTGGCGACGCCGAACGCGCCGGACTGCGAGGTAAGCGCGGCCAGCGCCGTGCGCATGGCCGCCCAGGCGGGACTCACCGCCGCCAGCCGCGCGTTGTCGTGCGTCTCGGCGAAGTTCACCGCGACTCCCAGCCCCGCGCCGCCGCGCAGCAGGTGGGCGAGATAGCCCGCCAGCGACTCACGCCCGTACACCTGGAAGATTTCCGAGTAGGCCCAGTCCATGCCGCCGGAGGACAGCAGCCGCGCCGTCGTCTCGGCGGGACCGCCAAGCCCCTCCAGGAAGAAGAGCGTGTCGGGATACTGGCGGCGCACCCGCGCCACGATGTAGCGCCAGACCTCGCAGGGGACCATGTAGCCCGCGTCGCAGCGGAAGCCGTCGACGCCATGCCGCGTCCAGTGCAGGAACACCTCGGCCAGATACCGCCACAGCCCCCGATGGCTGAAGTCCAGCTTGCACAGATCCTCCCACACCACTCCCCAGGCGCCCGGACTGGCGAAGCTGCCGTCGCCGTTCCGGCAGAACCACTCCGGATGCTCGACCTGCAGCGCCGAGGCCCAGCCCGTGTGGTCAATCGGCAGATCCAGCAGCACCAGGCCGCCGCGCGCATGAACCCCGTCCACCAGCTCGCCGAACTGCTCCAGCGGCGTCGTCCGGTGGTCGAACTCGGCCATGGACGGGTCGACGCTGAAGTAGTCGACCGGCGCGAAGGGACTGCCGTAGCGGCCCATCCGCGCGTAGGTCGTCGGGGGCGGCTGCACCGGCAGCAACTGGAGAACGCGGAACCCCAGCGTCCCCATGATGTGCGGCAGTTGCCGCAGCACGTCGCGGAAGCGCCCGGAGGGCGGCAGCACCGTGTACTCCTGACCGTCCAGGAAGCCCTCCGCTCGGAGGCAGTCCTCGCCGCGCCCAGGTCCGGCGGCGTACCGCCCGAACTGGCGCACGAAGGCGTTGTAGATGGCGTTGCGCGCGGCCGTTCCGGCCGGCTCCACCTTGATGCGCACATTCGCGCCGGGCACCCAGTGGCAGCCGCCGTCCGCCGCCGTCACAAACAGGCACTTCGCCTCGAACACGCCCACCTCGCACAGCGGCAGCGTGCAGCGGTACCGGCCGCCGCCCACCGGACGCATCGCCACGTCACGCCAGGCCGCGCCCGACGGTGCCGCTCCGCCGTCCACCTCCCTGATCACCTCGTCCAGCAGCGCCGCCGAGCCTCCCAGGCTCGTGCGCACATAGCCCGTCCCCTCTGCCTCTCCGCCGACGTACAGCTCAAACGTCAGGACATCCCCGCCGTACGCCAGCACCTCACTGCCCGCAGCGGGCTCCTGCTCCAGACTCAATTCAGCACTTGACACAAACAAACACTCCCAAGACGACACCGACTTCCCACACTGCAACCCTCCTCCTCCGCCGGACGAAACCGTCACTCCCTTTAAAATAGTGGTAAAGCAGGCAGACGCAAACGACGCCACCGCCACACGCCAGCCCACATCGTCCTCAACCGCCTCCATATTCCCTGACACGGCTGGACAAGTAGGCTGTATCACGTTAACTTATGGACGATAGCGACCCGCAAAAAATGAACCACGCCCGCAACTTTTTTTCGGCTGCGGACCTTCAGCCACAGGAGACGCACGCATGACAGCACCCAGCGACAAGATCATGACCCTGGACCAGGCAGCCGCCTGGAGCGAGAGGCTCCAGCAGGACGGACTCCGCCTCGTCGTCACCAACGGCGTCTTCGACCTGCTCCACCGCGGACACGCCCAGTATCTGCATGAGGCCGCCGCCTGCGGCGACCGCCTGCTCGTCGCCATCAACTCCGACGCGGCTGTCCGACAGCTCAAGGGACCCACCCGCCCCGTCGTCGGCCAGGACGACCGCGCCTACATGCTCGCCTCGCTGGAGTGCGTCTCCGCCGTCGTCATCTTCGACGCCACCAAGCCGACGGACGTCTTCCGCCGCGTGCGCCTGGCCGTCTACGCCAAGGGCGGCGACTACACCGAGGACACGCTCGACCGCGAGGAGCACGCCATCCTCAAGGCGCAGTCCCCGCGCTTCGTCTTCCTCCCCTTCGTCAGCGGCTTCTCCACCAGCTCGACCATCCGGCAGATCCGCGGCGGCGAGGCGACCGCCCCCGCCGGCGAGACGGACCACCGCCTCGACCTGCTGTTCGCCCGGCGCTCCGTCCGCGCGTTCCAGCCGCGCCCCGTCGGCGACGACCTCCTCCGGCGACTGCTGGAGGCCGCCATGGCCGCGCCCTCCGCCGGCGCCAAGGATCCCTGGCAGTTCATCGTCCTCAAGGACGCACAGACGCGCACAGACATCGCCGCCTTCCTGCCCAACGGCGGCTTCCTCGCCAAGGCGCCGGCCGGCATCGTCGTCTGCGGCGACCTCGCGCGTGCCCACGGACACGAGCTATCCTATCTCCTCCAGGACGTCTCCGCCGCCTGCGAGAACCTCCTCCTCGCCGCCACCGCCCTCTCCCTCGGCGCCTGCTGGCTCGGCATCCACCCACGGCAGGACCGCGTCGACAACATCTCCCGGCGGCTCGGGCTGCCCGAGGGCGTCATCCCCGTCGCCGGCGTCGCCCTCGGCTATCCCGCGCAGGACCCCCTCCCACGAACCCGCGCCAAGGACGACCGCATCCACTGGAACCGCTTCTGACCTCCCCCCCTGCCCCCCCTACACCCCATGAGCCACGAACCAGACGACGTCTCCACACAGCCGCCCAGCCTCGCTCGGCGCTGCCTCACCCTCTTCCGCGTCTTCGCCAGCATCTCCGCCGTCGCCCTCGGCGGCGGCCTCGTGATGCTCCCCGTCATGCAGAGCGAATTCGTCGAGCGCCGACGCTGGATGAGCCAGGACGACATGCTCGACACGGTCGCCCTGATGCAGTCGCTCCCCGGCATCATCGCCGTCAACATGAGCTCGCTCATCGGATACCGCATCGCCGGCGTCCCCGGCGTGCTGTCCGCCGTGCTCGGCGTCGTCCTGCCGCCGTTCCTGACGATTGTGGCCATCGCCTACTTTCTCTTCAACGTGTTTGACCTGGCGGCTGTCCAGCACGCCTTCATGGGCATCCGCGCGGGCGTCTGCGCGATGATCCTCGTGTCGGTCATCAAGATGGCGCGGAAATCGCTGCGCAGCGCGTTCGCCTGGACGGTGGCCCTGGCCGGCTTCCTCACGCTGCTGCTGGCGGACGTGAACATCATCCTGCTGATTGTGGCGGGTGCGCTGTCGGGTCTGGCCCTGGCCGGCGTCTCGGCCCTGCGCGCACGGCGTCTCGCCCAGGGAGGGCAACAGGCATGAACCTCTGGCAGCTCTTCTGGCTCTTCTTCCGCACGGCCGCCTTCACCTATGGCGGCGGCTACGCCATGATTCCCCTCCTCAGCAACGCCCTGGTGCCCATCGTCCTCCCGGGAACCGAGATGGCCAACATCATCGCCCTCGCCCAGGTCACGCCTGGCGCCGTCGGACTCAACGCCGCCACCTACATCGGCTTCCGCGAATTCGCCCTCCTCGGCTCGCTCGTCTGCACCTTCGGACTCGTCGCGCCCGGCGTCATCATCGCCACCGCCGCCGCCAAGTTCAGACAGGCCGTCCAGAACAGCGCCCTCTACAAGGCCTGCCTCGACGGCATCCGACCCATGGTCGTCGGACTCATCGCCTCCGTCGTCCTCTTCTTCGCCGACGGCTCCCTCTTCACCGCCCCCATCCAGACCCTTTGGCAGGACGGCAAGGGCGACTTCGCCCTCGACTGGCGTGGTTGCCTCGTCTTCGCCGTCATCCTGATCCTCCAGCTCCGCACGAAGCTCAACGTCATCTGGCTCCTCGCCATCGCCGCCTCCCTCGGCACCCTCCTCCACCTCATCCTCTGATTGCCCCTCATCCCCTCCACCCTGGCTTCCTCCGCGAAGGGCTTGTGCCCTATGGCTACGCCCCCGGCTAATCAGGATGCGCCGCCATAGGCCTTATAGCCCCATAGGGCTCATAGGGCTTATCCCCTCGGCACGAGGCGGGACAGGCCGATGCTGTTGGAGCCCTTGAGCAGCACCCACTCGCCCTCCGCCAGCGTCATGCCCGCCAGCATGCCGGACGCCTCGTCGGCCGTCCGGACATGGCGGAAGCCGTGGCGCTGCGCGGGGCGCTCCATCGCCTCGCCGACGGTCAGGACCCGTGCGTCGGCGAATTCCCGCGCAACCCGCGCCAGCAGCCGTTCATGGGCGTCTGCGGCCTGTGTCCCCAGCTCCCGCATGTCGCCGAGCACCAGCGTCCGGGCAGGGGCCGTCGCCGTGATGGCGGCGAACCAGTCAAGGGCGGCGGCCATGCTGGTCGGATTGGCGTTGTAGGCGTCATCGACCCAGTGGACACCCCCCAGCGTCTCGACCCTCATGCGCGCGCCCGGCAGCTCCAGCCCGGCCAGGCCGGCCACCCCGCGCTCCAGCGGGATGCCCAACGCCAGCCCGACGGCCAGTGCGCCGGCGGCGTTGAGCGCCTGGTGACGCCCACCCAGGCGCCAGACCAGCGTGACCTCGCCGCCGCCGAAAGCGGGGGCCGCGAACCGCACCTCGCTGGAGCCATCCGTCAGCAGCCGCTGTCCCAGGACACGCACGTCGCAGTCCGGCCCCTCGCCAAAGGTGAGTGTGCGCCGCGAGCCGGCGTGGCGACGCAGGATGTCCAGACCATGCGCCTCGGCGGGCATGACGGCGATGCCGTCCTCGGGCAGCGCCTCCAGCAGGTCGCCCTTCTCCTCGGCCACGCCATCCAGATCGCCGAAGAACTCCAGGTGGGCGGCTCCGATGTTGCAGACCAGCCCCACCGTGGGATGCGTCATGGCTGCCAGACGGCGGATCTCGCCGGGATGGTTGCTGCCCATCTCAATGACGGCGGCGCCGCAGCGCGCGTCCAGACGAAGCAGATTGCGCGGCACGCCGAAGAAGTTGTTGGTGTTGCCCTGCGTGCGGAGAACCGGAGTCTCCCCGGCGCCCGCCAGGACGGCGGCGCACATCTCCTTGGAGCTGGTCTTGCCGCAACTGCCCGTGACGCCCACCACCGGCAGACGCGGCCAGCGCAGACGGTGCGCCTCGGCCAGCGCCATGAAGGCGGACAGGCTGTCCGGCACCAGCAGGCAGCCGCAGCCCAGCTCGCCCAGGCGCAGCATCGCGTCGTCGTCGGGCTGACGCTCGACCAGGACGGCGGCGGCGCCCGCCTCGGCGGCGCGCGTCACGTAGCGGTGCCCGTCGGCCAGTTCGCCGACGATGGCCACGAACAGGTCGCCCTGCGCCACGCGCCGGCTGTCGTCGACCACGTGCTGCGCCATCTCGGCTGTGGGCGCCAGCAGCCATTCGCCGCCGACCGCGGCCGTCATCTCGTCCCAGGTGAACCTGGGCGCGTCGTCATAGTGGTGGTGGTCTTCCATGGGTCGCCTCTCTCCTCCTGTGCCGTCAGGCCTGGCCATAGGCCTTGAGTGTGCGGTAGTCGGTCTTGCCGGTGCCGAGGACAGGTATCGCCTCCAGCCGAACGACCTCGCGGATGCTGTGGATGGGCGACATGCCGGCCTGGCGGATGGCCTCGTTCGCGGCCTCGCGGGTCAGCTCCGGATAGATGGTGAAGAGGGTGATGGCCGGCTGCTCCTCCGAGCCGAGCGCCTCGACGGCCAGCGGCAGGTCGCCGTCCGGCTTGCGGAACGCCTGCATCAGCACCTCCTCGATGGCCGGCAGCGAGACCATCTCGCCGGCGACCTTGACGAAGCGCTTCTTGCGCCCCTTGAAGAAGATGAAGCCGTCGGCATCGGCGGCGACCAGGTCGCCCGTGCGGTAGTAGCGCTGGCCGTCAAGCTCGACGAAGGGCGACGGGCCATCGTAGTTGAGGTACCCGGAGAAGACATTGACGCCCCGGACATAGAGCATGCCCGTCTCGCCGACGGCGACAGGCCGCAGCTCCTCGTCGCGGATGGTCCACTCCATGCAGTCCAGCACCCTGCCCAGCGACCCGACGCGCGTGGCCCCGGGGATGTTGAGCGAGACGATGGGCGCGCACTCCGTGATGCCGTAGCCCTCGTTGAGACGCGCCGTCGGGCACTTCGCATGAATCAGGTCGTAGGTGCTCTGCGGGCACTTCTCTGCGCCGGTGATGGCGATGCGGATGGTCGCCACCTGCTTTGGCGTCGCGTTGCGCAGGATGTTGTGGACAAAGGTGGGCGTGCCGACGAGCATGGTGGCGCGGTAGGCCTCGACCAGCCTGGCGATCATCTCGCCCTCCAGCGGGTTCGTGTGGTAGACGGTGCGCACCTGCGAGCAGTTCGGCAGCAGGAAGTTGATGAGCAGGCCGAACGAGTGGAACGGCGGCAGCATCCCGATGACCACATCGCGGCCGTTCAGCTCAAAATGGCTCATCGCCGAACGCAGGTCGGTCAGGATGTTGCGGTGCGTGATGGGAACCGCCTTCGGCAGGCTCTCCGAGCCGCTCGTGAACAGAATCGCGCACAGCTCCTGGACCTTCGCCCGGCGCAGCGAACCCCACGACACCTTCGAGGCCACCAGACACCCCAGCTTCGTCCACAGCGGCACGCCCGCCGCGATGTCCTCCAGATACCGGAACGAGCCCTTCAGGTCGCCGAAGTCCGTTCCCTTGCCCTCCAGCGCCTCGACGACGGCACGGGACGTGAGGACGGTGCGGACGCCGGTGGACTCCATGCAGTGCCGCAGGTTGCGCAGGCCGACCGTCCAGTTGAGCATGACCGGCACCTTGTTGGCGAAGAGCATGGCCATGTAGACGATGTTGGCGGTGAGGCAGGCGGGCATGATGAAGCCGATGCGCTCGTCCGGCAGCCGGCGGAAGGTCTTGCTGAGGACCATGATGGCCAGGATCATCTTGCGGTGCGTGACGACACCCTTCATCTGGTCAGCCAGCAGGGGGAAGTCGGGGCGAGCCTGGGCGAAGTCCAAGAAGATGTCGGTGATGCGGTCGCCGGGCGGGACGGCGATGGGCGTCTCGGGGAAGGTCTGGAGGAAGCAGTCGGGCACGGGCTTGAGCGGCTGGGAGGCGCTGGTGCGCCCGATGGCGGCCAGCAGCACGCAGCCCACGGTGCGGACGGTCTCCGGGGCGCCCACCGGCACGCCGAACTCCTCCTGCACCCACACCAGCAGCTCGGAGACCATCAGGGAGTCCAGGTTGAGGTCGGAGCCGAGCAGCTTGTCGTCGGAGAGGTTCGACTTGCCGCTCATCTCCTCCAGCTTGGCAAGGACCTTGGCGCGGACGTCCGCCGGCACCTCATGGGTGTCCACCATGACCTTGACGGCGGACGGCTCCGGGACGGCGCGGGCCCCGCCGCGCTCCCACCAGTAGTACGGCACATAGGTGTTGGGCGTGGAGGTGGCGTTGTAGAACGCCTCCAGATGACGATTGATCACCTCGCGGCTCTCGTGGCGCGGAAAGTCCTCGCCCGCCTCGAACAGCTCCACCGTCACCTCACGCCTGGGCGTGAAGAACAGCAGGTTCGCCGCCAGATGGCGCAGATGGCTCAGCAGCATCTCGTTGAAGTGCGGCTGATACCCCTTGCAGCGCCCGAACGACGACCCCCATAGCCCCGTCGTGCGCACCAGCACCACCCGGACATCCGGCAGCGCCTTCAGGATGCGCTCCACGCCGCCGTTCGCGTGCAGCTTCTCGTAGCGCGAGCGGTACAGGTGCCCCGCCGGATACAGCAGCACGTTGTCGCCGTCCTGGAGCGCCTTGACGCAGTTCGCCAGCTGCTCCTGGACGCGTGTCGCGCCGGCGGCGCCGGTCACGCTCAGGTCGGGAATGGCCAGCACGTTCAGCATCCGGCGGAAGTAGCGCAGGAACGTGCCGCGAACCTGCTTCTCGTCCGCCAGCGGACGCGGCCTGAACCGCAGGCCGATGACCGACATCACGATGACCGGGTCAATCAGCGCCGGATGGTTCGGCAGAAACAGGATGCCCGGCTTCCCTGACGGACGGATGTCCTCCAGCCCCTTGACCGTGATTCGGTAGCGCAGGCGCAGCGCCAGACGCGTCAGCACGCACATCAGCCTGAAAAGCATGGTTTACTTGTCCCCTCTTGGCATTGGTTTATTTGGCATATGTTGGGTCTCGGTGTCGGACGGCGGCGGTCAGGGCCGCCAGCGCCCCAGCGCCATGCGCTCGTGACCGGCGAGGTCACGCCGGACGGCGACGTCGGTGTAGCCCGCCTCGGCGAGCATCCGCCGGAGGGCGTCCCCCTGGGTGTCTCCCATCTCCGTGATGAGCCAGCCGCCGGGACGCAGGCGCTCCCGCGCCTCCAGGACGACGCGCAGCAGCAGCGCAAGCCCACCCTCAGACGCCTCCAGCGCCAGACGCGGCTCATGGTCGCGAACCACCGGCTCCAGCTCCGCGTACTCCTCCGGCGACACATAGGGCGGATTCGCCGTCACCAGATCAAAGCCGCCCTCCTCGCCCAGCGGCGCAAACAGATCCCCCAGCAGCAGCCGCACCCGCGACAGCCCCAGACGCACGGCATTCCTCCGCGCCCACGACAGCGCCTCCTCCGACACATCCGTCGCCCAGACGCACGCCGACGGCATCGCCTGCGCCAGCGCCAGCGCAATCGCCCCCGAGCCCGTGCACACATCGCACACCCGGGGCGACGCAACGCCCTCCACAAGTCCCAGAGCCACCTCCACCAGCTCCTCCGTCTCCGGACGCGGTATCAGCACCCCCGGCCCCACCTCCAGCTCAATCTCGTGAAACTCCACCGTCCCCAGCACATACTGCAACGGCTCGCCCCGCGCACGACGCCCCGTCAGCTCCTCGAGCCGCGACAGCGCCGCCGACGGCGCCTCGTCGCCCAGACGGCACGCCAGACCTCCACCGCCCACCCCCAACACCGCCTCCAGCAGCCAGCGCGCCTCCTGCGCGCCATTCGCCACCCCCGCCTCCAGCAGACGCCCCGCCACCTTCGCCAATGCCTCTCGCACCCTCATCCCGGACGCTCCTCGCTCCCAAACGCGACACCTGCCGGCTCCTTTTTCCCTCCCGCGACAGGAACTCCAGACAAATGACGCTACATTGTGTACCATGACCGACGCAACCCGCGCGGGCGGGCTTCTGTCTAAAAATAATTCGCCTCTCCCCACTTTTCAATGTGCCGGACGGCGAAAACGCCGCTCCATCCCTCCCACCTCAACCATCACCCCCTAGCCCCAATGAAGAACATCGGCCTCATGGGCTGCGGCACCGTCGCAGACTACGGACACATCCCCGTCATCCTGAAAACCCCCGGTCTCCACCTTGCCGCCCTCTACGACCCCTCCCCCGAACGGCTCCGGCTCCTCCGCGACAAGTACCGCATCGAACGCGCCTACACCGACCTGGACGCCTTCCTCGCCTCCGGACTCGACGCTGTCACCATCACCTCTCCCGCGCCCGCCCACGCCGACAACATCCGCCAGGCCTGCCGACACCGCCTCCACATCCTCTGCGAGAAGCCGCTCGGCATGGATGAGCAGGAGTGCGCCGAGGACATCCGCCTCGCCCAGGAGGCCGGCGTCATGCTCTTCACCGGCTTCGACTACCGCTTCTCACCCGCCGCACTCACCATGCGCCGACTCGTCCGCGAGGGCGCCATCGGCAGGCTCCTCTCACTCCGGCTCATCTACATCTGGAACTGCCACGGCAAGTACGAGACCGCCCCCGACGGCGGCAGAGCCGAGAACGCGCGCCGACGGGGACGGATGCTTGAGGGCGGCCCCATCGTCGACTGCGGCGTCCACCAGATCGACCTGGCGCGCTTCTGGACCGGCTCCGAGGTCGTCCGCTGGACGGAGGCGGCCGCCTGGGTCGACGAGTACGAGGCACCCGACCACGTCTACCTCCACCTCGACCACGAGAACGGCGCACACTCCATGGTCGAAATCTCCTTCTCCTACTGCCACACCTGCAAGGATCCCGACAACCTCTTCACCTATGACCTCATCGGCACCGACGGCATCCTCCACTACGACCGCGGCGAGAAGCGCCTCGAGCTCCGCAACGCCAACGGCCTCCAGACCCTCCCCTTCGCCCCCGAAAAGAACTTCGCCGCGCTCTACACCCACTTCCGAGACGCCCTGGAGACCGGCTCCTCCGAGCTGCTGCCCACCGGCCACGACGGCCTGATGGCCGTCCGCATCAGCCGCACCTCCGTCAACCGCCTCATCGCCGCCCGCCACGCCACGCC
>CALZPA010000017.1 GCA_945827525.1 uncultured Lentisphaeria bacterium | reverse complement strand
AGATTAATAGAAAATGTAACAAGCCAACAAGCCAACTTGAATTTGACATTTCGGCTATAAGCGTGTATAGTACAAAAAATGCTAAAGAATTTCTAGCTGAAGCATTCACGCTAATGAAATTGCATATGGAAAAGGGAAGATTACGGATGCCAGAAGAACTTGTGGCTCTACTCAGGAGACTAGATGGCAAGGAGGAAAACAATGTGCATTCTTAGGTCAGAGCTAGGTGATTATTCAAAATATGTTCTCATAAAAGAAAATTCTGTTAAGGTTATTCTTCCAAATATTCCTGAAGATTTGCTTCAATGTGCTGTCGAAGATGATATTGACAGCAGGGCGGAAGCATACAGGGATGTTACTTTTGACTTTTCGCTGGTTTATGAAAGATTTGTTAAAATGCGAAAAAAGGTTCTTGAGATTTTTAACAGAATCAATAAAGAATGCGGAGAAGATCCTTTGACATTAGAAGAATTGGGATATACTGACGTATGTACTAATGAAACGATGTTGCGCCATATAACTTCATCATTGATGGGACATGAATAGTATAATCACAGTTCTGAGGGTAATTGACATGACTACGAGCCGCGCCGCGAGGTGGGCAACGTCATCTACATCACAGTCACGGAGGTGAACTAGCATGGCTCGGGACCTAATGGACTACTATCTGCCTCCCTATCCGCCCGTCAGGGGAGACAAGCCTCTGAATGAGAACATGAGGGATCTATGGCGCATCTGGGGCTGGCTGGACAAGAACGGCAAGATCACGAAGAAGGCGATAAAGATAGGCAGATCTCAGGAGGAGGTGGACGGCTGCGAGACGGACGAGCAGTTCGCCGTGCGGATGCGCCGCTACGAGGAGGAATGGGTAAGATACCGCGCGGAGTACAAGCGCATCACGGGCTATGAGTGCCCTATGTAGTGGCCACGCCTTCTCCGATGGCGCGGCGCCACCACCCTGCGCCGCGCCGCCGCGTCTCCGTCACCGCCCCGCGCACGGGAACCTCCACGGTCACGTACAATGCCGCTGGGCAAATCTCCGCCGAGTCCGACGCGGCGGGATACACGACCGCATATGGCTACGACAGCGCGGGGCGGCTCGCATGGAAGAGGAACGCCCTCAACAAGTACGCCAGATACGCCTACAACGCGCACGGACAGCAGACCTGCGTCTGGGGCGGCACCGAGTACCCAAAAAAAAGACACCGAGACCGTCCCAGGTCCCGGTGTCCTTTTTTGCGTACGTGTCCCCGCGCCCTGTCCAGGCTCGACGATTTGTTTATGATTTGTTTACGTTATCGAGGTTGAAAGACGTGGAAAACAGAGGGAAAACAAGAAAAGCGCACCCGCCCGGCGTCGCCATATTAACCTTGTAACACGTTGAAAACAAGCGACATATACGTAATTAAAAATCTTACGCCGTTTTATCCACCATCCCCATATGCTGTGGCATGACCTATGCTGGCTGTCTGAGAATTGGGATGGAAGGAGGAGAAAGCGCCCCGGCTCGCTTGCAAGGGCCCGAAAGCCACTTACTATAATGGCGCGAAGTCCGGACGCAAAGAGGGAACGCGCGGTTCTCGGCGTCGGGACGCGAGTCAGGTCATGGAGGGCAAGTCGCATGAGCTGTGTGGTTGAGGAGCATCTGGTGAGGATGGCCGACGGCGTGGAGCTGTACACGCTGGTGCAGCGTCCGGAGGAGCCGGGACGCTATCCGGTCAAGCTGTGGCGCAATCCGTACGTTTCGCGCGAGGTCGACCTGGAGTCGGCGCGTCGCGCGGAGCTGCGCGGCTATGTCCACGTGTCGCAGCACTGCCGAGGCTGCGGGCGCAGCGGCGGCGACTGCATCCCCTACATCAACGAGCGGCAGGACGGCCTGGACACGCTGGCCTGGCTGCGCCGCCAGCCCTTCTACGGCGGCGAGGTCTATCCCGTCGGCGGCAGCTACCTGTCGTCCGTCCACTTCTCGTATCTGGACACCTGTCCGGCTGACGTGCGCGGGGCGGTTCTTCCGGTGCAGGACTGCTGCCGCTACAACATCCTCTACCGCAACGGGTTCTTCAAGGCCAACCTGCATGGCGGCTGGTTCGTCTCCATGTACCGGAAGAACAGCGGCCTCACGAAAAGCTACGCGCCAGAGACATTCCGGACGCTGCCCCTGGCTGGCGTGACGACGAGCATCTTCGGCGAGCGCTGCGCCCAACTGGAGGAGGAGCTGGCGCATCCTGACCCGGACGACCCGTTCTACACCACCCCAGACGGCGGCGTCCACTACGGGCGCGCCCTAAAGGAGCTGCAGGCGCCTGTCCTGCTCGTGACGGCGTTCCACGACATCTACACCGAGGGGATTCTCGACATGTGGGACAGCCTGACGCCTGAGCAGCGCCGCCGCTGCGCTCTGGTCGTCACCCCCTATGAGCACAGCTTCAACTACAACGAGCGCAACAGCCCAATGCACTTTCCCAATGCCGGCCTGGACGAGGTCGACCCCGACTACGCGCACGAGTGGATTGAGCATGTGCGCACCGGTGCGCCACTCAGCTTCATCCGTCCTGGCGAGACGCTCTACTACACGCTCTGGGAGAACGCCTGGCACCATGCGCCACGCCTTGCGGACGGGCCGCGCACCCGCACCTGCGCCCTGCTGGCAGACCGCACCCTCGGCGAGTCAGGCGGCCCGGGCGGGGACATCACCTACGTCTACAATCCGTACGCGCCGGCCACCTTCGAGGGTGGCTGCTGCAACACCTTCGGCAGCATGCGCCCCCAGCCGGCGCCCAACTCGCGCTACGACATCGTCTCCTTCCTCGGCGCCCCCATGACGGAGACCACCGTCATCGAGGGAGCCATGGATGTCGAGCTGACCGTGCGCAGCGACTGCCCAGACACCTGCTTCTATGTCCGGCTCAGCGCCGTCAAGGAAGGCGTCGCCTACGGGCTTCGGGACGACATCACGTCCATCTGCCGCCAGCATCCCGACTACCGCCCTGGGGAGACGGTGCGCCTGCGGTTCCATCTGGCGCCTCACTCGTTCCAACTGTCGCCCGGCGACAGCCTGCGCCTCGATGTGTCCTCGTCCTGCGTGCCGCACTACACCGTCCACACCAACCGGCGCGGGCCGCAGCACCTCCAGACTGGCGCGGACATCGCGCACAACACCATCGTCGCCGGCGCCTCGACGCTGACCTGGCACGAACGCTGAAACGCCGTGCGCCCCCGCCATCCAGGCCTGGACGGCGGGGGCGCATGGCATATGCAGCGGCCTCGGGCTGCGGCTCTGCCTCACTTCACCTCGATTTCGTACCAGACGGTGCGGAATTCGGGAGAGATGCGGATGAGCGCCTTGCCGTCGCGGCTGCTGACCTCCAGCCGTGCGGTGCGGTTGCCGGCGGAGTCGAGCGCGTAGCAGGCGGTGCGGTCGGCGGGGGAGGGCAGGGCGATGGTGGCGGGGATGCCCTCACAGAGGACAGGGCCGTGGCCCCAGTCCTGTCCGCGACTGGAGATGAGCGTGCCGGGCCCTTTCGTGAAGGTGGCGCCGGAGTTGTGGGAGAGTCCGGTGGCGGCGAGGAGGATGCGGGCGGGCTTGCCGTCCTGGCCGAAGCCAGTGGCGTCGTGGGAGACCAGGGAGATGGTGGCCCAGCCGAGGCGCGTGGCGCCGACGGTGACGGAGACGTCGCCAAGGTCGACGGTGCGTCCGTCAGCGAAGCCGGACATGACCTTGGTGTTGGGCGTGTTGACGGTCCAGAGTCCGTTCTTGCCGCCGTCGGTGTCCCAGACGAGCTCGCCGGTGTCGGAGACGGCGCGCGGCGGCGTGGCCAACTGCTCTGGCTTGGCCATGGGCGCCTTGCCGGTGAGGTCGAGGGCGATCTTCTGGATGAGGCACTGGCTGGCGGGGAGCCCGGTGTCGTAAGCATACACGCTGGGCGTCCGACGCGCGCACATTCCATCGAAGTAGTCGCTCTGCGAGAGCGGCACCGTCAGCGGGCGGACGCTCTCGCGGACGTCGCCGCGCAGATACATGGCGGCGCAGGCGGGGAAGTGCGCGAGGACATCGGTGCGGGCGACGATGCTGAAGAAATAGGTGTTGAAGTCGGGCTCGGCCTCCTGTCGGTGGTTGTAGGTGTACTCGAAGACGCCGTTCCAGCCCTGGAAGGCGCCATAGGCACGGAGCATGAGCTGCCCCTCGGCGCCGTAGAAGATGGGGTAGGGGTGGTTGTACTCGCTGACGGTGAAGGGCTTGCCGGCGACGCGGATATTGGACAGCCCGTTGATGCAGCCGCCGAAGGCGCGCACCATGGCGCGGTTGGAGATGGACCAGTTGGCGTTGACGGTGGGGTGGCACCAGTAGGCGTGGTGGTCGATGTAGTCGAGCTCAGCCTGGACGAAGGCCGGGCTGTAGCCCATTTGCGTGCCGGAGATGGGCGCCTTCACCTTCAGCTCGCGCACCAGGTAGTCGCGCATGGACGTCCAGTAGGCGCGCTCCGTGTCGACGAGGAACTGATAGAAGTCACGGTGTACAGGTTCCGGCGCGCAGCTGGTCGAGCGGACAAGGGGCATGGCGCCGTCCTCGATGCGGAACTCGCTGAACGCCGGCTCGTTGGAGCCGGGACGGAACGACAGCCTGTCCAGCTCGTACTCGCCCGGCGCGAAGCGCGTGAACTGGATGGTCGCCTCGTCGGAGTCGGCGGTGGCGTTGAACGACTGGGTGACGTCGAGCCAGTCACGGCCGACGCGGAAGCGGCGCAGCAGCCCGAGGTTGCGCCAGCCGTTCACGGCGTCGGCGACGCCGAAGCCCAGGTCGGACTGTCCCTCGCCGACGACGCGCCGGATGCGGAAGGAGACGGTGTAGGGCTGGCCGGCCCTGACGCTGACGCGCCGGTGCAGCTTCGGGTTGTAGTCGTCGCCGGCGGCCTCGACGATGAGCCGGAGGGCGCCTGGCCTGGGGGCGGTGGTGGCCTGGGCGCCGCGCAGGGCATCAAAGTGCCAGGTGGTGCCGTCCATGGCGACGGGGTGGTCGAAGGTTCCCTCGGGGATGAGCTCGTCGCCAAGGGGCTGATGCGTGATGTTCCAGCTCTCCCGCATCTTCTCGGAGGAGCCGTACTTGCGGAGGAGCCAGTCGTTCCAGAGGTTGCGGAAGATGGTGGCGTAGGGCTGTCCGAGGTTGTCGAGGCCGCCGGAGAGGTACTGGTTGAAGATGGAGTCCTCGTTGTTGAGCTCGACGAGGGCGACGCAGGGGTCGTCGGTGTAGGGCAGCTTGGTGTAGGGGTTGACGTGGGTGAGGAGGTCGCGGGCGTATTCGCGCTCCAGCTCGATGACGCGCGGGTCGAAGGCGTCGACGCCCTTGTTGGCCCAGGGGTTTCCGGGGGCGAAGCCGTCGCGGGCGTCGAGGGTACGCGCGACATGGAGGTTGATGTTGACGTAGATGCCGCGCTTCTTGAGGGCGGCGATGAGGTAGTCCTGGCGGTCGCGGCGCTCGGGGTCGAGACGGCGGCGGGTGCGGAAGTCGCGGGCGACGATGCCCTGCTCGTGGGGCTGCATGAAGTTGCCGTAGTCGGCGTCGAAGTAGTGGAGGCGGACGCAGTTGAAGCCGAAGCGGGCCAGGCGGTCGGCCAGGCGCTCCGCCTCCTCGTGGGTCGGAAAGTTGGCGGCGCCGGTGAGGTTGGTGGCATGGAGGCGGATGGGGCCGCGGTCGTTGACGAACTGGTCGCCGCTGACGCGCAGGCGACCGTCGGCGCCCGCCGGTGCCGGCAGCAGATGCGACATGTTGACGACGTTGCGCGGAGAGTCGTAGGAGATGACGAAGGGGAACATGTCTGCCGGCTGGCTGTCGCCTGCGTGGACAGCCGCGCACAGCGTCGTGACGGCTCCCAGCAGCGAGGAGAGGCAAGGTCTCATGGCGGTTGTATCCTTACTTTTTATTTATGCGGTTTTGGGAGCGAGCCGGGGCGTCTGCTGCGGACGCTCCGGCTCGCCGGATGAAATGGGCTGGTGGCTTGGGGCCGTGTCGGCGACGTCAGACGTGCTGGACTTCGCCCCAGTAGGGCCGGAGGAGGTCGCGCTCGAGGTCGAGGAGACGGTTGAAGCAGGTGCGGATGGTGTCCGGGGTGGCGGAGGCTGCGGTGCAGCCGTCGAGGGTGCAGGCGAGGAGCGCCTTGCGGAGGTCCTTCTCGAGGAAGGCGTCGGAGCCGAGGGTCTGCATGTCGCTCATGTTGTGGCAGAGGGAGGCGAGTTCGATGGGCATTCTGCCGAAGCGCATGGGCTGGAGTCCGTTGCGGTCGACGATGCACTCGACCTCGACGCAGGTCTCGCTGTCGAAGTTGTCGATGTAGCCGTTGTTCATGACGTTGATGTGCATGCGGCAGACGTCGTCGGTCTCGTGGGCGTGGATGATGTGTGCGCCGTACTCGAAGGAGCGGGTGAGGTTGAGGGGGATGTCGCCACGGAGTTCCTTCATGAGCTGTGCGTCGGGGTTCCAGCGGGGCTGGACGGGCGGCGGGACCTCGTCGAGCTGCCGGGCCTCGAGGCCGCCGATGCGCTGGCGGTCGGCCTCACGCGGGAGGAAATAGGGCAGGTATTCGGCGCAGTGGCGGGAGGACTCGGTGGTGAAATAGCCGAAGTGCTTGAGGAGCTCGAACTGGACGGGGCGCTGGCGGTAGACCTCGGGATTCTCGGCGGCCTTGAGCAGGTCGGGGTAGGCGGAGGTTCCGTCCAGGTACTGGAGCTGGATGAACCAGTCCATGTGGTTGACGCCGGCGCAGCGGTACTTGAGGTCCTTGTGGGAGACCTTGAGCCAGCGCGCGAGGTCGCGGATGCCGTACTGGATGTTGTGGCAGAGGCCGAAGACGGTGATGTTGGGGCAGGCCTTGCTGATGATGCGAGTGAGCATGGACATGGGGTTGACGTAGTTGAGCAGCCAGGCGCCGGGGCAGCGCTGCTCCATGTCCTGCGCGATGGCCAGCAGCTCGGGGGCCGTGCGCATGATGCGGAACATGCCGCCGATGCCGACCGTGTCGCCCACGCACTGCGCGATGCCGTACTCGGCGGGGACATTCATCTCGTAGTAGTAGGGGACGCCATTGTAGCCTGGACCGCCCTGCGAGAACGCCGTGATGACGTAGTCGGCCTGGTCGAGGACGCCGCCGCGCCAGGCCAGCTCGCCCGTGATGAGGGACGGATCCGAACCCACCGCCTGGGCCACCTTGCGGGCGTAGTCGACGACGGGATGGAGATGGTCGGGGTTGATGTCGACCAGGACGATCTGGGCGGAGCGAAGCTCCTCGAAGCTGAGGATGTCGACGACCGTCTTGGCGCCGAAGCCGCTGCCGGCGCCGATGAACACGATTTTCATGGTGGAATCTTCTCCGGATGGATGGAATGTCTGATTGATGAACGATGCCTCAATGGACGGGAAGGGACGCTCACACACAAGTGTGTGATGAGGTCATGACTATAACACGGCAATGTGTCCAATGCCACAGGACAAGGCGGTTTTTTCGCCGCCGTCCGTTCGTCAGGGGGGCGTGTCGGCATTATGGTATGGGGCTGTCCGCGCCAGGGTGGTGCGGACCCATGGAAACGTCAGCGCACAAGCAGGAGTCTAGGAGTTGTCAATGACCGTTCAGAAGTCGGTTGGAGGAGAGGGAGTGAGAGATGTGCCGGTGATGGAGGATATCCTTGCGCAACCGCCGTCGGTCTACGCGGTGGGCCGCGCGTACCGCATCATGGTTCCGGTGCGTGTCGAGACGCTGTGCTGGTGCGAGGTGGGCGGCGAGTCCTACGAGGACGAGTCCTGCGGCATCCTGCGCTCGTCGAGCCTGACGCACGCCGTGACGGTGCCGATGGAGGCGCTTGACCGCGCGGGAGGCTACACGCTGTGCTTCAGGGTGGTCCGCCAGCGCAAGCCCTACTTCAGCGAGGTGAGCGAGACGGTTCGTCTGGAGGTGCCGTTCCGCCCGCTGCCCGAGGGGCGCATCCGGCTGTTCATGGTCGCGGACGCGCACAACCGCATCGCGGCGCCGGTCGCCGCCGCCGGCAGACCCGACCTCCTCGTCCTCAACGGCGATGTCCCCGAGGACAGCGGACGGCTCGAGAACTTCACGACCATCCACGCCATCGCCGGACAGGTGACGCGCGGCGAGGTGCCGACGGTCTTCGCCCGAGGCAACCACGACCTGCGCGGCGTCTGCGCCGAACGGCTTGCCGAGCACACACCCACCCAGGACGGACGCTCCTACTACACGTTCCGCCTGGGCACGCTCTGGGGCATCGTCCTGGACTGCGGCGAGGACAAGTCCGACGACCATGCCGAATATGGCCACACCGTCTGCTGCCATGCGTTCCGCCGACGTGAGACGGCGTTCCTCCGCGATGTCGTCGCACACGCGGACGAGGAGTACGCGGCGGCGGGCGTGACGCGCCGTCTGGTCGTCTGCCATGTGCCGTTCTCGCAGGTGCTGGAGCCGCCGTTCGACATCGAGCAGGATCTCTACCGCGAGTGGTGCCGTCTGCTGCGCGAGCAGGTTCGCCCGCACCTGATGCTCTGCGGCCATATCCATGACCTGTACGTCACCCAGCCCGGCGAGGGGCGTGACCATCTGGGGCAGCCTTGTCCCGTGGTGGTCGGCTCGCGCCCCGGCCCCGGGCCCGAACGCTTCGTCGGCACCGAAGTCACCCTGGAGACGGACGGACGCGCCGTGGTCGAGTTCCTCGACCAGGACCGCATGAGCCAGGGCCGCGTGACGCTTGAGCTGAAGTAGGAGAGCGGCACGATGGAGAATTCAAGCAAGACTGCCGTCGCGGACAGCCGCGCCCGGCGCTGGCTGCTGTTCGGCGTCGGCCTGCTGCTGGCGGGGACGGGCGTCGCCATGAGCACCCGTCCGCAGTTGGGGACATCGCCCATCAGCAGCCTGCCGTATGTGACGACGCTGTGTGCGTCCTGGTCCCTGGGATGCGCCACGGTCGCGGTCAACGTGCTCTTCATCCTGGTCCAGGCCTGGCTGCTGGGGCACAGCTTCGGCTGGCGTCATCTGCTGCAGTTGCCCACGCTGGTCGCGTTCGGCGTCTGCATCGACCTGGGGATGTGGCTGACGTCGCTCTGGGTGCCGGAAAGCTATGTCCACCGGCTGCTGGAGACCGTCCTCGGCTGCGCCGTCCTGGCCGCCGGCATCGCCTTGCAGCTCCGTGCGGACATCTCCATGATGCCGGGCGACAGCCTCATCCGCGTCGTTTCGGACAAGTGGCGTCTCCAGTTCGGCCTCGTCAAGATCTGCTTCGACTCGGCCATCGTCCTGTCGGCCATCGCGGTCTCGCTGTGCTTTCTGCATCGCGTCGAGGGCGTCCGGGAGGGAACGGTGCTGGCCGCGCTGCTGGTGGGGACGTTCGTGCGGCTGATGGGACGCGTCGTCAGGGTACGGTCGGCGCGTTGAGGAAGGATGACGGCTGCGGATGGAGGGTACAGTCGAGCAGCCTCGGCAGCCGCTCCCCGGACGTGGCCGGGCAGAGCGTGAAGGTGTGGCGGCCCGGCGCCAGGCGCACGGGATGCGTCGCGGTGCCGGCATAGGTGTTGCTGCCGACCAGCGCCCAGCGCGGATGCCCGGCTCGAGCGGCGGTGAAGAGATGCGTTCGCGGTGTCGCGTCCGGCTTGTCCAGCGGCGACCGCGCAGTCAGACGGGGAGGCGCGGACTCGAAGCGCACGAAGAGGAAATAGAGTCCCTCCTCGGCGACGTCGAAGGTCAGCGCCAGCCCGGGCTGACCGCCGTCAAGGGGCTGCGCGTCGCCATGGATGGCGCCCAGTCGGCCCTGATTCACGAGGACGAGGTCGGACGAGTTGTCGACGATGACGGAGACGGGTCGTGAGAGGCCGCTGTCGGTGCGGATGACGAAGGCGGCGCTGTGGCGTCGTGCCTGGCGGAGCCGGGTAGGGTCGATGGAGACGGTCAGGGTGACGGGCTGTCCGGCGGCGATGGTCGCGCGTTCGGGTGAGACGCGGATGAAGTCGGCGCAGTCGGGGATGCGGATCTGGAGTTCGAGCTTGGGGCAGTTCGGGCTGGGGAGGAGGGTGATGGCGCGTGGCCGCGCGTCCTGGGGCAGCGTGAATTCGAGATGTGAGGCGGAGAGGGTGAAGGGAAGGGGACGGAAGGGAAGGAGGCCGTCGCTGTCCGGCTGGATGGCGCCGATGGCGATGTCGGGGCCAGGCATGAGGTTGGGGATGGGCTGTCCGGCGTGGTGTCCGTCGCTGTTGGGCGTGAGCGCGAGGAGATGGCCGTCGGCGTTGGCGTAGGAGGGGATGGCGGCGAGGGCGTGGCGCTCCTGGCCAAAGGTCTCCTGAAGGTGCCGGAGCGACTGCGCCTGGCCTTCAGAGCGGACGGCGATGAGGTCATGGTCGAAGCTGGAGACATGGCGGGAGAAGAGGTCGGTGGAGAAGGGAGAGCCGGAGACGTCGATGAGGTTGTTGCGCGCGGTTCCGCGAAGCAGCCCGGGATAGCGTGAGCCGTCGCGCCCACGGCTGCCGCCGTAGCTGGAGAAGGCGCTGCCTCCGGTGCGGATGGTGTTGTTGGCGAAGAGGATGGGTCCCTTTCCGGAGTCGCTGAAGTTGTTCTTGAAGGCGACGTTGCGCAGTCCGTACTGGTCTCCGAGGTCGCAGATGAGGTTTTCGAAGAGGTAGGAGGGGCCGACGAGGCAGGGAGCGGTGGAGACGCCGCAGAGGAGTCCCTCGGACTTGTTGCGGAAGAAGCGGCAGTTCTGCTGTCCGCCGTCGAGTTCGATGCCGTCGTCGTTGCCGAAGGCGAGGTAGTTGCCGTAGATTTCGGCGTCCTGGGCGAAGGAACCGTTGCGGCTGCCGTTTCCCTGTCCTTCGATGGCGTCGTTCCAGCGGTGTCCGGGACCGCCGATGCAGTCGTTGAAGCGGATGGTGGCCTGGGTGGCGTCACTGGCGAAGATGGCGTTGGGGCCGGCGGGATGGGAGTGGACCCAACTGTTGGCGGTTCCCTGCGGGTCATGGATGTAGTTGTTCTCGACGAGGAGGTGGCTGGAGCTGGTCAGGCCGATGCCGGCGTCGTTGTTGAGCGACTTGCCGTTGTGGAAGTAGAGTCCGTCGCGAAGCAGATCCTGGGTTCCGGGGACGCCGAAGGCGGCGATGTCGCAGTTGCGGATGACGATGTGGTCGGAGGCGAGGACGGCGATGGCGAAGCGGCGTCCGCCCCGGACGGCGATGCGGTCGAGGATGACGCGGCTGGCGCCGTCGAGCTGGATGGCGTAGCGAGCGGTGGGCGGTGCGGTGAGGATGGTGCCCGGCTCGGTGGTGTAGCGCACATAGCCGTCTGTCGGGTTGTCGCGGATGACGATGCCGTAGGGCGTCATGTCCCGCTGGGAGAGGATGATGGTGCGGACGACGCGCTCGGGGGCGCCCAGTGTGGTGAAGGTCGCCTCGTGAGTGCGCGTGGTGCCATGGTCCAGGGCGGAGACGCGCACCTGATAGCGCGTGTTCGGCGTCAGCTTGACCAGGCTGGAGGCGGCCTGTCCCTCGCCGAAGAGGAGGTTCAGGGGCAGCGCGGGCTGCCAGGCGCCGCCAATCTCGCGGAATTCGACCGTCGAGGAGAACTGGGATGCCTCCTTTGCCTGGAGGCCGTTGAGGTACAGGCTGCAGACGGTGTGCCCCGGCTCGACGGCGAAGGGCGGCTGCGTGGCGGTGGTCAGTTCGGAGGCGGGCTGGACGGCGAAGTGGCTGAAGCGCGCGGTGCTGCCGAGGAAGTCGTCGCCGCAGTGGGTGCGCAGGAGGGCATGGATGGTCTCGCCTTCCTGGACGGTGAAGCGGACCGTGAGCCGGCTGCGCCCACGCCGGTTGAGCGACGAGATGGTGCGACGCTGCTCACGGCCATTCCGGTACGCCTTGACGGAAAGGTAGCACCAGGCGCTGCGGTCGGACACGACGGTGGCCGAGAAGGCCATCTCCGTGCCGACGGGAAGTCCCTCCAGCGCCTGGGTCACGTCCGTGTCCCAGCGGTGTGTGCCGATGACGGTGACGGCAACGCTGCCGTCCTTGGCGGTCTCGACCTGAAGGGCCTTGGGTACGCCGTTGCGCCAGTCACGCCAGGCGGGCTGTCCCAGCGACATCAGCGACAGACTGAGGAGACTGAAGGCCAAAAGCAGGATGGTGCGGTGCGTCGTCGTCATCATGGTCATTAGGAGGGGATGGAATGGGTGAAGTTCAGGGCTGTGCGTCCTCGCCGAGCTTGAGGCGGAGAAGCCGGTTCTCCTGCCGGAGCTCGTCGAGCCAGCGGTTGAGGTTGCGGGCGTGCTCCTCCAGGAGACTGACCTTGAGCCGCAGATCGCCCGACTCGCGGAAACCGGCCTGCTCGAGCTGGGTATGGATGGCCTTCATGACATCATGCTTGGCGGTGACGATGGCCTTGCGGCGCGCGTCGTCGTCAGGGAGGAGCTGGAGGGCCTGCTCGTAGTGGAACCAGGCGAGCGTCAGACGGTTGGGAATTCGCTCGCAGAGGCGCGCGAGCTCGAGGTGCGCGTCGAGGAGATGGTCGCCGTCGAGGATGGCCTGCTCGTAGAGCCGGCAGGCGTCGGCCTCCATGCCGGCGTCGGCCTTCTGGCGGGCCTTCTCGAACGAGGAGGGCAGGCAGCCGGACGACAGCAGGAGCGCGAGGAGCAGGAAAACAGGATAGATGGTGGTTCGGGTCATGGTTCAGAGGATGTCGTTGAGTTCGTCAGGCAGCTGTTCAAGCGTCTGGGGCCAGCCGATGCGCGCGGTGGCGTGGAGCGACCAGCGGTGCGCGGCTGTGGGCGCCAGCTCGAAGGCGCCGCCGCGGACGTCCGGCGTCATCTCGCCATGGCCGGGCACCAGGGCGCGCAGGCCGGCGCGCCTCATGATGGGCAGCAGCCCCGCGATGTCGTACAGCTTGAAGCGTCCGATGTAGAGCATGGCGTCCCCCAGGATGACGGAGGAGATGGCCTGGACGGCGCTGCCGGTCGCCAGCAGCGGATTGGGCAGCGTCAGGCGGCAGGTGCGCACGACGGCCTGACCCAGCTCAATCATGCCGCCGGGCGACCAGGACTGCGGCTCGGGCGCGAAGGAACGCAGCGCACCGGCGTCGGCGTCGGCGCGGAGCAGGGCGGGACCGGCCGTGAGAAGGAGCTCGCCGAGGGAGGGCATGCAGACGCCGCCGTCGACGAGATGTCCGTCGTGCATGAGCCCGACGGAGACGGCCCAGAGGGGGAAGCCATGGGCGAAGGGCGCGGTGCCGTCGATGGGGTCGACGATCCAGCAGTCGCCGGTGAAGCAGTCGTCCAGGTAGTCTTCGGTGCAGCTCTGGAGCGTCTCCTCGCCGATGAAGCGCGATCCGGGGATGAGTCGTGTCAGCTCGTCACGGAGCAGCCGTTCGTTGGCGATGTCGAGGGCGGTGACGAGGCTGCCGTCGCCCTTGAGTCTCCAGGCGCCGTGTCGGCGCCCGTGGAGGGCGTTCTGCCCGCAGGTGCGCAGCAGTTGGGCGATGGCTTCGGGGTTCCAGAGGGGATGTCCGGTCGAGGGGGTTATGGTCGCGGTGGTCATGGGGAGGCGTGTTTGCGGCTCGGGAAGGCGCGTGGCGTCTTGAGGAACGGCGTTTAGGAGGCTATACTAATGGGCAGGCGCGGGGAATGTGAGCGGTGGCGGTTGTGTGCGGCAGAGTAGATTAGTCGGGTGTCATGGAGTCATGAGCAGCAAGATGGAGCGGAAATCGGGGAGTCAGGCGTTGCCGGCGGCGGCGGGTGTGTTTGGCGGGGGTGTCCAGCGGGTGATTGCGGCGGTTCGCGAGGACGCGGACCTGGAGGCGGCGCTGGTTTGCGGCGCGGAGACGGTGTTTCTGCTGTCGGGCGACCTGCGTTCGCTGGAGTCGCAGTGTGCGCGTCTGCATGAGCGCGGCAAGCGGACGTTTCTGCACTTTGACCTGGTGAACGGCCTGAAGGGCGACCTGGCGGGCATCACCTACGCGGCGGAGCATTTCCATCTGACCGGCATCATCTCGACGAAGGCGCCGTGCCTGAAGATCGCGCATGACTGCGGCCTGCAGGCGATACTGCGGGTGTTTGTGCTGGACTCGTCGGCGTTCCGGACAGGACTGCATCATGTCCAGAGCGGGCGCCCGGACTACGTGGAGGTCTTGCCGGGGGTCTCCGGCAAGATCATCCGGATGGCGACGGCCGAATTCCAGTTGCCCATCATCGCCGGCGGCCTCATCCAGAGCCGCGAGGACGTGGCCGACGCGCTGGCCGCAGGAGCCGCAGCCGTCTCCACCTCGCGCCATGAGCTGTGGCCGAAGGCCTAGCAGAAGTCCCTGAACGACGGATGTCCGTCCGGCGTGACGGCGATGGCGTCCATCTCGACCAGCCAGCCCGGACGGCAGACGGAGCCGCGCACCATGAGCCTCGCCGTGGACGGCGACAGCCGGCGCGAGAGAACCTCCTCGACGGTCGCCGCGTCGGCAGGGTCGCGCAGATAGACGACGGCCTGGACCAGATGCTCCAGCCGGGCGGCGCCGTCGGCGAGAAGAGCCTCGACATTGTCGAGCAGGCGCTCGGTCTGCGCCCGCACATCGCCCGGATGGACGATGTGGCCGTCTCGGTCGATGCTGGCGGTGCCGGAGATGAACAGATGCGAGCGGTCGCCGTAGACGATGCGCGTGCCGCGCTCGAACGTGACGCCATAGACATGGGTCGGCGACAGATGGTCCGGCGCCTGCAGATACTGTATCTGCGCGGGGTCATGGCCCAGCAGGGCCAGCGTGTCCATGCGGACAAGCCGTGACGGCTCGGCCGCGCTGCCCTCGATGCCGGTACTGGCGATGTAGTGCGTGTCGGCGGTGAGGCCACGCTCCGCGAACAGCTCCCGTCTGGCGACGACCAGGGCGGCGTAGTTGTTGTCGATGTCGCGGCAGTAGATCCAGGTGCGCTGGACATGGGCCGCGAGGGTTCCGCCCAGTGGGGCGAGCGCCCGCTCGACGGCCGCGAATTCCTCCCGCATCTGGGGGCCGCTACCCTGGGAGTGGAGCGTCGGCGCGCTGAGGCAGACGACGGTGTAGTTCGCGAGCCGGAGCAGCGTCATGCCGGGACGGCGCTCCACGGGCGTGTCCTCGTCGACCAGATAGGCCTCCAGCGCGATGCGGGCACCATTCGCGGGCGCCTGCCCGACCGAGGCGCGCAGGACGTCCGGCGGCAGCCAGTCGGCCTCGGCCAGCAGCCCGTCGAGGATGGGCTGCTGATTGGTGACGTCGCTGAGATGGAAGCGCAGCCAGACGGGCTGCCGTCCAGTGAGTCGGCCTTGAAGCAGATGCAGGACTTCGGCGGCCTCCTGCCTGAAGTCGCGCCCAGCCGTGGCGGTGAGAGCCACATACGTCTCCTGTACAGCCATGTTCTTCGCTCCTGTGTTTCCTGTGGGCGTCCCGGCTCTCGCTCCCATGCGCCCTCCCTGGAGGGGATTGGGCGGCGTCGGCGAGGCCGGGACGCCGACAGCTCGGTCCTCGCCGACGTCAGGCGAGGGTGATCTCGCGGTTCTCGGCGGAGGACTGGTAGATGGCGTCGAGGATCTTCATGAGGACGACGCCCTGCTCGCCGGTGGCGGGGACGTCGTTCTCGCCGTTGATGGCGCCGCAGAAGAGCTTGAGCTCCTTGGCGAAGCCGTCGTTCTTGCGGTCGTAGTCGATCTTGATGTCGGCGGGGCGGTTGTCGAATTCGGTGGCGAGGACGATGTCGCTGCCGCCGAGTCGGACGCCGCCCTTGTCGCCAAGGATCTCGATGCAGTTCTCGGGCTGCGCGTTGCAGGCCCAGGCGACCTCGAAGGAGAGGGTGGCCTTGTCGCCGAAGCGGATGAGGCCGGCGGCGTAGTCGTCGACGTCGAAGGTGCCCTCGGGGCGGGGCGGGCCGGCCCACATGTCGACGAAGTGGTAGTCGCTGATGGGGCTGCCGAACTTGGAGTAGGTCTTGGCGGAGACGGCGGTGGGCTGCCAGAGGCCGGTGGCGTAGAGCGACAGGTCGAGGGCGTGGACGGAGATGTCGATGACCGCGCCGCCGCCGGACTGCGCCTTGGTGGTGAACCAGCCGCCCAGGCCGGGAATGCCGCGGCGGCGGATGAGCTTGACGCGGATCTGGTAGACCTCGCCCAGACGGCCGTCGTCAATCATCTTCTTGACGATGGCGACCTCGTTCTCCTGACGGCGGACCATGCCGACCTGCAGGATCTTGCCGGAGGCGTCGCGGGCGTCGACGATGTCCTGGGCGAGCTTGGCGGACAGGGACATGGGCTTCTCGAGCATGACATGCTTGCCGGCCTTGAGGGCGTCGATGGCGATGGGCGCGTGGACGCAGTTGGGGACGCAGACGGAGACGGCCTCGATCTCGGGGTTGGCGAGGAGGTCATGGTAGTCGGTGTAGGTCTTGCCGATGCTGTGGCGCTTGGCCTTCTCGGCCAGCTTGTCGGGGAGGATGTCGCAGAGGGCGACGACGTTGGCGACGTCGGCGATGCGCCCGTATGCCTCGGTGTGGACGGAGCCGATGGAGCCGGCGCCGATGACGCCGATGTTCACTTTCTTGCCCATGATGTGGTTTCCTTGGGTTGGGGTGGGATGGTGTTCGTTGACGTGGGACTTGGCGGCGCAGGTGGCGTCGTCAGAGTTCCATGGAGAAGAGCGGGTCGATTTCGGCCTTCAGGGCCTTCGCCTCGTCTGGGGTGAGCTGCCGTTGGGGATACGCGGTGTATCCCATGTCGAAGCCGTTGAGGGTCAGATAGGCCTTCAGTGCGCGGAGGCAGCCCCACTTGAGGAGGATGTCGATGACGCGGTTGATGCGCGTCTGGCACTGTCGTGCGCCATCGAGGTCGCCCTGGCGGAAGCGGCTGTAGAGGTCGGCATACCAGGGCATCATGATGTTGTAGGTGGAGCCGATGCCGCCGTCCGCGCCCATCATCAGGCCGCAGATGAGCATCTCGTCGGGGCCGTTGATGATGTTGATGTCGCCGCCGTTGAGCTGGCTGAGCTTCCAGAGGTTGTAGTACTGGGCGCGTGTGTCCTTGAGACCGACGATGTTGGGCACGGCCAGCAGTCGGCTGACGATGCCGTTGATGTCGAGGTAGGCGAGGCGCGGGACCGCGTAGAGGAGCAGGGGGAGGTCGCTCTGACCGGCCAGCCGCTCGTAGTAGTCGATGATCTCGTCCGCCTGGTAGTCGAAGTAGAAGTTCGGGGGGACGGAGGAGATGCCGTCGGCGCCGGCCTGGGAGGCGTGGCGGGCCAGGCTCATGGCCTCGGCGCTGTCGATGGCGCCGACGTGGGCGATGACGGGGGCGCGGCCGTGGACGGCGGCGATGGCCGTCTCCAGCATGTCCATGCGGACGGCGGACGGCAGGACTGGCCCCTCGCCGGTGCTGCCGCAGACGTAGAAGCCATCGGCTCCGTGGGCGAGCTGCCATTCGATGAGGTCGGTGACGGACTGGCGGTTCACGGAGCCGTCGGGACGAAGCGGCGTCAGCAGGGCCGGCATGACGCCAGAGAAGCGTTTCTTGCTCATGGTTGGGGTGTCGGGGGTGGGTTGGTGGGTGATGGCTCTGGCGGCGTGAGGCTCTCCAGCAGCCGCTGCGCCTCGCGGGGCGAGCGGCAGGTGACGCAGCGCCCCGGATAGTCGGCGAGGACGGCGGCGAGCCGAGGGCGGACGTCGCGGCGGAAATGCCAGATGTAGGAGAGGAATTCGCGGTCGAGGCGCTCGGGGCAGCCCGGAGCCATGTCAGGGCGCGTGTGGCCAAGGCCGGTGAGGATGCGCCGGACGGCGCGCCATAGGCAGAGCCGGCGCGGGTAGTCGAGGAGAATGACGAGATCGGCCCTGGAGACGCGCGCCTCCAGGGTGCGCGAGTAGTTGCCGTCGAGAATCCAGGCGTCCGTGTCCAGGATGGTCATGAGCTTCTCGTCGAAGTCGTCCGTGGAGGTCTCGACCCAGCCGGGGCGCCACCAGAGCCGATCGAGGTGATGCAGCGGCAGCCGCAGGCGTTCGGCCAGGGCGCGGGACAGCGTGGACTTGCCCGCGCCAGGACAGCCGATGACGGCGATGCGCCGGGGATACCTGGGGAGGGCGTCGGTCATTTCCAGTGGCTGAGCGCCTGCTGCATCATGTCGCGGTACGTGCCCTTGCCGGCGAGGAACATGACGTAGTGCGGGTCGGACGGCGTGTGGGTCTCGCCGGGCTGGAGCAAGACGGGCTGGCTGTAGAAGCGCGCGATGTCGGGATGGTAGGTGCCGCGCTTCTTGTCCATCCAGCAGTGGAGCGTGATGTCGGCCCGCCGACTGGCGGCGACGCCGATGCGGCGGATTTTGTCCGGCGCGACGTAACCGGAGTAAAGGAGGGGAGCCCACAGTCTCGGGACTGCCTGCAGCGGGATTTCCGTGGCGCAGCCGCGCTGGCCGTCGAAGTCCGGGAAGAACCGGATGAACAGCCCTCGGATGGGCAGCGGGCGGTCGGAGAGGTTCCGGACGGAGACGAGCTGCGCCAGCATCCAGTCGGAGTTCGGGAGCATCACCAGGCGGAAGTCGATGGCGAACTTGGGCAGCCGGGCCGCGTCCTCGGGCTTGGGCGTGAAGGTGCCGGTGAAGTCGATGACCAACTGCTCTTGGTTGGCGGCGACGCCGACGGCTGTGATGGTGTCGATGTCCTGCCAGAAGCGCGTGCCGTCGGCGAGGTCGAAGTGGAGCAGGGCGCCGTAGCTGGAGACCTGCCGTCCGTCATGGTCGATGCGGACGAGGCCAGGGTCACGGCCGTTCATGGCGGTGAAGCGGCCGTTGGCGGCGCGGAAGCTCTGCGGGCCGTCGGCCTGGAGGGTGAACGCGGGATTGGGGGCGGAGCGGGTGAGACGGGGCAGCCGAGCCAGATAGCGGTCGCGAAGGAGCTGCGTCTCGGCGGCGGCGGCATTCTCACGGACGGCGGGGGCGGGGCTCATGCGTATAGGCAGCGGGTCGCGCTGGATGGCCTTGAGGACGGCGACGAGCTCCTGGTAGGGCTCGCCCTTGAGGTTGATGAGCCCGTAGTTCGTGTTCTCGGGGAATGGCTCGGAGATGCCGAGCGGCGGCTGGTCGACCCACATGAAGTAGTCGTAGCCGATCATGAAGGGGAGGGCGAGGAGGTTGCGGGCGTAGATGTCGGTGGCCTTGGCGCGCTCGGTCTGGGTGAGGAAGCGCTGGCCGGCGCCGTAGGTGCAGGGCAGTCCGGAGTCGAGCGCAGGGAAGGACCATTCGGTGATGAGCGTCGGGCGCCGCACGAGGTCATAGATGCGGGTGAACGCCTCGGCGATGGTCTTGCGGTCCTTGCCGAGGCCGCCGTAGTAGGCGGCGCCGGTGTCGAGGTCGATGGAGCCGTAGTTGTTCCAGGTGACGACATCGGAGTACTTGGCGGCGGTCTTCCAGACGATGTCGTGCTGTCCGTCGATGCCGGCGAAGCGGCAGCCGAGGAGGAGGTGGTTGGGGTCGATGGCCTTGAATTCCTCGCGGACGGTGGAGAAGTAGATTTCGGCGCAGTCCTGGAGGAACTGGGTCTTGATGTCCTTCTGGAGCTGGGTGGCGCTGGGGAGGGCGGTGAGGGTGAGGAGGTCGTCGAAGGAGGCGAGCTGGAGTCCCCAGTCGCGGTTAAGGGTGTCGAGGTTGCCGTTGGCGCGCTGGCGGAGCAAATCGCGGATGTGGCGCTTGGCGTAGTGGGTGGCTGGCTTTCTCATGGCGGCGTCGAAGAGGCCGCCGTAGTTGGTGCCGCGTCCCCACCAGGCTAGCTCGTTGTCGATGAAGTAGCCGAAGATCCAGGGGTTGTCCACGTTGGCGGCGCAGGCACTGGTGACGCGGTAGCGGACCCAGGCGCGGAACTTGGGATGGAAGACGTTGGGGAACGCGGTGCAGGGCGCGCTCTTGTTGGGCGTGATGTCGAATTCGTCGCCGAGGGTGGCCATGGGGTCGCCGACGCCGATGGTGTTGGCGGAGGCAAGTCCCTTGGCGAGGACGCGCGCGTCGCTGCCGTGGAGCAGGTTGAAGCCCCAGTCGGTGAGGCGCTCGTAGGTCTCGTCGACCCATTCCTGCTGGTTGGCGAAGCGCTTGTTGTTGTACTCGCGATGGAGGAAACGTCCGTTGAAGGTGCAGCCATGTCCGCCATAGGAGACCCAGTCCGTGCCGAAGATGACGGTGGCGCGTCCGAGCGGGTCGTAGGCCCACCAGCGGCCATCGGGATCCTGGCGGACCTGGAAGAAGCCGGTGGCGGGCACGGACTTGCCTCGGACGAAGCTGTCGCTGCGGTAGGGCTTCCAGTTCCGTGCGGCGTCCGTGGCCGGCTCGCCGTGCGTGCCCTCGATGGCCTCGAAGCGCGCCGTGAAGAGGTCGGTCTTGATGACGGGGCGGACGGCGTTGACGGGCGTGTCGTCGCGGAAGCGGTAGACGCGGCGGAACATGAGTCGGCCGCCCTGGTCGTGGACGGTGCCGGTGATGGTGTCGCCGCGCTTGTCGAGGGACAGCCGGTAGGGCTTGCCGGCCTGCCAGTTCATGTCAGGGGCGGTGACCTCGACCTCGGCGAGGTTGTCGTTCATGGGCCACCCGCCGTTCCAGCACTGGTGCAGTTCGATGAAGTGACGGGACTTGCCCTCGGGGTTCGGCGGCGTCTCGACCAGCGCCAGATGGTAGAAGTTGCGCCCGTCGCGCACCAGGCCGACGCCGGCGACGCCGTAGCCCGTCGCCTTGGTCCGCCTACCCACCGTGACGGTGGCGGCTATCGAGGCGTCGTGGGACAGCGGGAACGCCTGGTAGATAAGCGAGCCGCCGCTGTTGACGGCCTTGATGGCGCCTTCGGCGCCTTTCCAGGAGAAGGGATTGCCTTGCCAGCCCTGCTCCAGACTCGCCGGCAGGTTCGCCGCCTGCAGCGGCAGCAGCGCCAGGCAGCAGAGAATTCCCAGTTTGCGAAACATCAGGTAGCTCCTCTTTGTTGTGGGTTGCGTTCAGGGACGGACAGCCATAATATACCCGTTGTCACCTTCAAGTCTAGATGCCGCGCGACGTTTCGGGCAACGGTCCCGCACACATTGATTTTAGCCGCCGGAAGGCTAAATTCTAGCTCGGGACAGGGAGCCGGACGTCAGCCGCGCGAACGGCTGGACGAATAGTCGCCCCGAGCCATCTCCGTACATCCATCTGCCCCCCACATGAGTGTTGACCTGACGCATGGCAGCGTGCCACGGACGCTGCTGAGATTCGCCGTGCCCTATCTGCTGTCGTGCTTCCTGCAGACGTTCTATGGCCTCGCCGACCTGTATGTGGTCGGCCGCTACAACGCGGAGGCGTCCATCACGGCCGTGTCCATCGGCAGCCAGGTGATGCATATGCTGACGGTCATCATCGTGGGGCTTGCCATGGGCGGCACCGTCGCCGTGAGCCGTGCCGTCGGCGCGGGCGACCACGCCGAGACGCGGCGCGGCATCGGCAACACGGCCACGCTCTTCCTGGCGTTCTCCGCCGTGGCCACCGTGCTGCTGCTCCTGCTGACGGGAACGGTGGTGCGCCTGCTGGCGACGCCGCCCGAGGCCGTGGCCGAGACGCGGCAGTACCTGCTGGTCTGCTTCGCGGGCGTGCCGCTCATCACCGCCTACAATGTGGTCAGCAGTGTGTTCCGGGGGCTGGGCGACTCGGTGCGCCCGATGTGGTTCGTGGCCATCGCCGGCGTCGTGAACCTGGCCCTTGACTTCCTGTTCATCGGCACGTTCGGCTGGGGCGCGGGCGGCGCGGCGCTGGCGACGGTGCTGGCCCAGGGACTCAGCGTCGCGTTGGCGCTGGCCGCGCTGGGACGGCTGGGGCTGGGCCTCCGGCTCCGCCGCGACGACTTCCGCCTTCACGGCCCCACGCTGGGCGGCATCCTGAAGGTCGGCGTGCCCATCGCGTTCCAGGACGGGCTCATACAGGTGTCGTTCCTGGTCATCACCATGGTCGCGAACAGCCGCGGACTGGAGGTGGCGGCGGCGGTCGGCGTGGTCGAGAAGCTGATTGGGTTCCTGTTCCTGGTGCCGAGCGCGATGCTGTCGTCGGTGTCGGCCATCGTGGCGCAGAACGCGGGCGCGGGCGAGCATGGCCGCGGACGGCAGGTGCTGTGGTGGGCGCTGGGCATCGTCCTGGCCTATGGGCTGGCGGTGACGGCCAGCTGTACGCTGTGGGCGGAGTCCGCCGTGGCGCTCTTCGTGCCAGCCGGATCGGCGGTGACGGCCCTGGGCGGCCAGTATCTGCGCGGCTATGTGCATGACTGCTATGTGGCCGGCGTCCACTTCTGCTTCAGCGGGTATTTCTGCGCGTACCGCCGCGCCTCGCTGTCGTTCCTGCACAACATCGTCTCGATCGTGCTGGCGCGCGTGCCGGGCGTCTTCGTGGCGACCTGGTGCTGGCCGGACACGCTCTACCCGATGGGGCTGGCCGTGCCGATCGGCTCGCTGGTCTCCGTCGTCGTCTGCATCATCCTCTTTATGGTCGGCAATCGCCGGCGCTGGTTTGAGTGAGCCGCCAGCGTTCCAAGAGCCCACTTCCTCCTCCCACACCAAACAAGCCTATCTTTTATCTGGAGAGACCACAGACATGAGCCAAGAGGCAACCATGAGCCCGTCCGCCAAATGGATTTGGCCCGGCGGCGCGATGTATCTGCAGAACTGCTACGCGGGCTTCCGCCACGACTTCAGCCTGGAGCGGCTGCCGTCGTCGGCGCCGCTGTCGCTGACGGCGGACCAGAGCTACCGCCTTTACGTCAACGGGCGCTACGTCTGCCGCGGCCCCGTCCGGGGCTACCAGGAAAGCTGGCACTACGACACGGTGGACATCCTGCCCTTCCTGAAGCCCGGCCACAACTGGCTTGCCGTGGAGGCGCATAACCCCGGCATCAGCACCTTCGCCTACAACCACGCCGACCAGGCCGGCTTCATCTGCTCCGCCGACTGGGACAACGGCGTCGCCATCCGCTCCGGCATCAAGGACTGGACCATGTTCCGCAACACCGGACGCGCCCACGACACCGGACGGCTCAGCCTCCAGATGGGCTGGCAGGAGGAGCTCGACCTCCAGGTCGACGACCGCTCCTGGATTGAGGCCGAACAGGACTTCCATCTCCCCCCACAGCCCAAATGGTGCCGTCCCCAGCAGTGGAACCAGGGCAGCCTGCCCTGGACAGGACTCGCCCCACGACCCATCCCCCTGCTCGACGAGCATGAGCAGGCCCCCGTCGCCATCCTCTCGGCCGCGCTCGGAACCTGCGCCGCACACCGTTCCGCAACCCCCTTCGCCGAACACAACCTCGCCTGGGACTTCGCCCTCGACGAACTCCACACCCTCGTCTACGGCGACCTCCCGCAGGCCACCGTCGGCGACAACCGCCTCGCCCTCGAGATCCCCCCCGCAGGCCCGGGGCGCCTCCGCTGCGTCACCCTCGACCTCGGCGCGGACGAGTGGCTCCCCGGAACCCCCATCATCGAGTACGCCGACGCCGACGCCGGCCAGGTCATCGACCTCTTCTACTTCCACTGGCTCCCCGACGGCAAGGTCGCCTTCATGCCGCCGCCCGGCGAGGGCAGCCTCCTCGCCCTGGCCTCCCGACTCCATCTGCGCCAGGGCAACGGCCAGTGCGAACTCTTCCAGCTCATGGGCGTCCGGAACGTCACCCTCTGCGTGCGCGAGAACCGACGGCCCCTCAAGCTGCGTCTCGGCTGGCGCACCCAGGTCTATCCCATGACCCTCACCGGCTCCTTCCACTGCTCGGACAGCACCCTCAACGACATCCACCGCATCTCCGTCCACACCCAGCGCGTCTGCTCCCTCGACGCCTTCGTCGACACCCCCTGGCGCGAGCAGTCCCAGTGGTGGGGCGACGCCCGAGTCCAGGCCAAGAACACCCATTTCCTCACCGCCGACTCCACGCTCCTCCGGCAGGGCATCCGCTCCATCGCCGGCCAGCACGCCCCCGAAAACCTCACCTTCGCCGACGCGCCCACCACCGACTCCGGCTGCGTCCTCCCTGACTTCTGCCTCACCTGGCTCGTCACCCTCCATGACCTCTGGTTCCAGACCGGAGAGACCGAGCACCTCCACGAGCACCAGTCGCGGGCCAACGACATCCTCGCCTACTTCGAGCGCACCCGAGGCGCCGACGGACTCCTCCGCTATGACCCGCGCTTCTGGCTCTTCGAGGACTGGAGCGAGCTCCCCAAGTCAGGCGCCCCCACCTTCCTCAACCTCTGGCACCTCTATGCCGTCCGACACTACGCCACCGCCCTCCGCGCCGCCGGACTCGACGGCGACGCACAGCGACTCGAACAGCGCGCCGACGAACAGGCGCGACTCGTCTCCCAGCTCCTCTTCGACGAGTCCCAGGGACTCTTCCTGCCGCAACTGGACAGCGCCGGTCGCCCGTGCGGCGTTCCCAGCGTCCATGACCAGGTGCTGGCCCTGGAGCTCGGTCTCCGCCCCGAGGCCCGCGACACCATGCTGGACCTGCGCATCCGCCCCTGCCTGGAGGGCACCCTGACCCAGGGTGCGCAGCCCTCCTCATTCTGGGCGACCTATCTGCTCGATGTGGCCCAACACCATGGCCTGCGCCGCGAGGCTCTCGACCTCATCCGGCGCGAATGGGCCAGGATGATACCGACCGGTACCGTCTGGGAAGTCTACGGACGCGGCGACTACGGCGGCTGGTCCTACTCCCACGCCTGGAGCGCCCACCTCGTCTCCCATCTGCCCGAGCTGGTCTTCGGTGTCCGGCAGACGGCACCCGCCTGGCGCCAGGTCGAGCTCACGCCGCTCGCCGGCCTCCTCGAACACGCGCAGATGACCATCCCGACTCCCCAGGGAACCCTGCGAGGCAACCTGACCCGCCACGGCGACGCGGCCGACCTGCAGTTGGAAATACCCCAGGGCATGTCGGCCACCCTCGTCCTGCCCGCCGAAACCGTCCGCACCGACGGCGCCGAGACCCGCCTCGAACGCCGGCTCCAGCTCTGACCTGATGCGGAACACCCAGCGCGCCGGACACCCGTAGGCCTCCGGCGCACTGTGTGAGGGAGGGAAAAACCACCTCTAATTTAAAGTAATAGGTTAGATATCATCACATTTGCCATTGTCCAGTCGGGTGGCGGGGGGAAAGGCGGAGCCGTCCAGCAAGGCGCTATCCGAGTCGGAGACGCGGGGCATCGTGGAAGTCGACGCCGCCGTCGGTGCGTGAGCCGCCGAGGAGGAGGCGGCAGTGGCGCAGCTCGACGTCGTCGGCGCCGTCGACGACCAGGTGTCGCGGCTCGGGGCGGAAGCGCTGGGGATCGGGGTTGTCGGTGAGGACGAGAGTGCAGTCGGTGAGTCGGATGTCCTGGGGACGGGTCGGTCCGGAGTGGCGGATGACGCCGGGGCAGAAGCCCTCGAAGCGGCAGGCATCGAAGGCGATGTCGCGGATGGAGGCCTCCGCGTCCGGGTCGCCCGGCACGATGCTGAAGGGGACGCCGGTGTCCAGGAAGGTCGACTGGCGGACGCTGACGTGGGCGATGTCGACGCCCTTGGGGCGTCCGCGGGTGTAGGAGCTCTGGACGATGACGCCGGTGCCGCTGCGCGAGAAGAGGAGATTCGACAGCAGGATCTGGCGGATGGCGCCGCAGCCGACGCCGATGCGGACGCCCGCCGAGGACGAGGCCAGCACACAGTTCGTGATGGTCACGTTCTCGCAGGGTCTGGGGCTGGGCAGGCGGGTGTCGTTGCCCCGGATGGCGATGGCGTCGTCGCCGGTGTCGATGATGCAGTCGCTGACGGTGACGTTGCGGCAGGAGTCGATGTCGATGCCGTCGGTGTTGGCGTCGGCGAGGCCGTTGTGCGCCTGGTAGCCTCGGACCATGACATTCTCGCAGCCATGGAGAAAGAGGGACCAGCAGGTGGACTGGCGGACCTTGAGGTCGGTGACGGCGACGTCTCGGCAGAGGATGAAGACGATGAGCTGGCCGGGTCTGAGCCTGCGCTTGTCCCGTGACCAGCGCAGGCCGGAGCGCCAGGCGCCGCACCAGTCGGGGAAGACGGGCTCGTCGTAGAAGGCCTCGGCGTTGCCGTCGATGACGCCCGGCCCCGTGATGGAGACGTCCTCAAGTCGGTTGGCGATGATGAGGTGCTCGTGGGTCCACTGCTCGGCGGTGCTGCCGCCGTTCTCGGGGTATTCGTCCAGGGGATTGTAGTCGGCCTCGTCGGTGGCGGCGAGGAGCGTGGCGCCCTGTTCGAGATGGAGCTCGACATGGCTGCGCAGGCGGAGGGTTCCGGTGGGGAAGGTTCCGGCGGGGACGACGACGCGTCCGCCGCCGGCGGCTCCGGCCGCGTCGAGGGCGCGCTGGATGGCGCCGGCGTTGGCGTGGGGCGTGGCTTCGGGCGCGGCGCCGAAGTCGGTGACGAGGTAGTCGGCCATGGGTGTTGCTCCTTCTACAGGGTCAGTCGAGGACGATGGCGGCGCCGATGAGACCGAAGGGGGTGAGGATGTAGTCCTCGGTCCAGGCGCTGGTGTCGCGCTCGCGGCTCTCCTCCCAGTTGGGGATGGGCTTGCGGGTTTGCTCGTCGACGGCCCCTGTCCAGGGCAGGTTGGGGAAGCCGTAGCCGCTCCAGGCCTCGCCGTAGTCGCCCTTGGGACGATGGAACGGCCCGATGACGTTGTGCATGGTGTTCGTCAGCTCCAGACGCAGCGTGTGGACGCCGGCCGTGAGGTTGGGGAGCGCGACGGCATACGGCGCCCAGGCTGTCTCGCCCTGCGGCACCCCGTCCAGGAGCACCCGCGCATGGCAGGCGCAGAGCCCGTCCAGCTCCAGGATGGCGTTGCGGCAGTCGCTGCCCTCGGGTATCGTCACCGTCTGGCTCAGCGCCACCGTCCCCAAGTAGAACGGCAGACCACTCGCCGTCAGCTCCATGCCCGCCGTCCGCGGACTCGTCGTCAGACGCATCCGATGGCTCAGCCGAACCCCGTTCGCGCGGCTCGGCACCCGCCGCGCCGCCACCCCGAAGTCGCCCACCAGATACATCGGCTCCAGCTCGACGCCAGGCAGATTCTCGAACAGTGACGTGATGGACGACTTGAACCGCGCCAGCGGACAGTAGTCCTCGCGGCTCACCTCAAGGACGTTGACGCTGCGCCGGACAGGCGCCGTCAGCGGAACCGTCTCGAACTGCCGAGCGACATGGTACCCGTCGGGAGCGACCGGGATGTCGACGCCATTCAGGGAGATGCGCTGTCCCCGGGGGCTCTCCAGCGCCAGCTTCAGCCCCTGCAGCTCCACCTCCGACTCGAACTCGAAGCGCAGCGCGAGCGGCCCGTGGTAGTCCTGGGCGACCAGACGGTCATGGATGGCGAGTATCGGATACGCCTTGCCGAACGGCTCGCTGTCCGTCCGGTAGCTGGCGAACTCCAGATAGAGGACATTGGGCGACAGCATCTCGAGATCCCAGGCGGACGGCAGCTCCAGGCTGACCGAGCGCTCGGCGGAGAAGGGCAGGGCGGTCTTCTGCAGCGGCGCCTCCGTGTCGCGGACCATCAGCATCAGCGAGCCGCCCTCGGGGACCTCGGCGGTGAAGGCGGTGCCACCGTCCGCCGCCTCGCGGCGCGGCAGCGGCGTCGGCAGTCCGCCGTCGTCGGAGAGCAGCACCGCCAGGCGGTTGCCGGGAAAGGTCAGCGTGAGCTGGCGCGGCTCGCGGCAGTCGCGGTTGAAGATGAAGAGATAATCGCTCTCGGCGTCGCGGCGATGATTGACCAGCAGCATGCTGTCGTCCGGCTCGGCCTCCAGCCGGTAGGGACGCGGCAGCGCCAGCAGGGCGTCGAGAAGCTCGTCGTCCGAGCCGACGAAGACCGCGCCGCCCTGCCGCAGGCGCTCATCGGGACTCTCGGCGGGAACCTGGCCATCCACCAGCGACGGCGCGTCGCCGAGCACAAGCACTCGCCCGCCTCGGCGCAGGAACTCCAGCGTGGTGGCCAGCGTCGCCTCGGCGACGGCCCGCAGACGTGGCAGGACGATGACGCCGTAGTCCATCTCGCCCACCACCAGGCGGGCGCCCCAGGCGTCGTCGTCGCGGACGTGTCCCCAGTCCTGGAGCGTGTCCTCGTCGACGTACTCAACGCCCAGCCTGGCGCCCAGAAGCCTGACTTCGAGCTCCAGGAGGTCGCGGTCGCGCTCGGCGAGCCTCGGGTCAGCGCCGTCGGGGCTGCCGGGGCCGCGCAGCTCGCAGGACGCCGACGAGAGCGGATGGATGAGGGCGATGTCACGGACCGGACGCCCCTGGCTGATGAAGTAGCTCGTCCGGGCGCAGGCGTCCGTCAGCATCCGGTAGTCCTTCCAGTAGGGCTGGTAGTAGTTGATGTGCGGCGGATAGGCGCGCTTGCCTCGGCCCCGCAGCGAATAGAAGATGCCATGCACTGACTTGTGGTTGACGCCAAAGCTGGCGAAATGGTCGAACATGTGCTTTTGGTCGCGGAAGGTGAGGTTCTCCGACGAGACGCCGTACATCTCCGCCAGTATCTGCCCCTTGCCCGCCTGGTGCGCCGCCGACGCGCACTGCAGCGGCGTCGTGAACAGACCCGCGCGCTCCGTCAGCGACGGATACCGCGACGGCAGCGGCGCGTGTCGCCATCTCATCTCCGCCGTCAGGTAGTCTATTCCCGGAATGTCGAAGAACTTGTAGTAGGGCATCACCGCGCCGGCCCGCGACAGCTGGCTGGCCAGCGTGTCCTCCATCATCAGGTGCCCGCTGAACAGCAAACCGTGGCTGGCGCACCAGTCGCGCACCTGCATGAAGTACGCCTCCTTGAGCAGCCGCTGGACTGTCTGCCAGTAGTGGTAGCGAACCGTCTCGTGACCATCGAGGTCGCGGTAGAGCAGGGGGACCTTCGGCGCCAGCTCGTAGCCCCACTGATGGCGGAACTCCTGCCGCAGCGCCTCGCTCCAGGGCAGCCCGTCCGACATGTACGACGGCTCGTCCACCCAGACCGACAGGCAGGTGTCGCCGTAGTCCGCCGCGAATTCCACCCACATGTCCTCGTAGGACTGCTTCAGGTAGAACGCAATGGCGTCCTTGCTCAGCATGTCCAGGAACGTCCTGGTGTTCACCGCCACATAGGCATATCCGCCGTCCGTCGCCAGCACCTCGCCCCGACCCGCGGCCTCGGCCTCCGGACAGACCGCAATCTTGCGCAGCGCGAATTCGTCCGGCAGGTCCAGCACCGCCTCCGGCATGTACCCAGCCTGCAGGAAGACGTTGATGCCCAGCTCCTTGGCCGCATCCACAAGGCACCGCATCTTCCGCTTGAAGTCCGCCCCCGGATAGTCCGACTTCAGCCCGATGTACGTCCGTGCGATGACGCTCGCGATGCCCTGTTCCCTCATGCCGGCCAGCTGACGGCGTATCTCATCCTCCTCCAGCGCGTCATTCAGCATCCAGAAGTCGGTGCCCCGGTATTCCGCCGGCGGATTCGTGAACAGCTCCTGCGAAAACATCTCGTGTCGGTCCTTTCCTGTTGTAGTCCACAAAACACACAAAAAACACAAAGCTCACAACTGGCGTCTCAATATAGCACCTTCGCAGGTCCGCGCACTCGCGCGGACACTTTTTTGTCCGACCCTCGCGATTTCATCGAGTCTATCCACAAGACACACAAAACACACGGACCACCTCGGCCAGCTCGTCCGTCTCGACCGGTGTCCGCTGCCAAGTGGCAAGTCCGGTGGCCGTTGACCAGGAGGCAAGCTGGCTCGTCCTGCGCC
>CALZPA010000016.1 GCA_945827525.1 uncultured Lentisphaeria bacterium | reverse complement strand
GTGAGCGGGGCGTCAGCGTCAGTGGGTTCGGAAGGGGGGTGTGTGATGCCGCAGGGGGGTGGCGGCGAGGGGTCGGGTCATCCGACGGTGTACATCATCGCGGGTCCGAACGGCTCGGGGAAGACGACGTTCGCGCTGAAGTTTCTGCCGGAGATGGCGGGATGTCTGGCGTTTGTGAACGCGGACGAGATTGCCCGCGGTCTGTCGCCGCTGAATCCGCCGGCGGCGGCGATGCAGGCGACGCGTCTGTTTCTGGCGGAGATGGAGCAGAAGATACGTCAGCGCGAGGACTTTGCGTTTGAGACGACGCTGGCGGGTCGGGTGTATCTGCCGAAGATACGGGAGTGGCGGGCTCAGGGGTGGCGGGTGGTGCTGGTGTACCTGTATCTGCCGAGCGCGGAGATGTCGCTGCACCGGGTTCAGGAGCGTGTGGCCCAGGGGGGGCATGGGATACCGGAGCCGGAGATTGCGCGCCGGTATCCACGGAGTCTGCGGCATCTGTTCGAGTACATGCGGCAGTGCGACCGGACCTTCTGCCTTGACAACTCGGGAATTGGCATTAGAGTAATCTTCGAGTCGTGTTATGGGGGGGAGCCCGAAGTCAAGGATCATGAACTGTACCAGTCATTGCTCAAGGAGACGCTGGATGAGTGAGGAAGCTCAGTTGATACTGAATGCGATGCAGTCTGCGGTCATCGAGGAGCTGCAGCGCAAGGCCAAGCTGGGTTACAAGGCGGTGATTGCGGGGCGTCGCGGCGAGGCGAAGGTGGTCTCGGCGCGGTATGTGGTGCGCAGGCTGCGCGCGGAGGGGCTGCTGGCGGTGCCGGCGTCGAAGTAGTCAGTGTGGGGAGGGGCGTGGTCCCCTGATGCGTTTGGAGAGGGTGGAGACAGGAGGCCCTGGAGGCTGCAGCGGCAGTTTCCGGGGCCTTTGCGCGGATGCGAGGTGTCCGCGCGGGATTTGTTTGGGACGGTCATGTTCACAAAGCGTCGGCGAGCGAGCGAAGGATGAAGCAGCTATATAAGGTAAGGATATCGCCTGGACTGGAGTACGAGTGCCTGGGGGAGGAGGGTCTGTGCCTGTCGCCGGGGCAGCAGGTGGTCATCCGCTGCGAGCGGTATCTGGACTACGCGACGGTGTATGAGGCGACGGGGCGTCAGGTTGAGGACGTCGAGGCGTTCGAGCGGCAGCGGGCGCAGCAGAGCCGCGGGCGCCACATCGAGGGGCAGAAGGTGCCCCAGGTGATGCGCGTGGCGACGGAGGAGGACCAGGCGCAGGCCGCCGAGAACGATGCCCGTGCCCGCGAGGCGCATGTGGCGACGATGGAGCGCATCCGGGCGCATGGCCTGGAGATGAAGCTCATCTACACGCACTATGTGTTTGACCGGAAGCTGATCATCTTCCAGTTCTCGGCGGATGGGCGCATCGACTTCCGCGAGCTGCTGCGCGACCTGTCGGGTCTGCTGAAGGCGCGGGTGGAGCTGCGTCAGGTGGGCGTCCGGGACGAGGCGTCCATCCTGGGCGGCATCGGCACGTGCGGGCGTCCGCTGTGCTGCGCGTCGTTTCTGCCGAGCTTCAACTCCATCAACGTCAAGATGGCGAAGCAGCAGGGGCTGTCGCTCAATCCGCAGAACATCTCGGGCTGCTGCGGGCGCCTGAAGTGCTGTCTGCAGTACGAGGCGGAGGCGTACCGCGAGATGACGGCGGAGCTGAAGCTGCGTCAGCAGGCCGCCGCGCTGAGCGCCGAGAAGGAGCGTCAGGCCGCCGCCGAGAAGGCGGGGGACGCGCCCGAGCCGCCGGCGGTGCCCGACCTGTTCGACGGCGAGGGGACCATCGTGGCGGCGAGGAGCATCGTGGTGCCGAGCGCGGCGACGCCCCGTCAGGAGGGTGCGCCGCCGCCCCGGCGGCGCGAGCGCGGCCAGGGCGGCCAGGGCGCGCGTCCCGAGCGTGGCGCGGGGCAGCCGCGCCGTGGCGGCGAGGGGGCTCCCCGTTCCGGCGGCGCGTCGTCGGCCCGTCCGGGCGGCGGCCGTCCGCAGGGCAATCCGCAGAAGCGGCCGCTGCCCCCACCAGGCGCGGACGCCCGTGTCGATGGGACGCTGCCCGCCGGCGGTGCGCCGCAGGCTCCGCGCGGCGAGCGTCGTCGCGGCCAGGGCGGCGAGCGTCGCCGTGAGCCTCGTCCGGAGGACGGCGAGGGCGCCCCGCAGCCGCGTCCGGCGGAGCGCGCGTCACGTCCCCGTGGCGGCGGCGAGGGCGGTGCCCCGCAGCCGCGTCCGGAGGATGGCGAGGCGTGAGGTGAGAGGCGCTCCGGTCGGGTCATGGCTACGGTCACGGTCACAGTCACGGAAGAGGGGATGAGGTCAGGATGGAGCAGGTTGAGAGGCTGACGGCGCTGTCGGGCGACTGGCTGCGGCGCTATCTGTGCGTGGCGTCATTTCTGCTGCCGTTCATGTTCGGCTGTCAGCTGATGGCGACGGAGGACGCGAATCTGCCGACGGATGTGCTGGTGTGGGTGCTTTTGGGGTTCACGCCGGCGGGGCCGGCGTTTCTGGCGCCGCTGGTGTCTGGGGTGGGTCTGCTGTGGGCGGTCCTGACGTATGGCGACGCTCCGGGCGGGCGTGGCCGGGCGGGGCTGTGGTGGGTGCTGGTCTGGTATGGGGTGGTGCTGTCTGGCCTGGTGGGCCTGGCGGTGACGACGGAGCTGGACTACGCGCTGAACTGGCTGCTGCACTTTCTGGGCGCGGGGACGTTTGGGCTGTCGGTGTGGTGGGCGTCCCGGCATGATGGCCGTCTGCTGCCGGCGCTGTCGCTGTCGGTGGCGTGTGGGACGGTGACGCTGTGCCTGTATGCGGGATATCAGCGTCTGGGGGGGCTTGAGCGACAGTTGGCCGAGCTGGAGCGTCAGCATCTGGCGCAGTTTGGGGAGGGGTTGCCGGGTCAGATGGCGCAGAAGCTGCAGCAGTTGCGCGTGAACAGCTTCTTCAGCGATCCGAATCTGTTTGCGGCGCATCTGCTGGTGACGTTTCCGGCGGTGGCGCTGACGGCATGGCGTCTGGGGGGGCGCTGGCTGACGCTGGCGCTGTCGTGCCTGGTGGCGGTGGTTTTCTGGTGGACGGGGAGCCGTGGCGGCCTGATTGGCCTGCTGGCGGGACTGTCGGCGGGCGTGTGGTGTCTGGACTGGCTGCAGGCGCGCCGGTGGCGGTGGTGTCTGCCGCTGCTGGCGGGGCTGCTGGCGGTGGGCGTCTGGCAGTATGCGTCGCGGGTGCAGGCGGGAGGCGGCGTGAGTTCCGCCTCGGTGCGCCTGGGGTACTATGAGGTGGCGGCGCGGATGCTGTGCGAGGCGCCGCTGACGGGGCGTGGGCTGGGCGAGTTCTATCCGTGGTATGTGCGTCTGAAGCCGTTTGGGGCGGAGCTGTCGCGGGATGCGCACAGCTTTCTGGCCTCGTGCGCGTCGCAGTGCGGGGTGCTGGGCGTGGCGGCGGCGCTGCTGGCGCTGGCGTTCCCGTGGGTTCAGGTGGTTAGGCGCACGCGCTGGAGCCTGGGCGCGGACGAGGCCGCGCCGCGTCTGACGGCGGCGGCGGTGCTGTCGTGTCTGCCGGTGGCGGGGTACGCGGCATGGTCGGTCCATGCGCTGTTCCAGTTCAACGAGCTGGTTCCGGGGACGGTATATCTGCTGACGGCGCTGCCGCTGCTGGCGCAGCCGCCGCAGCCGTCTCGTCCGTCGGGTGCGGCGTGGCGCGGCTGGACGGTCTGGCGGGCGCTGGCGCTGGTTCCCGGCGTGGCGTGCCTGGTCTGGGTGGGGGGCAAGCTGCCTGGCGAGGCGGCGCTGCAGGCGTCGGCGGAGGAGCAGTCGTCGCAGCAGTTGGCGCTGGGCGAGGCGCGTCGTCTCCGGGCGCTGGGCCAGGACACGCGCGGTCTGGAGCAGTCGGTCGCCGTGCGTCGCCAGGCGCTGACGGCGCAGTTGGCGCGGCAGTGCGCGGCGGTGCCGCTGGCGCCCGCGCCCTGCCGGATGCTGCTGCGGCTACTGCGCGCCGAGGTGCAGGGCGCGTTTGCGTCGGGCAGGTCTCCGGAGCCCGGGACGCTGGCGCTGCTGCGCCGCACGGCGGAGCAGCTGGTGTCGCGCACGCCGCACCGCGCGAGCTCCTGGCAGGAGCTCGCCTGGGCTGCGGCGGCCGCCGGTGAGTGGGCGGAGCTGGAGCGCTGCCTGGGCGAGTCATGGGTCTGGTTTCCCGGAGACGGTGCGGCGGATGTGCTGCTGGGCGTCCTGGCGCGTCGCGAGCCGTCGCTGCTGGCGCCGCTGTCCGAGGTGACGGCGAAGGTGGTGCCGGGGGAGGATGGAGAGCGTCTGGTGCGTCTGCAGGTCGCGGCTCCCGGTGTCCGGGCGCTGGTGTCGGAGCTGTTCTGCGGGTCGGTGGCGCTGCCGCTGTCGGCGCCTGGCCGGACGCGGTATGAGCTGGCTGTCGTGCCCTAGGGGTGGCGAAGGCCTGATGGGACGAGAAGAAGAAGCTTAAGGAGCAGGAAGAGAAGCATGGCTGAGAGCGAGAAGGCGAAGGGTATGTCCGAACGGCGTCGTCTGGGGGCGCTGGTGATTCTGTCGGGGCCGTCCGGGGTGGGGAAGTCCACCGTGTGCAGGGAGCTGTTTCCCCGGCTGGCGCGTCTGCGCTTCTCGGTCTCGTGCACGACGCGCCAGCCGCGCGAGGGCGAGGTCGACGGCGTCCACTACCATTTCCTGACGCGCGAGGCGTTCATGGCCCGCGTCGCGGCCGGCGAGTTCCTGGAGTGGGCCGAGGTCCACGGCAACTGCTACGGGACGCTGGTCTCCGAGGTCGCGCCGCGGCTGCTGGCCGGCGACGACGTCATGCTCGACATCGACGTGCAGGGGCATGAGCAGCTCGTCGCCCGGGTGCGCTCGCAGCCCGACTGGGGCTCCGCCCTGGTCTCCGTCTTTCTCGCACCGCCGTCGTTCGCCGTCCTGGAGGCCCGGCTGCGCGGACGCGCCACCGACAGCGAGGAGACCATCCTCCGGCGTCTCGCCAACGCGCGGGGCGAGCTGGCGCAGTGGCGCAAGTATGATTATGTCATCGTGAACGATGACGCATCGGCGGCGGCCTCGCGGCTGGAGGCCGTCATCACGGCGGCGCACTGCCGCACGGGCGTCCAGCTGGAGGAGCCCTGGACATGAGCGCGGACGGCAAGGTGCTGGTGCTGGGCGTCACGGGGTCGATAGCCGCCTACAAGGCGGCGGACCTGACGAGCCGTCTGGTGAAGGAGGGCTACGAGGTTCACGTCATCATGACGGCAGCCGCCTGCCGGCTTGTCGGCCCGCAGACGTTCCTCACGCTGTCGCGCAACCCGGTCGTCACGGATCTGTGGACGGTGCCGGAGTGGAGGCCCGAGCATGTGGCGCTGGCGGACCGTGCCGACGTGCTGCTGGTCGCGCCCGCGACGGCGGACTTTCTGGCGAAGATGGCCTGGGGGCTGGCCGATGACGCGCTGTCGACGTACCATCTGTCGCACCATGGGCGGGTACTCGTCGCGCCGGCCATGAACGTCCACATGTGGGAGCATCCGGCGACGGTCGCCAACTGCGAGACCCTGCGCCGCCGTGGCGTCGAGTTCATCGAGCCGACGGAGGGGCCGCTGGCCTGCGGCGTGAGCGGCAAGGGGCGCTTCGCGCCGGCCGAGGACATCCTGGCGGCGCTGCGGCGCGGCTGAGCGGCGCACAAGACCCATCATTTCAAGGACGAACTGGAGAAAAGATATGCGCTACGGCATCAACATCGGCATGGACTTTCGCGAAGCCTGCGCGGAGCAGGCGGAGACGCTGGCCAGAGTGGGCTATGACGCCTGTTTTGTGGAGTGGGACGAGCGGCGTCCGGAACTCGCCGGCCAGGCGCGTGCGATACGCGCCTGCGGTCTGGAGCTGCAGTCGGTGCACGCGCCCTTTGGCCGTGTGCACACGCTCTGGGAGGAGGGCGCTGACGGCGACCGCTATGCGGCCATGCTGGCCGACTGCATCAGGGACTGCGCCGGCTGCGGCGTGCCGATTGTGGTCATGCACGTCATCATCGGGTTTGACCGCCATCAGCCCAATGCCCTCGGGCTCCGCCGCCTCGGCGGACTCCTCGACGTGGCCCGGCAGGCCGGCACACGGCTCGCCTTCGAGAACACCGAGGGCGAGGAGTACCTCAGGGCCGTCATGGACGCCTTCCGTGACCATCCCGCCTGCGGCTTCTGCCTCGACACCGGCCACGAGCAGTGTTACAACGCCGGCCGCGACCTGGTTGCCGCCTATGGCGACCGCCTCATCGCCACGCACCTGAACGACAACTTCGGGCAGACCGACCCGGCTGTCGTCACCTGGCTCGACGACGCCCATGTCCTTCCCGGGGACGGCATCGTCGACTGGGCCAACGTCCGCCGTCGGCTCGCGTCCTGCGGCTTCCAGGGTGTCCTGACCCTGGAGCTGACGCGCAACGGCAAGCCGGGACGCCAGACCCACGACCGCTATGCCGACTGGTCGCTGGAGCAGTTCGCCGCCCAGGCGCTCGCCAGGGCCAAGGCCATCTTCGAACCCAAGGACTAGGAAGGGAGAAGCAGCCATGACAGACCTTACCGGAAAAGTCGCCATCGTCACCGGCGGCGCCAAGGGCATCGGCGCCGCCGTCGTGAGACGTCTCGCCGAGGACGGCGCCGCCGTCGTCATCGCCGACATCGACGAGGAGGCGGGGCGCGCCGTCGCCGCCGAGACGGGGGCGCGACTGGTGCGCTGCGACGTCGCCAGCGAGGCCGACATCCTGGCGCTGCTGGCGTATGTCGACCGTGAGTTCGGCCGACTGGACATCATCGTCAACGACGCGGCCTTGCAGTTGAACAAGCCGCTGCTGGAGACCAGCACCGAGGAATTCTCGCGGGTGCTGGCCATCAATCTGACCGGCAGCTTCGTGATGATGCGCGAGGGAGCCAAGTATATGATCGGCAAGGGCATCCGCGGCGCCATCGTCAACTTCTCCTCGACGTTCGCCGTCGTCGGCTCGCCCGGATACCTGGCCTACCACGCCAGCAAGGGCGGCGTCAGCTCGATGACGCGCGCCGCCGCCATCGCGCTCATCCCGCATGGCATCCGCGTCAACGCCGTCGCGCCCGGCACGACGGACACGCCCGGACTCCATGACGGGGCCCGCGACACCGGGGACGAGCAGGCCGCCATGGAGTCCTTCCTCCGCCTCCAGCCCCTCGGACGCTTCGGACGCCCGAGCGACATCGCCAGCGTGGTGCGCTTCCTCGTCGACGACGAGTCCGGCTACATCTGTGGCGCCACCATCATGGCCGACGGCGGCTACACCATCGTCTGAGCGTGGCCGCCGTCGCGGGGGGACAGGGGGCGACGGCGACGGCGACGACGACGGGAGGAGGGTGGGGACGTGGCGTGTTTTTCGGGACGAGTTTGTTGAATTTGTCCTGTTTTGTCCTATATTATGCAAACAGAAGACGGCGGTAAGTCGCTGCCGTCTTCTTTTTGTGTCTGTGTGTGAGCGTGGCAGCCTGCGGTCAGTCAGGCGAGAGTTGGAGGCGAGTCCGTGAGTCTGGAGAGTGTGTCGCTGTGGGTTCTGGCGCTGGGGGGCGTGGTGTCGGCGCTGTCGATGCTGGTCCGCCGGGCGTCGGGGCATGGGGTTCCGGCGTTTCTGGGTCTGTGGAGCTGTGTGTCGGGCTGCCTGATCGGTCTGTGTGGCGCGTGTGCGGGTCTGCGTGACGGCGATGGGCTGTCGTCGTTGTTCCAGTTGCCGGTGTATGTGGTCGGCTGCTGTGCGGCGGTGCATGCGTATGGGTATCTGCGTGGTCATGCGGAGGGGCGCGAGGGTGCGTTCTGGCTGTTCTTCAACGGGATGCTGGCGAGCATGGTGTGGGTGACGGCGGCGTCGGGGTTCCTGGAGTTTCTGGTGGCATGGGAGCTGATGGGTGCGATGAGCTTTGCGCTGGTGGCGTTCGAGTACCGGAGCAAGGACAGTGCGGGGGCGTCCTGGGGGTATCTGCTGGCGTGCCAGGCGGGTGGGGCGCTGCTGATGGTGATGCACGCGATGGAGGGCGGCACGGGCGCTGTCGCGCTGGCGGCGGTGGTCGTGGGGGTGCTGGGCTTTGGCCTGAAGATAGGTCTGCCGGGTCTGCACACATGGTTGCCGGAGGCGCATCCGGCGGCACCGGCGCCGGTGTCGGCGGTGATGAGCGGGGCGATGATCGCGCTGGGGTTCTATGGGGTGCTGACGCAGGTTCCGTTGCCGTCGGCGGGGCCGGGCGGATGGCGTCTGGTCGCCTGGTTGCTGGCGGTGTGCGGGACGGTGGTGATGGTTCCCGCGGTGGCGCTGGCGCTGGCGCAGAACAACCTGAAGCGTCTGCTGGCGTATTCGAGCGTGGAGAACATGGGTGTGGTGGCTCTGGGCCTGGGTCTGGGGCTATATGGCCATTGCTGTGGGGAGACGCTGATGGGTGTGGCCGGCATCGCGGGCGCGTCGCTGCATCTGCTGAACCATGCGCTGCTGAAGGGGACGCTGTTCCTGGGGGCTGGCTCGGTGCTGCGGGCGACGGGGACGCTGGAGCTGGACAGCATGGGCGGTCTGCTGCGGCGGCTGCCGCAGACGGGGGCGCTGTTCGGCGCCTCGGCGGTGTCGCTGAGCGGTCTGCCGCCCTTCAATGGCTTCATCGGCGAGTTTCTCATCTACTATGCGGCCTTTTTGGGGATACGGCATGGCGCGGCGGGAAGCTGCGCCACGGCGGGCGACCTGGCGTTTCTGGCGCTGTGTGTGCTGGCGGTGCTGATGCTGGCGCTGACCGGCGGCCTGGCGGCGGCGGCGTATGCCCGCGCCATCGGCGGCGCGTTCCTGGGCGAGCCTCGGACGGCGGCCGCCGCGTCGGCGCGTGAGGTCGCGCCGTGCATGCGGGCGGCGATGTGGGTGCTGTCGGCGCTGTCGCTGACGGTGATGGTGTCGTCGCCGTTCCTGTGCCGGGCGCTGATGCCGCCGGTGCTGTCGGCGCTGGGGTTGCCGTCGAGTGCGAGCGAGGTGACGCAGGTGTCGTGTCTGCTGTCGCGGGTGGCGCTGGTCTCCGGGGCGCTGCTGCTGGTGACGGCGCTGGTGTGCGTGGCGCGGCGGTGTCTGCCGCATGGCGCGGAGACGCCGGTCAGGCCGACTTGGGACTGCGGCTATGCGCGTCCCGACGCCCGGATGGAGTACACGTCGACGGCGCTGGTGCAGCCGCTGATGGACTACTTCGCGCCGCTGCTGCGGCTGCATCGGCGGACGCATCCGGCGGAGGGGCTGTTTCCCGAGCATGGCTCGGTGGGTCTTCACACGGAGGATCTGGCCAACGCGCTGCTGTGGCGTCCGCTGCACCGGCTGACGTGGCGTGTCGCAGATGTGGTTCACCGTCTTCAGTCGGGCTATCTGCATCTGTATGTTCTGGTGATGGTCATCGCGCTGCTGGCGCTGCTGGCCTGGGGCTGGCTTGACGGGATGTCGCTGTCGTCCCGGGGAGGCATGGTGAAATGAGTGATGCGTCTGTGTGGGTCTGGGGCGTCTCGCTGCTACTGGCGCTGGTTCTGGCGCCGTTGCAGTTGGGCGTCATCGCCAAGGTGAAGTCGTTTTTCGGCGGTCGTCGCGGGCCGTCGGTGCTGCAGTGGTACCATGACTTGTGGAAGCTGCTGCGGAAGGAGTCGGTGTGCAGTTCGACGAGCGCGGGTCTGGTTCGTCTGGCTCCCCCGGTCGGGGTGGCGTCGTGCCTGTGTGCGCTGTCGCTGCTGCCGCTGGGGTTCATGGACTCGCCCCTTGGGTTCACGGGGGACATCATCGTGTTTCTGTACTTGCTGGGGATAGGTCGTCTGGCGCTGGTTCTGGGCGCGCTGGACACGGGTTCCAGCTTCGAGGGGATGGGGGCCAGCCGCGAGCTGCATTTCTCGGCGCTGGCCGAGATGGCCATCGTCGCGGTGGTCGTCTTTCTGGTGATGCTGACGCATGACTACAGCCTGGGCGGCGTGCTCAACACGGCCGGCACGGAGGCCTGGCGCGGCAGCGGCACCTCGCTCATTCTCATCGTCATCGCGCTGCTGCTCGTCACGCTGGCCGAGAACTGCCGCGTTCCCTTCGACGATCCCGAGACGCACCTTGAGCTGACCATGGTGCATGAGGCGATGGTCCTCGACCATGCGGGGCCCGACCTCGCCCTCATCCACTATGGCGCCGCCCTTAAGCTCTGGGTCTTCGCCGCGTTCCTCACCACGGCGGCGGTGCCGGGACGGCTCTTCGCCTGTCCCTGGACGGGGCTGGCCGTCCATGTGGCGCTGGTGTTCGTCGTCTCCGTGGCGGTGGGCGTCATCGAGTCGGCCATGGCCCGCTACCGCTTCCTCAAGGTCCCGTACCTGCTGCTGACGGCCTCCGCGATGGCCGCGATGGCCATTTTCCTGCTTGAATTCGGAGGGTGACTGACATGTTCTCGGAGATACTTTATGTGATATTTCTGGCCTTGGACCTGACGCTGCTGTCATCGAGCCGTCTGCTGCACTGCATCCGGCTGGTGGCGCTGCAGGGTCTGCTGATAGGGCTGATGCCGCTGGCGGACGCGGTGCTGCGCAGCGAGCTGCGGCCGTCGATGGCGCTGATGGCCATGGTGAGCATTGTGGTGAAGGCGGTGCTGCTGCCCCGTCTGCTGTCGCGGGCGATGCGGCGGGCGCAGGTGAACCGCGAGCTGGAGCCGCTGGCGGGGTATTCGGTGTCCACGCTGGCGGCGCTGGCGATGGTGGCGCTGTCGTTTGTGATGGTGCGTTCGCTGCCGCTGTCGGAGTACACGACGCATCCGCTGTCGGTGCCGGTGTCGCTCATCACGATGCTGACGGGTCTGTTTCTGATCATCGCACGGCGGAAGGCGCTGACGCAGGCCCTGGGCTTTCTGGTGTTCGAGAACGGCATCACGGTCTTCGGCATCGGCATGACGCTGGAGAACAGCTTCATCGTCGAGCTGGGCATTCTGCTTGATGTGCTGGCGCTGGTGTTCATCATGGGCATCGCCGTCTTCCACATCAACCGCGAATTCGCGCACATCGACACCGACCGCCTTAACCATCTGGGCGACTGGTCGGCGCAGGAGCCTGAACTGAAGACTGAGCAGGACGAGGAGGAGTGACGACGATGATGACCCTGGCACTGATTCTGGCGCCGCTGGCGGCGGCGCTGCTGGCCTGGCGGGACACGCGCGGGCGCCTGGCCGTGCGGCTGTGGCTGCCGCTGGCGGCCGTCCTGCACCTTGCTGGCTCGCTCTGGCTGCTGGCCTCACGCGGCGATGTCGCGGCGGCCCGTCTGGACGACCTTCTCGGTCTGGACATGACGTCGGCCATTCTGCTCACGGTGACCTCGACGCTGTTCCTGTGCGTGTCGCTTCACACGCAGCTGTGGCTGCCGGCGGAGCAGGCGAAGGCGCGGCGCGACGGCCATGGCGGCCTGCTGCAGAGCCACCGTGTCTTTGTGCCGTGCCTGCTGCTGTTCCTGTCGACGATGACGCTGGTCATCAGCGCGCGCAACTTCGGTCTGCTGTGGGTGGCGGTGGAGGCGACGACGCTGGCCAGTGCGCCGCTGATACTGTTCCACCGCTCGGGCAGCTCGCTGGAGGCGATGTGGAAGTATCTGCTGATCTGCTCGGTGGGCATTGGGCTGGCGCTGTTCGGGACGATGCTGATGGCGGTGTCCGCGACGGGTCTTGAGCATGGCGGCCTGAGCCTGTCGCTGCTTGCGGAGCACCGTGCGCAGCTGCATCCGGGCTGGTTCAAGGCGGCGTTCATCCTCATCCTGGTCGGCTACGGCACGAAGATGGGTCTGGCGCCGTTCCACACCTGGCTTCCCGATGCGCACAGCGAGGCGCCTGGCGTCGTCTCGGCGCTGCTCTCCGGTGCGCTGCTGAACTGCTCGCTGCTGGGCATCTGGCGGTTCCTGTCGATTTGCCCCGACGGTCTGCTGCCGTTCTGCCGCCAACTGCTGGTGGCACTGGGGCTGCTGTCGCTGGCGGTGGCCGTGTTCTTCATCATCCACCAGCCCGACTACAAGCGGATGCTGGCGTACTCGAGTGTGGAACACATGGGTCTGGCGGCGATCCTGTGCGGCATTGGGCGCTGGGATGTGGCGCTGCTGCATCTGTGTGGTCATTCGCTCATCAAGATGAGCCTGTTCCTGCTGGCGGGCAATGTGCTGCTGGCCTACGGGACGCGCGCCATCCGCTCGATTGGCGGCATATTCGGGCGGCTGCCCCGGACGGCGCTGCTGTGGCTGGTCGGCGTTCTCCTCATCTGCGGGACGCCGCCGTCGCCGCTGTTCGTCTCCGAGTGGCTGCTGCTGACCAGTGCGCCGCTCTGGCTGACCTGCCTCGTCTTCCTGATGCTCTTCGGGGTGTTCGCGGGGATGTCGCTGGCCTGCCTCAAGCTGTGCCTGGGCGAGGACGGCGAGGCGCGGCCTGCCGCCGAGGATGTCTGTGGGGCCGAGCGCGCCGCCGCCGTCCCGGCCGCCGCGCTGGGCGTGGCGCTGCTGGGCGGGGCGTATCTGACGTGGTGCCTGCTGTCCGGCCAACCTATTCCGGGAGTGAACTGACATGAGCCAACAACCCTTTCTTCTGCTGGGCAATCCGGGCGCGGCGTCGCTGGAGCGTCTGCCGCTGCTGCCGTTCGAGGAGTTCCGCGAGCTGTTGCTTCACGCCGTGAGGGATCGTGGGATGCGGGTGTCTGCCTTCTTCGCCTGGGAGGCGCGCGGCGGGCGCCGTCTGGTGGCGGCGCTGTCCGACGACACGGCGGGGCGCGTCTGCCTGACGTCGGCCCCGGCGCCGGAGCGCTATGCCTGCCTGACCCGCGAGGCGGCGGCGTTCCACTGGTTCGAGCGTGAGCTTCACGAGGAGACGGGCATCGTGCCCGAGGGGCATCCGTGGCTCAAGCCCATCCGCTTCTGCTCCGGGCGCGACGGCGAGGAGCCGGCTGTGACCGACTATTTCCGGCTTCATGGTCACGCGGCGCACGAGGTCGCGGTCGGCCCTGTCCATGCCGGGGTCATCGAGCCGGGGCACTTCCGCTTCCAGTGTCTGGGCGAGGACGTCCACACGCTCGAAATCTCGCTGGGGTATCAGCACCGTGGCGTCGAGAGGATGCTGGTGGGCGGTCCGTCGAAGCGGACGCCCTTCGTGATGGAGACGATTGCCGGCGACTCGTCCGCCGCGTATGCCGGCGCCTACTGCGGGCTGCTGGAGGCGCTGGACGAGGACGCGGGCGTCTCCCCGCGCGATGCCCAGATACGGCTGCTGGCCTGGGAGCTGGAGCGCATCGCCAACCACATCGGCGACCTCGGGGCGCTTGCCGGCGATGTCGCGTTTCTGCAGACGGCCGCGTTCTGCGGCCGCATCCGCGGCGACTTCCTCAACCTGACGGCCGCCATCTGCGGCAACCGTTTCGGGCGCGGGCTCGTCACGCCGGGAGGCGTGGGCTGGAAGGTCGACGAGATGCTGGCCGACCGGCTGCTGCGGGCGCTGGACACGAATGCCGCCGACCTGTCGCACGCCCTGGAGCTGATGTTCGAGGCGCCGTCCGTCCTGGACCGTCTGGAGAACACCGGCACCGTCACGGACGGGCAGGCTCGTGACATCGGTCTGGTCGGCGTGGCGGCGCGCGCCTGCGGTCTGCGCCGCGATGTGCGCGTCACGCATCCGTATGGTCCCTACGGGGCGCTGTCGCTGTCGCCGGCGACCGTCAGGACCGGCGACGTCTTCGCCCGCGCCACCGTGCGCCGGCTGGAGCTGACGGCCTCGCTGGAGCTGGCCCGCGGGGCGCTGCGCCAGTTGGCAGGGGACGAGCTGTCCAAGGCGGCGGGCCGCGCGCCGCGCGTCTGCCGTCCCTCGACCATCGCCGTCTCGCTGGCCGAGGCGTGGCGCGGTGAGGTCTGCCAGGTGGCGATCACGGATGGACAGGGGCGTTTCGAGCGTCTGAAGGTCGTCGATCCCTCCTTCCACAACTGGTTCGGTCTGGCGCTCGCCCTCCGGAACGGCCAGATCTCGGATTTCCCCATCTGCAACAAGAGCTTCAATCTGTCCTACTGTGGACATGACCTGTGAGGTGTTGACATGCTGAAAGCACTCCTGGCAAGAATGAGGCAAGGGTACCGCACCAAGCCGTTCCCCTACGAGCCGCCCCAGATGCCCGAACGCTTCGCGGGGCTGCCAGAGCTCGCCGCCGGCTGCGCCGAGGGCTGCGCCGCCTGCGCCGACGCCTGTCCCACCGAGGCCATCCGCAGAGCCGCCGACGGCTCACCCGAGCTTGACCTGGGCAGATGTCTGTTCTGCCGCCGGTGCGAGCGCGCCTGCGCCAGTGGCCATGTCGCGTTCACGCGCCAGCATGACCTGGCCGCCTTCACGCGGGAGGGGCTGGTGCGGCGTCCCGGCATGGGCTACAGCCATGTGCTCCAGCCCGACGACGGCATCCGCCGGCTCATTGGGCGTTCCCTCAAGATACGGCAGGTCTCGGCGGGTGGCTGCGCTGCCTGCGAGCTGGACGTCAATGTCCTGAACACGCTGGCCTGGGACATGGGGCGCTTCGGCATCCAGATGGTCGCCTCGCCGCGACACGCCGACTGCATCCTCGTGACGGGCCCCGTCTCCCGGAACATGCTGCTTGCCCTGCGGAAGACCTGGGATGCCGTGCCTCGGCCGGGCTTCGTCATCGCCTGCGGGACCTGCGCCATCTCCGGCGGCATCTATGCCGGCAGTCCGCAGGTCTGCGACGGCGTCACCGACATCCTCAAGCCGGACCTCTATGTTCCTGGCTGTCCGCCGCATCCGGCTGTTCTGCTGGAGGCCCTCATCCGCTTCATGGGACGCAGGCTCAGGAACGACTGACGCCGAAAGGCATCAGACGACATACCAGAAGTGGCAGACGTCGCGCTCGACTCCATCGATGTCGGCGCGGCGTCTGTACGTTCTGGCAGGGCCGGCATGGAGCAGCATCTGCCGGGAGGGGGCGTTGTCTGCCTCGCAGGTGGCGAGGACCTCGCGGATGCCGAGGCGGTGCGCCTCGGCGATGGCCAGCGGGAACGCGGCGGTTCCCAGTCCCTGTCCGCGCAGTCCCAGGCGGATGACGATGCCGACATGGCCGCCGTAGCGCTCAAGCTGGGGCGAGAGCCGCAGGCGGATGTTGACGGTGCCGGCATAGCGGCCGTCCAGGGTGAGCCAGCGTGTCCGGCTGGGGACGAAGCCGTCGGGGAGGCCGAGTCCCTGCTCCTGGCGTCGGTAGTCGTCGAGGAGGTGGCTTCGCCATTCGTGGGCGGTGGCGGGGTCGTGGAGGATGTAGCTGTTGTGGACGTGGCCCCACGTCTCGGCGCAGGCCTGGATGTAGTCGTCAAGGAGGTCAGGGGAGGGCGTCTCCAGGCGGAGGGTCGGGGCGGGCGTGGGGCAGGTGGTCATGGCTTGGATGGCAGGATGGGCAGGGACGGCAAGGCGCCCCAGGCGCGGGCGGGCATGGTGTCGCGCGGCCTGGGGCGTCGCAGCAGAGCTTGGCTTCGGAGGCGTTGGGGCTAGTCGAGCTTGGAGAAGTCGATGGCGTCTGAGCGGAAGGGGCAGGCGGGGAGGCCGGCCCCGTTGACGAGGTTGCAGTCGCCGCGATAGCCGGCGTAGGCGTAGCGGACGAAGGCTGGCTCGGGCACCTTGGGTGAGGAGACGATGACGGTCTGTCCGTCGATGCGGGCGTCGGCCCAGACGAACTGGCCGTCCTTGCCGGCGATGGCGAAGGCTCCGGGCGGGTTGCCGTCGCTGGTGGCGAGTCCCTCGGCGAAGTCGAAGGCGACGCGGAGGGTGCCGTTTTCGGGGGTTGCGCTGCGGAAGCGCGGGCCTCGGGAGGCGACGCTCATGCCGTAGGCGATGCGTTCCGCCTCGAGGGCGAGGCGCTTGCCGACGTCCTGCTTGTTGGCGGGGTGGATGTTGGCGGGTTCGCCGATGTCGATGGTGACGGCCAGTCCGACATTGGGGAGGGAGGTCATCTCGCGCTGGATGTCGCGGGTGAGGGCGTAGCCGGAGACGTTGGTGGGGCTGGCGGTCCGCCAGGTGTCGCGGTGGGCGGGGTCATAGCCGGCGAGCTGGACGATGAGGAAGGGGAGATTAGGCGTCTGCCAGCGCGCTCTCCAGTCGGCGATGAGGGCCTTGTGGAGGGCGTAGTAGTGGGTGCTGCCGGCGTTGGAGCAGCCCTGGTACCAGATGACGCCCTTGATGGGGAGTCTGGTCCAGGCGTCGACCATGCCGTTGTAGAGGTTGGTGGGGAACTGCTGGCCATTGATTTTGTAGGGGATGTAGATGGGGCGCGGGGCCGGCTTGTCGCCGGTGGCCTTGGCCGTGCCGGTGAATTCCGTTTTGGCTTTCCAGGAGCCGGGGAGGTCGGCCTGCTTCTTGTCGGCGACGAGGCGTCCTCGTGGGAGGTCGCCGGCGATGGGTGCCTGGCAGTAGACGGCGCGGATGGCGAGGACATTGCCCTCGGGCTTGAGCTGCTGTTTGGCCAGGGTGAGCCAGAGTCCCTTCTTGGCGTCGGCGTCGGAGGCCTTCCAGGCGGCGATGGGAGTGCCGTTGAGGAAGAGTTCGCCGGCCTGCGCGGGCTTGGTCATGGAGAGGATGAGGTCACGTCCGGCCATGTCGGCGGGGACGCGGAAGGTCTTGCGGAACCAGAGGACGTGGTAGTTGGAGGAATGGAAGCGAGAGGCGGGTTTCCAGGTGTCGTCGGCGAGTTCGGGGCTGGCCCAGTCGGAGGCCTTCCGGCGCGACTCGGCGGTGGCCTTGTCGAAGGCGGGGAGCCAGTCGGCGAGTTCCTTGCGGTAGCGCATCTCCTCCTGGTCCTCGTAGGTGCGCTTCTGTTCTGGGGTCATGTTGAAGCGCTCGATGAGGGCGAGTTCACGCTTGAGCTTGGCGTCGGCGTAACCCTGCTGTGAGATCCATGGCTGGATGAGGGTGCCGCCCCAGGAGGCGTTGATCAGCCCGATGGGGATGTTGAGGTCCTGGTGGAGCTTGCGTCCGAAGAAGTAGGCGGTGGCGCTGAACCAGGCGGCGACCTCGGGGGAGGTCCTCACCCAGCCGTTGCCGTTGCCGAACTGCGCGGGGAGCGGGCGCATGTGGGAGGGGACGAGGCGCTGGAACGCATAGCGTATCTGCGGGAAGTTGGCGGCGGCGACCTCCTGTTCGCAGTGGAGCGCGCTCCAGCCACGGTTGAAGCGCGCCCCGATGGGCATCTGCATGTTGGACTGTCCGGAGCAGAACCAGACGTCGCCGATGAGCAGGTCGTCGAGGACGACGTTCCGCTTGCCGTCGGAGAAGGTGGCCTTGAGGCTGTTGGCGCTGGCCTTCAGGGGCTGGAACTCGGCGCGCCAGGCGCCGTTGGCGTCGGGTCTGGCTGTCACGGTCTTGCCGTTGAAGGTGACCTTGAGCTGGGTGCCTGGGTCGGCGGTGCCGAAGAAGGCGACGGGACGCTCCTGCTGCAGGACCATGTGCGAGGAGAACACCGTGTCCAGGGTGAAGTCCGCGGTGGCGTTGAGGCCACCGAGCAGACCGATGATGATGGAGGCTGCCAACAGCTTTTTCATCGTGGTTTTCCTTATGCGTTTCGGCTTCAGTGGGGGGAGGGCCAGGCATGGACGCGGAACGGCGGCCCCAGCGTGGCTCGGATGTTAGCATAGCGGATGAGGAGGCGAATTCAAGCGGACGGGCACTCACCGGACAAACGTTTTCTCGAAGTTCTGCCGGACGATGGCGGCCGCCTGGCCGAGCGTGAGATGGTGGATGTCGGCGATGGTCTGCAGCACATGGCGCACATGCCAGGGGCGGCTCTGGGCGGACTGCGCCTGCGGCGGCGGGAGGTCGGGGCAGTCCGTCTCCGTCAGGATGGCCTCCAGCGGCGTGTAGGCGATGGCCTCGCGCAGCCGCAGGGCGCTCGGATGCGCGGCGGGGCCGCAGAAGGAGACGCACAGCCCGTGCTCCAGGACGGCGCGGAGAATCTCGCGGCTGCCGCCGAAGTGGTGGCAGAGGCCGCGCAGGTGCGTCAGGCGGAGGTCCTTGAGGACGCCGAAGAAGTCATGCCAGGTCTTGCGGTTGTGGCAGGCGACCGCCAGTCCCAGCCGCTGTGCCAGCAGCAGTTGCGCCGCCAGGGCCTCGCGCTGAAGCGGCAGCGTCTGCCGCAGGGGTTCGTCCCAGGCGTCCAGGCCGACTTCGCCGACGGCGACCAGCTTGGCGTCGGGGGGTGCGGTGCGGAACGCCTGCTCCAGTGCGGCGGGCGTCTTGTCGTCCCATTGGCCGATGAAGAGGGGGTGGATGCCGAGGGCGCCGAAGACGCCGCGCTGGCGCGACAGCTCGGTGACGGCGGCCCACTGGCGTCGTTCGGCGGCGTTGCAGAGGATGCGTCCGACGTCCTGGCGGCGGCATTCGTCCAGCAGTCCGGGCAGGTCCTGTGCGAGGCGGTCGTCGGCCAGATGGGCGTGGGCGTCGGTGAGGAGGAGGTCGGGCGGCATGTGTGGGGGGGGGAGTGGTCAGCGGGCGTCGAACCAGCGCGCCTTGTAGAAGCGGGCTTCGGGGAGCGTCCAGGAGCGCGGGCTGTCCTCGAGGGTGGTGATGGTGTCGCTCCACCACTTTTCCCTGACCTTCTGGATGAGGATGGTTCCAGTGTCGGGATGTCTGCTGACGGACTTGACGGCACCCAGTTTCCGGATGGTCGTGAAGCGTCCGAGCGAGGTGCTGAAGCGGAGGATGGCCCTGTTTCCGGTGAGCAGGAGCGAATGCGGCTCGCCCGAGGCGGGGATGAGGTCATGTCCGCCGAAGTCCTTGGCGGGGGTGAAGGACTGGACGAGGGCGAGTTCGGGCTGCTCGATGCTGAAGTTGTATCGGTAGGCGTTGAGCCTGCTGTCGCCCAGGGCCCAGAGGAGGGCGTGCTCGTCGTCCCAGACGACGCCGTGCGCGTCGGTCAGCTCGATGGTGCTGGAGGCGGTCGGGGTGGTGGCGCCGTCCCGTCGGGTGAAGAGCGTCAGGCGGTTGCCGTGGCTGGAGGCGGTGGCGACGGTGCCGTCGGGCAGGAGCGCGGCGGCGTGCGGATTGCCGCCCGGATAGGCCTGGAAGACGGTGCGTGCGGTGGCCAGGTCAATGAGGGCGACGCCGCCGCCCGAGGCGGCCACGAGCAGTTGGCGGCCTTCGGCGACGACCTTCATGTCGGAGAGGTTGGCGAAGGCGTTGTGGCGTTCCTTGGGGATGGCGCTGTCCTGGGCGGGATGCCAGCGCCAGAGGACGCTGGAGCTGTCCTTCCAGTCGGCGTCGGACTTGAGGATGAGCACCTGCCCTGACTTCTGGTCGCCGGCGACGATGTGTCCGGCGAAGGGGCTTCCGTCTGCGGCGCGGAGGAGGGTGGAGGCGAGGAGGAGGGCGCAGAGGGGCAGGAGGTAGGGCTTGGACATGGTGGTGTTCGGTTCGCGGTGGTTTGGTGGCTGACGGAAAAAATGCGCTTGTCAATGGCAAAAGTCGACAGGAGGCTCTACATTATGGCATCAGTCTCATGCGAGAGTGGCGGAATTGGTAGACGCGCAGGATTTAGGTTCCTGTGCCGCAAGGCGTACGGGTTCGATTCCCGTCTCTCGTACCAGCGTCGAGCCTGCGCGAACCATTCGCGCAGGCTCGTTTGGTTTGCTGGCACTACTATACGCCATGGCCAGCCTGGTGCAAATGCCGTTGCCATTCTACACGGAATTCTAATGGAGGCGGCGTTTTTTGCGCAAGGGAGCCCATATGCGGAAAAAAGGCAGGCCTCCTATGCCAAACGCACAGACGACACAGGCAGGGGGTGGCGCGGCGGTGCGTTCGCCGTCCATCGGCGCCAACTGGAGCATCATGGCCCCTTCAATGCTGTCTGGCCTCTCCCTGTCAGGCGCACAAGGAGGCATTCTTGAGTGGGGGCATTACGTGCCAGGCGTCTAAGGCGCCTTTGCCGAAGGCGTCCCGTGTCGGATGCTCAGCGTCCGCCGATGACGACGTCGCGGATGCGGATGTGCGGGCCGCCGTCGGTGACGGGGAGGGGTGACTGTCCGCCCTTGCCGCAACCGCCGCCGGTCTCGTGGATGACGAGGTCGTCGGCGATGCCGTCGATGTCGTGGAGCGTCTGGAAGACGTTGCCGGTGAGGGTGACGTCGCGGAGGAGTTCGGCGGGCTGTCCGTGTCGGATGCGGAAGCCATGGGAGGCGGTGAAGGTGAACATCTCCTTCATGGTCTGTCCGCCGAGTCCGCCGCAGACGTAGATGCCGTCGTCGACATCGCGGAAGAGCTGTTCGCGGGTGAGGTTACCGGGTTCGATGAAGGTGTTGGTCATGCGGACGATGGGTGAGTAGCCGTAGGAGATGGCGCGGGCGTTTCCGGTGGGCTTCTCGTCCATGCGGGCGGCGGTCTCGAGGGAGTGGAGGTGTCCGGCGAGGACGCCGTTGCGGATGAGTTCGGTGCGTCGTGTGGGAGTGCCCTCGTCGTCGACGTGGTGGGTGCCGATGAGGGTTCCGAGGCTGCCGTCGTCGGTGATGTTGAGGTCGCTGTTGCCCATGACCCTGCCGATTTGCATGAGTTCGCGCATGTCCTTGTTCTCGTGGAGGAAGTCGGCCTCGGAGAGGTGTCCGAAGGCCTCGTGGGTGAAGAGTCCGGTCATGGAGTTGTCGAGGATGACGGTGTACTTTCCGCTGGGGCACTGGGGTGCCTTGAGGAGTCTGACGGACTGCGCGGCGAGTTCTCGGGCGAGGTCGTGCCGGTTGCGGACGAGGTCGAAGTCGGTGGCGGAGGAGAGGCTTCGGAAGGCGTGCTGGACGAGTGAGCCCTCGCGGGCGATGGCGGCGAGAAGGAGGGTGATGCGCGGGCGCTCCTCCATGAAGCAGTTTCCGCGGGTGGAGGCGAACCAGGTGGTGCGCATGCGCTCGGAGTAGGAGGCGACGGTGGACTGGACGCCGGGGACGGCGGTGCGGAGGAGGTCGTTGTATTCGCTGATGATGGCCAGCTTCTCCTCGAAGGGGATGGCGCGGAAGTCGTGGACGAAGGTGGCGGGGAAGGTGAGGTCGGCGGGGACGTCGACGTCGGCGAGCAGGGTGGTCTCCTTGCCGACGAGGCGCGCGGCCTGGCAGGCCTCGGCGACCCGCTGGGGGAGTTCGTCGAGGGAGGAGAACTGGACGGAGCCCCAGCCGCCGTGGTGGCAGGCTCTGGCGATGCCGCCGATGCTGTGTCCGGTGGAGGTGCTGTCGAGCTCGGTGGAGCGGTAGGAGAAGGCGGTGCTGTCGATGTCGTCGATGCGGATGTCGGCGTAGTCGGCGTTGGCGGCGCGGAGTGCGTCAAGGAGTCGCTGTTTCATGAAGGGCGTGGTGTGGGGGGGGGAGGCGTATGGCGTGATGGGGAGTATGACGGCGGGCCATCGGGAGAAGGGATTAAGATAAGTCCCGGCGGCCTGGAATGCAAGCCGGGGCAGACGGCGTGGGGCCGTCTGTCCCGGGCGTGTGGGTGGTGGGTGTGGGTGTGGTCAGCGGGAGCGAAGCCGCTCTGGGGTCCAGATGTCGTCGCCGGAGAGGTCGAGCCATTCGATGGCCTCGAGCCAGCGCGAGAGATCCTTGGGTGTGGGGTCGAAGTTGTTGGTGCCGAAGGAGAAGGCGGCGCCCATGGATTTGGCGAGGCGGAGGAAGGCGGGTCTGGGGAAGGGGGAGCCGGCCTGGATTTCGAGGGCGACGCCGCGTTCGACGGCGGCGGCGATGACGGCCTTCATGCGTTCGGCTGTCCAGAGCTCGTCGTGGGCGGCGGCGATTTCCTTGGGGAGGTAGGTGGGGTTGGCGAGGATGGAGATGGGCTCGTCGAGGATGCGGAGGTTGTGTTGGAGGTAGTCGTTCATCCAGGCCTGCGGGTCGGGGATGGTCTGGTCGAGCCAGAGCCGGTTGTCGCGTCCGGAGGGGAGTTTGCCCATGATCATGGTGTCGGCGAGGATGTAGTCGAACTGGGCGCGGGTTTCGGGGTCGATTTGGGAGGCCCAGTCGCGGTCGTTGACCTGGATGCCGACGGGGAGGAGGTGTCCGTTGGCGGAGACCTTCCTGGCGTTGGCGGCGAAGTCGCGGAGCCGTGCGTTGTCGTAGATTTCCCATTCGCGGCCATGGTTTTCCATGGCGGAGGAGCGGATGCCGGAGTCCAGTTCGCGGTCGGCGGCGAGCTGTGGGGTCATGCCGCCTCGGATATGGAGGTGCCAGTCGGTGAGGGTGATGCCGCGTCGGCGGCAGGTCTGGCGGAGCAGGTCGAGGACGGGCGTCCTGGGGTAGAGGGGGGAGATGTCCTGCTGTGCGGCGATGGTGTAGACGAGGAGGCGGGTGGCGTGGGCGCCGCAGGTGAGCTCGATGCGGGCGGGCGTCTGGACGTGGCTGGTGACGGTGAGGGCGGCCCAGCCGGGGCGGCGTTCGAGGGCGAGGTCGCATTCGGCGGGGTTGTGGTCGGCGGACCAGGGCTGGCCGGGCTGTTCCTCGAGCATGAGTCGGAGGGACTTGCCTTTGGGGACCTGGGCGGTCGCCTCGGCGGGGAGGGACGCCAGCATGAGGGCGTCGCCGTTCTTCAGTGTCTGTGCTTGGGGCATGGGAGGAGAGGGGATGGGGGTGGTTCGTGTGTCGTGGGGGGAGGTCAGTCGTCGGCGACGACCCAGCCCTTGCGGACGGCGGTGTCGAGGCAGGTCTCGATCCAGTCGTGGACGGCGGGCATGATGGGTCTGACGATGGCCATGCGGCGTCGGACCTGGGAGCGTGTGACGGGTCGGTCGCCGCCGAGGCGCCAGGTGTAGCCCTGGGTGAGGGTGTTGTGGAGGAAGGGCTGGATGCGGTCGAGGCAGTTGGCGTATTTGGCGTCGTCGGTCTCCATGGCGTCGAATTCCTGCCAGAGGTCACGGAGGTGACGGCCCTGGTCTGGGGGGAGGAGGGCATAGAGTCGGTCGGCGGCCTGCTGTTCGCGCTGGAGCTTGTCCTGGTATCCGGCGTCGTCGTAGGCGAAGGTGTCGCCGGCGTAGATTTCGACGAGGTCGTGGACGAGGAGCATCTCGACGGCGTGGGGGAGGTTGGGGGTGACGGTGGCGTGTTCCCGGAAGAGGAGCGCCATGACGGCGATGTGCCAGGAGTGCTCGGCGTCGTTCTCCTGGCGGCTCTGGTCGAGGAGGCGGGTGCGCCTGAGGATGGCGGTCATGCGGTCGATGACGGCGGAGAAGGCGAGCTGGGCGTCGAGGCGCGGGTTGCCGCTGGGGATGAGGTCGGCGAGGGGTGCGGTGGGGTCTGGCAGGGGTGTGGGCATGTCGGTCTAGAAGTTGGCGCGGAAGTACTTGTTGTAGGGTGTCTGGTTGTAGTAGAAGTTGAGGGTGCGCTGCGGTTCGGCGTGTCCGTCGGCCCAGCCGGTGTTGGCCAGTCCGAGGTGTGCGGCGCGCGGGCGCTGGAAGTAGGCGGGGTCGCTGGTGATGGGGTCCATGGTGGCGTCGGCGTCGGCTCCGGGGTAGCTGGACATCATGGTGGCCTGCGGGGTGAGCTGCTGGTCGTGGTAGTTGTAGCCGCTGCCGTTGTGGCACTGCTTGACGTCGGCCATCATGACGGTCTGCGAGGGGGCGGTGAAGGAGGGGAGCTTCTTGTGCTCGATGAAGGTGGTGGCGCTGTAGCCATAGGTGACGCCGGTGCCGGTATAGGAGGGGCAGTGGATGGTCTTGGTGTCGCCGATGTAGTCCTTGAGGGAGACGGTGAAGATGACCTGGTAGAAGTTGCCGCCGGAGGCGCTCTTGAGGGTGTAGAGGCGCGCGGGGACGGTGTCGTCGTTGTCCTGGACGTACATGAGCCAGGCGAGCATGATCTGCTTGACCTGGCTGGTGCAGGAGATGGAGCGCGCCTTCTCGCGGGCCTTGGAGAGGGCGGGCAGCAGCATGGCCGCGAGAATGGCGATGATGGCGATGACGACGAGCAACTCGATGAGCGTGAAGCGGCGGCGGTTCCTGGTGGTCATGTTCGGGATCTCTCGGTGGTGTTGGCTTGTTCTGTCTCTGTGTGGCCCACACGGGTGTGTACCGATGACATTATACACATTTTCGCCGGCAAAAACAAGGGCAGGACGGCGTTTTTCCCGAAAAAAGCGACAGTCCTGCCCGGGAGGGAGTATGGCGGTGTCAGAGCTTGGCGGCCTCGGCCCTGATGCGGGCGAGCTCGTTGGGGATGCGGATGTGCTGGGGGCACTTGGGCATGCACTTGCCGCAGCGGATGCAGCCGTCGGGGCCCTCGTCCTCGTCGAAGGCGGCGAGGGTGGCCTTGAAGCGTCTGGCGTTGTTGCTCATCTTGAAGTCGTTGTAGGCGGTGAAGACGCGAGGGATGAGGACGCCGACGGGGCAGGGGAGGCAGTAGCGGCAGTCGGTGCAGGGGACGGAGAGGGTGTTGTGGTAGGCGAGGATGGCCTTGTCGAGGATGCGGCGCTCGCGCTCGTCGAGGGGGCGGATGGGCGAGAAGGTGCGGAGGTTCTCGGCGAGGTGCTCGGGTCGGGACATGCCGGAGAGGATGCAGAGGATGTTGGGGAGGGAGGCGAGGTAGCGGAAGGCCCAGGAGGCCTGGCTGGCGTCGGGGCTGGCGTTGGCGAGCATTCTGGCGGCGTCCTGGGGGAGGTTGGCGAGGCGTCCGCCGCGGAGCGGCTCCATGACGACGATGGGGATGCTGCGCTTGGTGAGGATGTCGTACTGCTCCTTGGAGCGGTAGGCCTTCCAGTCGATGTAGTTGAGCTGGATCTGTGCGAAGTCCCATGGATGCGCGGCGGCGATCTTCTCGAGGACTTCGGGCTTGTCGTGGAAGGAGAAGCCGATGTGCCGGATCTTGCCCTCGGCCTTCTTGCGGAGGAGGAAGTCGTAGACGTTGAGCTGGACGGCCTTCTTCCAGTTGGCGGCGTTGAGGGCGTGCATGAGGTAGAAGTCGAAGTGGGACTGGCGGGTCTTGCGGAGCTGCTCGCTGAAGATGCGCTCGAGGTCGTCGGCGGTCTTGAGGTGCCCGATGGGGAGCTTGTCGGCGAGGTAGTAGGAGTCGCGTGGATACTTGGTGAGGACGTCGCCGCAGAAGGTCTCGGACTTGCCCTTGATGTAGAAGTAGGCGGTGTCGAAGTAGTTGACGCCGGCCTTGATGGCGTCGTCGACCATCTTGGCGGCGAGCGTGGCGTCGATTTCGCCGTCCTTCTGGGGGAGTCTCATCATGCCGAAGCCGAGGAGGGAGACCTTCTCTCCGCCCTTGAAGGCGACGGTGGTCATGGTCTTGGCGTCCTGGCCGTCCTGGTGCTGTGCGAGGGCCGCGGAGGGTGCGGCGAGTGCGGCGGTGGAGGCGAGGGAGGCCTTGAGGAAGTCGCGTCTGTCCATGCGTGTCTCCTGTGTCGTGGTGGTTGGGTGTCGGCTGACAGCAAGGCCGTCCTCTGGGTGACAGGGGACGGCCTTGCTGGGGTTGAGGGGTTGTTGCGCTATGGGGCTTGTGTCATGGCGGCTCGGCTCAGCTTAGTGGGCGCGGCGGCTCTGACGGCGCTTGACCTCGCTCGGCTTCTCGTAGTGACGGCGGTTGCGGAGCTCCTTCATGGTACCCTCCTTGTCCATCTTCTTCTTGAGACGGCGCAGGGCACGGTCGACGGGTTCGGTCTTACGGCACTTGATCTCTGACGGCATACTGTATTCACCCCCTTTCGCATCCAGGTAGATGTTGTGGTTGACGTTTGCTGATGTGTGATAATGTAGCCCCATCCGCCGCGAATGCAAGCGGACGGGGCTGATTTCCGTCTGTCAGCGGACGTTTTCGCGGACCCATCTGGCGGCGTGGTCGAGGACGGCGACGTTGATGGGGATGAGCTTGGGCTTCTTGGCGAAGGCGGCGGCGAGCGCGTCCTTGAAGGCGGACTCAGGGAGTCCGGTGATGCCGAGGGCGAGCATGACGCCGAACATGATGGTGTTGGCGCCGCGCTCGTTGCCGGCCTCGTCGGCGAGCTGCTGGGCGGGGACGGCGACGCCCTTGACGCCCTCGGGGATGTCGACCTCGCCCATGATGGCGTCGTACATGATGACGCCTCCGGGGCGGACGTCGTGCTTGAACTTCTCGAGGGAGGGTCGGTTCATGGCGACGAGGAGGTCGGGGTTGTAGACGACGGGCGAGCCGATGGGCTGGGTGGAGATGTGGACGGAGCAGTTGGAGGTGCCGCCGCGCTGCTCGGGGCCGTAGGAGGGGTACCAGGAGGTCTGCTTGCCGGCGAGCTGCGCGGCCTGCGAGAGCATGGTGCCGAGGGAGAGGACGCCCTGTCCGCCGAAGCCGGCGATCTTGACCTGGACGGGCCGGAAGGAGGCGTCGTTGTCCTGTGCGGTCTCGGCGAGCTCGTCGAGGTGGAAGAGCCGGTCGAGGGTGTCCTTGGAGAAGTCGCTGGCGGGTCGGACGATGGTCTCGGCGGTGGCGGTGAGGTCACGGAAGTTCCCGAGCGGGAATTCCTTTTCCATCTGCTCGTTGATCCACTTGACGTTGTCGGTGGCGGAGGCCTTGCCGAGGTTGGTGGGGCAGGGGGAGAGGACTTCGATGAAGCAGTAGCCCTTGCCCTCGCGCTGGATGTCGATGGCCTTGCGGATGGCGGCGCGGGCCTTGCGGATGTGGGCGATGTCGGAGACGGAGACGCGCTCGACGAAGACGGGCGCCTTGAGGGAGCTGATGAGCTCGCACATGTGGAGTGGGTAGCCCTGGGTGAGGGGGTCGCGTCCGTCGGGGCAGGTGACGGTCTTCTCGCCGACGAGGGTGGTGGGGGCCATCTGTCCGCCGGTCATGCCGTAGACGGTGTTGTTGACGAAGAAGACGCAGATCTTCTCGCCCCGGTTGGCGGCCTGGAGGGTCTCGTTGAGTCCGATGGAGGCGAGGTCGCCGTCGCCCTGGTAGGCGAGGACGATCTGGTCGGTGGCCCGTGAGACGCCGGTGGCGACGGCGGGCGCTCGTCCGTGGGCGACCTGGATGTTGCCGGCGTCGAAGTAGTAGTAGGCGAAGACGGCGCAGCCGACGGGGGAGATGACGATGGTGCGGTCCTGGAGGTTGGCGTCGGCGAGGGCCTCGGCGATGAGCTTGTGGATGACGCCGTGGCCGCAGCCGGGGCAGTAGTGGGTGGCGCTGGGCGCGGGGGAGGGTCCCTTGCGTGGGAATTCGGGGTAGATGCCTTGGGTTCTGATGACTTTCTCTTGCATGGTTTTCACCCTCCTTCAGCGGTTGGCGGCTTGGTCGATGCCCTGGAGGACCTGGGCGAGCGTGATGAGGTTGCCTCCGAGGCGTGAGACAAGGCTGACGGGGCGGGAGCATCCGATGGCGAGGCGGACGTCGTCGGCCATCTGGCCGTTGCTCATCTCGACGCAGACGAAGGAGCGGGGCTGCTGTGCGAGCTGTGCGAGTGCGTCCTTGGGGAAGGGATTGAGGGTGATGGGCCTGAAGAGTCCGACCTTTCGTCCCTGTGCGCGGGCCTGGTCCATGGCGGTCTTGGCGATGCGTGAGGAGATGCCGTAGGCGACGAGGATGGTGTCGGCGTCGTCGCAGTTGAGCGTCTCGCAGTCCTGCTCCTCGGCGGCGATGCGCTCGTACTTGTGCTGGAGTCGGTTGTTGAAGTCCTCGAGCTGGTCGAAGTTGAGGAAGATGGAGGTGACGAGGTTCTGGCGGGTGTCGGCGGTGCCGTTGACGGCCCAGGCGGTGTCGGCCTTGGGCTCGACGGCCTGCTCAGGGAAGGTGAAGGGCTCGATCATCTGTCCGAGGACGCCGTCGGCGAGGACGTAGACGGGCGTGCGCCACTTGTCGGCGAGGTCGAAGGCTCGGCGGGTGAAGTCGCCCATCTCCTGGACGGAGTTGGGCGCGAGGACGATGGGCTTGTAGTTGCCGTGTCCGCCGCCCTTGACGACCTGGTTGTAGTCGCCCTGCTCGGGGCCGATGTTGCCGAGTCCGGGGCCGGCGCGCATGACGTCGACGACGACGGCGGGGAGCTCGGCGCCGGCCATGTAGGAGATGGCCTCCTGCATGAGGGAGATGCCGGGGCCGGAGGAGGCGGTGAAGACGCGGTGTCCGGTGGAGGCGGCGCCGTAGCACATGTTGATGGAGGCCTCCTCGGACTCGGCCTGGACGAACTTGCGGCCGACCTTGGGGAAGAGGTTGGAGGCCTCGGCGAGGATTTCGGAGGCGGGGGTGATGGGGTAGCCGAAGAAGCAGTCGGCGCCGGCGTAGAGCGCGCCGATGACCACGGCCTTGTTGCCTTTGACCAGAGTGGTAGCCATAGTTAGTCGGTGTCCTCCGTGGGGCGTTATTTCTTGGGGATGTGGATTTCGAGCGCGTAGGGCTCGGGGCAGGTGTAGAAGCAGGAGGCGCAGCCGATGCACCCCGTGCCGGCGTAGACGACGGCGCGGTACCCGCGCGGGTTGAGCTGCTTGCCGATGGAGAGCACGCCCTTGGGGCAGGCCACGACGCAGCGGCCGCAGGACTTGCACTCCAGCGCATTGATCAGCGGGTAGGGCTTCGTTCGGTCGATTTCCATGAGTTGATTGCCCTTCGTGTGGATGGATGGTTGGGTGGGGATGGCGCGGCGAGGTCGCGTCCGCGCCTTTGGGAAAGCCCATAATATAGCGGCTCATGCCCATGAGGACAAATGGCGTTGTCCGTGACAGGTTTCCGCCATTCGCTGTCCGTCGGATGTTGTTTTTGTCATGATTGGAGGTACATTATGGGGAAGTGACCGCGGCGTCGCTTGTCGAGAGCGGGCGCGTCTCGGAGGAAGGGAAACAGGTCTAGCTTTTTTGAAGGAACGAGCACCATGTCGAATGAAATGAGCGATTGGCAGAGTTGCGGCGCGGGCTGCATCACCGTAGGCGTTGGCTGCGACCACGGCGGACTGGAGCTGAAGCGCGCTCTGGTCGGGCATCTGGCCGCCAATGGCGTGAAGGTGGTGGATCTTGGCCCGCAGACGCTCGACCCGCAGGACGACTACACGGACTACGCGGTCGCGGTGGCGACCGCTGTCCGCGACGGGAAGGTCACCTGCGGCATCCTGATCTGCCGCAGCGGCATCGGGATGACGATGGCCGCCAACCGCTACCATGGCGTCCGCGCGGCGCTGGTGACGAGCGAGCAGGCGGCGCGGACGAGCCGCAACCACAACAACTCGAACGTCCTGGTCTGCGGCGGAGACGGCCGCACGCCCGACGAGTTCCTGTCCCTGGTGGACATCTGGCTGACGACGCCGTACAGCGGCGAGGAGCGCCACACGCGCCGTCTGGCCAAGATGGAGAACCTGACCTACGACGAGACGGCGGCGCTGCGCCGGTCCGACCCCGAGATGTCGGCCATCATCGACCGTGAGCGCGTCCGGCAGAGCCGCGGCCTGGAGCTCATCGCCAGCGAGAACTTCGCCAGCTGCGCCGTCCGGGCGGCGAACGGCTCCATCCTCACGAACAAGTACGCCGAGGGCTATCCCGGCAAGCGCTACTACAGCGGCTGCGTCCACGTCGACGAGGTGGAGCAGCTGGCGATTGACCGCGCCTGCAAGCTGTTCGGCGCCGAGGCGGCGAACGTGCAGCCGCACTCCGGCAGCCAGGCGAACATGGCCGCCTACATGGCCGTCCTGAACCCCGGCGACACCGTCCTGGCGATGAGCCTCGACCACGGCGGGCACCTCACCCACGGCCACAAGGTCAACTTCTCCGGCCTGACCTACCACTTCGTCGGCTACGGCGTCTCCCCCGAGACGGAGATGCTCGACTACGACGCCATCGCCGCGCTGGCCCGCGAGCACCGCCCGCGCCTCATCCTGGCCGGCGCCAGCGCCTACCCGCGCGTCATCGACTTCCCGCGCCTGCGCGAGATCGCCGACGAGGTCGGCGCGCTGCTGATGGTCGACATGGCCC
>CALZPA010000015.1 GCA_945827525.1 uncultured Lentisphaeria bacterium | reverse complement strand
TCAGCGCCGTCTTGTCGACGTAGAGGCCGTCCGACTGGCGCAGGTCGGCGAAGTCACTGGTGCCCAGCATGGGCCGGCTACCGTGGATGATGATGGAGTCGCTGTCCATGTTTTTTCTCCCCCTTCTGTCCTAATCTTGTCATATCATAAACTGTCCATGCGTATTGGGGCTGGGGGGCTGGGCAATGGGTGCGCCGTCCCCCCGTCGGGTAGATATGTCAGTCGTTGGCGATGCTTTCGATTTGCTTCTTATAGTTTGACTTGCGATTGACGGTATGTTCCTCGATGGCGTGCTTTCCCTGCTGGAGCTGCTGCTGCGCTTCCTTCTGGATTTGCTCGAACTGGCGGTTGACTGTTTCGGTGTTCTGCTTGTAGTACCAGTAGGCGGCTGCGGCGAGTGCGGCGAGGATGATGAGAACGACAAGGGAGCGGATGCAGGCGCGGCGGCTGGTTCTGCGCTTGGCGTCGAGGGCCTGGTTGACCATGGCGCTGGTGCGGATGGCGTCGGCGCGGCACTGCTGTGAGCAGTAGGCGGCGCCGTGGTCAAGGATGGCGCAGGTGTCGCAGAGTGGCTTTCTGCAGACGGCGCACCGGTGGGTGGCGGAGGTGTTCGGGTGGTTCAGGCAAACACTGGCTTCTGACATGGCTGCGTTCCTCCCGGTCGTTCCGTTCTATGGGATATGGGGCGAGTCGGCGCGGTGGCGTTGGGCCTGGCGCTCGCCGATGAGGTCATCGATGTCGTCGAAGGCGTTCTGGAGTCGTTCGCAATGGTAGCGGTCGTACAGGTCGTAGATGAGGTCTGTGAGCTTGAGGGAGTCCCAGAGTTTGAGGATGCGGTCGGCGGAGGTGTTCTTGTAGGCAGCATAGCGTTCGATAAGGTAGATGAAGAAGGCGCATTCTGGGCTCATCGTCGTCATTCTCCCCTGATGTTGATGGAGTTGCGTGGGTCGCCGGTGATCTGCTCGCATTCCCAGAGGTCGAAGACGAAGCGTGGGCTTTCGGCATAGATGCCGGTTTCGTGGTCGAGCAGCATCCGGTAGGTCTCGGACTCCAGAAAGGAGCGCAGGGCGCGGCGTTCGTCGAAGGCGTATTTCTCGACGATCAGCGCTGTGACATGTCGGTCGAAGAAGTCTAGCATTCTGGCGTCCGGAAGCATGGGATGGCTCATTTATGATTTTTTGTCCACAAAAGACACAAAAGGTGAAAAAGGCACAAAACGTCGACGATGTGCAAGGGCTTTTCGAACGCCCTCTAGCATTCTGGCGTTTGGAAACGCGGGAGAATCTCACTATGATGAAAGGACAACAGCTCAAGCGACTTTGTAGTCAGAAACGCGGCCTGATCGGCCAGCTTTTGTGGCAACAAGCGTCTGATAGCCTCTTTCTTCGTGTATTTCCCGTCCATATAGTCGTCAATGACCGGTAAGGTATTGTCATTGGCGACGGGACCGATGACGAGGTCATACCGCCTGATGCCAGACAGCTCCTTTCGATTAGCCACCACAAAATCCAGCCAGGCGCCGGAAGGTCTATCGAACAGAAGTATCTTCAAGGTGGCGATACGCTCCTTGTCGAATTCGAAGACGGAGATGGTTGGCCGTCCCACATTCCGTCTTCGGGCCACGAGCTGCGCCCATTTTGCCGCCTGTTCTGGGCTGGATGTCAGATAGAATCCCTGACCGAAGTCAAGATGTCTGCGTCCGGCCAGCAGGAGTGGCTGGTCGACGATTTGGTTGCTGCCGTGGTAGAGGAGTTTCATCGTTGCGGAGCACGGGGGCTGACTAGGGTGTGGCGAGGGCCTTTTTTTGGGCGATGAGTTCGGTCATCTGCTGGAGGAGGGGCTGCTGCTGTTCCTGTGGGAGTTCGGCCATCTGCTGTCGGAGCTGTCGGAGCTGTCGGTCGATGTCGATGCGGCGGAGTCGGTTGAGGCAGTCGGAGAGGGCCTGTTCGAGCTTTTGGCGTTTGGTGAGGGTGCGTTCCTGGTCGTCTGAGGCCGTGGGTTCGAGATGAGCGTACTGGTTTTGGGTGAGGGCTTTGCCGACGGGCGGGTATTCGGCGAGCTTGGAGGCGGCGATGTCGGCGGCGGCCTCGTTCCATTCGCCCTGTTCGGCGAAGGCGAGGACGAGGCTGATGGCGTGTCCGAGGGGGTTGTCGGGGAGTTGAGGCGTGAGGGTTTCGTCGTTGGCTAGGCGTTCGGCGAGTTCGCTGGAGGTGAGGATGACTTCGAGGAGGTTCTGGAAGATGTTTTCGTGGGCGACGGGGAGGGTAAAGGCGGGGAGGGCGCGTGTGGGGTGTGGGGCGCCGGGCTGTCGGGGCGGGGAGGGGAGGGTGGGAGACTGGAGCTGGAGTCGGTTTCCGAGCTGACCGCGCTGGTTGTCGTCGACGAGCCTCATTTCCTGGAGGACGATGTCCTCGGGGAGATGGAGTTCGTTGGCGAGCCATTGGCAGTGTGCGGCTCGGGTGACGGGGTCGGCGATGGGTCGGATGGTTTCGAGGAGCTGTCTGACGACGGCGGCGAGCTCTTCGGGTCGTGTGGTGTCGTGTGCGGCCTGGAGCTGTCGGAGGAGGAACTGGAGAGCGGGGGTGGTGGCGGCGAGCATGGCGTTGAGGGCCTGCGGGCCGCCCTTGCGGAAGATGCCGTCGGGGTCGTCGCCGGGAGGGAGCGTGGCGACGTCGACGGCGAGTCCCTGTGCGTGGAGGAGGGTGACGGTGCGGATGGTGGCCTTCTGGCCGGCGGTGTCGGCGTCGAAGGCGAGGGTGACTCGGCTGGTGGAGCGTTTGAGCATCCGCGCGTGGTGTTCGGTGAAGGCGGTTCCCTGCGCGGCGACGGCGCAGGTGAGTCCGGCGCGGTGGCAGGCGATGACGTCGAGCTGTCCTTCGCAGACGATGGCCCGTCCGGCGTCCTTGAAGGCGGTTCGGGCGAGGTGGTAGGCGTAGAGGAGCTGTCCCTTCTGGAAGAAGTCGGTTTCGGGTGAGTTGACGTACTTGGCCATTTTGGCGTCGGGTTCGAGGATGCGCGCGGAGAAGCCGACGACGCGTCCGAGTTCGTTCCAGATGGGGAACATGAGTCGGTTGCGGAAGCGGTCGTAGAGGGAGGCGCGCTCCTCCTTGCGGACGGCGAGTCCGGTGGCGACGAGGTGGTCGTCGGAGTATCCGTGTCGGCGGGCCCAGACGGTGAAGGTGTCCCAGCCGTCGGGGGAGTATCCGAGCATGAAGCGGTTGACGGCGTTCTGGTCGAGTTCTCGGGAGTCGATGTAGCTGCGCGCGAGCTGGGCGTGTGGGAGCTGGAGCTGTTCGCGGTACCAGAGTGTGGCGTCATCGAGGAGCTTGAGGCAGGTGTCCTTCCACTGTCTGCGGGCGGCGTTGGCGGGCTGCGAGTCCTCGGGGATGTCGATGTTGAGCCGGGCGGCGAGCCAGCGGATGGCGCCGAGGAAGTCGGTGTTGACGGTTTCCTTGACGAAGCTGATGGCGTTGCCGCTTTTCTTGCAGCCGAAGCAGTAGTAGCTCTGGCGTTCGGTGTTGATTTTGAAGGAGGGTGTCTTCTCGTGATGGAAGGGGCAGCAGGCCCAGAAGTCGCTGCCGCGCTGGTGGACGGGCGTGACCTGGGAGACGAGCTCGACGAGGTCGGCGCGCTGCTTGATTTGCTCGATGACGTCTTCTGGGATGTGGGGCATGGGCGCGGGGGGGAGGTCTCAGTGCAGTTTGGCGAGCCGTTCGGCGGCCCGGGTGGCGATGCGGGAGTCGCCGAGGCGTGTGGCGAGGTCGATGGCGTGCTGGTAGTGGTCGCGTCGGGTCTGGCGTGGGGGCTTGAGGAGGTTGATCTGGTCGTCGAAGTAGGCGAGGTTGTAGGCGGCGGCGGCGTTGTCGGGGAAGGTGCGGCAGATGTTTCGGAGGATTTGCGCGGCCTGGCGGTAGTAGTCGGTGTCGATGAGGAGCTGTGCGAAGGCGAGCGAGATTTCGGGGAGGAGCTGGAGTGACTTGAGCTGGAGGGCGGTGACGAAGAGCTGGATGCCTTCCTCGAGTCGGTTGTGCCGGCAGATGTCGGCGTACATGACGAGGAGATTGGCGTAGGCTGGGTTGGCCTGGGCGAGGGTCAGGTCATGCTGGTCGCAGGTGGCGTTGTGGGGGATGGCGGGCGTCTGGAGGGCGCGGTAGAGTCCTCGTGCGTTGCGTGCGGCGGAGATGGCGCCGTCGAAGTCGCGTTCCTGGATGAGGAGCCAGGTGAGGGTGTACCAGACGTCGAAGCGTTCGGGGGCGAGGGTGGCGGAGGCTCGCTGGAGGTTGAGGCGGGCGTTCTTGCGGTCGGCCTCGGTGGCGTTGGTGGCCGCGTAGGCGCAGATGGCGTTGGCGACGATGGCGTCGACGCTGTCGGTCTCGATGGCGAGGCAGAGCGCGGTGTGCGGGAGGGCCTCGGCGAACTGTCCCTGGGCCATCAGGCGCTGGGCGGCGTCGAGTTCGGCGCGGGGATCCTTGGGGGAGCAGGAGGCGAGGAGGGCGGCCGCGAGCAGGCAGGCCAGGGTTTTCAGGGCGTGCGGGTTCATGGTGCGGGTATGATGCGGATGGGGGTTGGGATGGTGGTTGGTTCAGTCGTTGCCGTTGGCGGCCTTGATGAGTTCCTCGGCGTGTTGGCGGGCGGGAGTGGAGGCGGGGTCGGCGCCGAGCATGCGGATGAGCTCGTCGAGTCTCTGGCTGTGGTCGAGTCGGGTCATGGAGGTGAGGGTTCTGCCGTCGTGGACGCTCTTGTCGACGAGGTAGTGGCAGGTGGCGGCGGCGGCGATCTGCGGCAGATGGGAGATGGAGAAGACCTGGTGTCTGGCGGCGACGGCGCGGAGTTCCTGGGCGACGGCGCCGGCGACGCGGCCGCCGACGTTGGCGTCGATTTCGTCGAAGACGAGGATGGGGATGGCGTCGGCGGCGGAGAGGACGGTCTTGATGGCGAGCATGACGCGCGCGGTCTCGCCGGAGGAGGCGGTGTTGCGGAGAGGCTGGAGGTCTTCTCCGACGTTGGGCGCGAAGCGGAATTCGGCGATGTCGGCGCCGTTGGGTCCGGGGGTGGTCTCGGTGAGCTGGATGTCGAACGCGGCCTTGTTGAAGCCGAGGTGTCGGAGCTTGTCCTGGATGGCCTGTGCGAGTGGCTGGGCGGCGTCGCGTCGGGCCTTGGCGAGCTTGGCGCAGGCGTTGCGGAGCATTTCGGTCTTTTCGCTCTGCTGCTGACGGAGCGTCTGGATGAGGTCCCCGCGTCCGAGGATGCGCTGGAGCTGTTCGCGGATGCGGGCCTGGGTCTCGAAGACGTCGATGAGCGAGGGGCCGTATTTGCGCTTGAGCTTCTGGACGAGTTCGAGTCGCTGTTCGAGGGCGATGAAGTCGTCGGGCTGGAGATTGACGTTGGCGGCGTAGTCGGCGAGGTTGGTGGCGAGCGTCTGGAGCTGCTCGTAGACGTTGAGGAGCTGCTCGGGGAACTGGGGGCCCTCGTCGGGGTCGAGGGTCTCCAGTTCGCGGAGAGTCCGGAGGACGTCGCCGACCTGGTCGAGGAGGGAGTGGTCGGCGTTGGCCAGCGCCTGGGAGGCCCCGGAGGCGATTTCGATGATGCGTCGCGAGTTCTCGGCGAAGCGGTATTTGCGGATGAGCTCCTCGTCCTCGCCTGGGGTGAGGGCGGCGTCCTTGATTTCGCGGAGCTGGTGTCGGAGGAGGTCGGCCTGTTCGGGGTTGAGGCCGTCGTTGGCGAGCTGCTGGAGCTGCTTGCGGATGGAGACGAGCTGGTCGTGGAGGTTCTGGCAGTCCTCGAGGAGAGGCTGATCCTGCGCGTAGGTGTCGAGAAGGTGGAGCTGGCGTGAGCTGAGGAGGAGTGACTGGTTGTCGTGGGGGCCGTGGATGTCGATGAGGAGGTCGCCGAGGTCCTTCAGGAAGCCGATGGTGACGGGGGTTGAGTTGACGTAGGCGCGTGAGCCGGACTCCGTGATGACGCGGCGGAGGAGTAGGCGCCCCTCCTCGCAGGGCGGCAGGCCGGCGGCGTCCAGCTTGGCGGCAAGCGCGGCCGACAGCTCGGGAAAGCGCTCGCCCGGAATGGCGATGACGGCGGCCGCCTCGCAGGACGTGCAGCCGCGACGGATGAGGGAGGGATGCGCACGGCCGCCGGCCAGCAGCTGGAGCGCGCCGATGATGAGCGACTTGCCGGCCCCCGTCTCGCCTGTGATGACGTTGAGGCCACCCGTGAACTCCTGATCCAGCGAGGCTACCAGAGCCAGATTGCGTATGTGCAGTGATTCAAGCATGTTGTGTCCCCGCTGTGCCAATGAGAATGACTAATCTTTACTTACTTAATGAATATAAGCCAGAAACGCCTTTTCGCAAGATGGAGTCCACAAAAGACGCAAAACAAATCAAAGAGTCCACAAAAGACACAAAACAAAAGACACAAAACAAGGGACACAAAGAGGGAGGGGATGGTCAGGGGTGAGGTGATGTGTGCCAGTGGAGAGCGAGCGAGAAGGTTGGTGGCTGGCGGGGATGGGAGCGGTTTTCAGTTCGCGGGTGAGGCGCCGTCGGGGCAGGCTCACGTCGCATGGCTGCGGGGCGGAGGCATATTGGGGTGTTCGCTTGTCAGCGTGGTTCGTCGGCGAGGGTCTGGCGAACTTTGCGGATGGCCTCGAGGGCCTGGCGGAGCGAGGCATCGCCGTCGGTGGAGGAGACGGAGACGCGGAGGAACTGTGGGCCATTCTGCTTGAGGACGGCGAAGCGCTGGGAGTGGTAGGCGGAGACGCCGGCCTCGTGGAGTCGCCGTTCGACCTGGTTGGCGTCGAGGCGGGTGTCTGGGAGAGGGAGGCGTCGGAAGAAGGCATGGGCGAGGGAGGGGTCGGCGAGTTCGGGGAAGACGCTGTCGAAGATGGCGTTGGCCTTGCTGGCGAGTCGCCGTTTCTCGCGGAGGATCTGTGAGGCGCCGCCGCTGAGGATGAGTTCGGTCATGATTTCGGCGTCGAGGGAGGAGGTCTTGATGCTGAGGTGGAAGAGTCCGTCGAGGAGGCGTTCGCGGCAGCGTTCGGGGAAGGCGGCGAAGGTGACGCGGAGTCCGCTGCAGAGGCTCATGGTGGAGCCGCAGATGTAGACGGTGTTGGCGGGGAGGGCGGCATGGAGGGGGGCGCTGTGGTCGGGTCGGAGGGCGCCGTCGTGGTCGTCCTCGATGAGGATGAGGTCATGGGTGCGGATGACGTCGGCGAGGGCGCGCTTGCGTTCCTCGGAGAGGGTGATGGTGGTGGGGTTGGCGCAACTGGGCATGAGGAAGATGCCGGCGATGGCCTGGCTGCGGCAGGCGCGGTCCAGCTCGTCGGGGAGCATGCCGGAGGCGTCTCCGGGGATGGGGACGAGGGTGATGTGGGCGAGGCGGGCCGTGCCGATGAGGTTCGCGTAGGTGAAGGCGTCGGTGGCGAGGCGGTCGCCCAGCCGGAACAGCGACAGCAGCGCCGCGCTGATGACGTTCTGGGCGCCGGAGAAGATGGCGGTGTGCGCCATGTCGGTGCGGACGCCCAGCTGCGACATCCAGCGGACACCTGCCGCACGCTGGTGCAGATGGCCCGCCGGCTCCGCATACGAGTACAGTTGCTCCAGATAGCCCTTCTCCAGCACCTTCCCCGTCGCCTCGATGACCGGACGGCGTATGGAGTCGAAGCCGTTCACGATGCCGCACTCCAGGAGCGAGCGGCCCTCGGAGACCTCCGGAGGCCCCGGGCGCGGCGCCACAAACGAGCCGCGCCCCGTCACGCCATACAGCAGCTGCCGCTCGCGGCACAGCCCATAGGCGCGGGTCACGGTCGTGAAGTTGATGCCGAGATAGTCGGCGAGCTCACGCTGCGGAGGCAGGCGCGTCCCCGCCGACAGACGCCCCGACACGATGTCGCTCTCCAGCTGCTGCGCCAGCGACAGGTACAGGGGATGCGTCAGGCGGCTCCGGTCGGGAGCCCAACTGATGAATTCCGGTGACATGATTGCAATCCATACAATTTAAGAATTTGTATCTATTCGTTTCGGCCATATATTAGGGGAAACGACGGAGAGGGAGTATCGTCAACAGGTTATAGTATAATAGAGGAAGTTGCAAATGGAACAGGCGACCCAGGCGGAATTGAATCGGAATTTGGCTCAGATGCTGAAGGGTGGCGTCATCATGGACGTGACGAATCCGGAGCAGGCGAAGATCGCGGAGGAGGCGGGTGCGTGCGCGGTGATGGCGCTGGAGCGCATTCCTGCGGACATCCGTGCTGCTGGCGGTGTCTCGCGAATGAGCGACCCGCAGATGATTCGCGGGATCCAGGAGGCGGTGTCCATTCCTGTCATGGCGAAGTGCCGTATTGGTCACTTTGCGGAGGCACAGATTCTGGAGGCGATCGAGATTGACTACATTGACGAGAGCGAGGTTCTGTCTCCGGCGGACGATTTGTACCACATTGACAAGACGGCGTTCAAGGTGCCGTTTGTGTGTGGTGCGCGTGACCTTGGCGAGGCGCTGCGTCGCATTGCGGAGGGCGCGGCGATGATACGGACGAAGGGCGAGCCTGGCACGGGCGACGTGGTTCAGGCGGTGCGCCACATGCGTCGGATGAACGCGGAGATTCGTCGGATTGTCTCCATGCGTGAGGATGAATTGTATGAGGCGGCGAAGGAGCTTGCGGTTCCGTATGACCTGCTGGTTCAGGTTCACCGCAATGGTCGTCTGCCGGTGGTGAACTTTGCGGCTGGCGGCATTGCGACGCCTGCGGATGCGTCGCTGATGATGCAGTTGGGCGCGGAGGGCGTCTTTGTCGGTTCGGGCATCTTCAAGAGCGGCGATCCGGCGAAGCGCGCGCAGGCCATCGTCAAGGCGGTCACGAATTTCCGCGACGCGAAGCTGATTGCGGAGCTGTCGGCGGGTCTGGGCGAGGCGATGGTCGGCATCAACGCCGACGAAATTCGTACCATTATGGAGGAGCGCGGCAAGTGAGCAGCAGGCGCATTGCGGTACTGGCCCTTCAGGGCGACTTTGCGGAGCATGAGCAGGCTCTGGCCTCGCTGGGCGTCGAGACCTTCGAGATTCGGCAGGCGCGGGACGCGCAGCAGGAGTTCGACGGGCTCGTCATTCCCGGCGGCGAGAGCACCGTCATGGGCAAGCTGCTGCGTGAGCTTGACCTGTTCGAGCCGCTCCGGAGGCGGCTTGTCGAGCAGCGTCTGCCCGTGATGGCGACCTGCGCTGGGCTCATCCTTCTCGCCAAGGACATCGAGGCCGACGCCACGCGCCACTTTGCGACGCTGGACGTCACGGTTCGGCGCAACGCCTACGGGCGTCAGCTCGGCAGCTTCTTCACGACGGGCACGTTCGCCGACTTGTCCCAGGTGCCGATGTCCTTCATCCGTGCGCCCTCCATCGAGCGGGTCGGCTCGGACGTCACGGTTCTCGCCTCGTTCGGCGGACGGCCCACGGCTGTCCGCCAGGGGCATCAGCTCGCCATGGCGTTCCATCCCGAGCTGCTCACCGACAACCGCATCTACAGCTATTTCCTCGAGAACGTGCTGCCCTAGCTCGTTCCCCTTCTGCCCGCCTCTCCCCCCGGAGAGACGGGCTTTTTGCTTTCTATGGTTCAGTCCACAAAAGCCACAAAAGACGCAAAAGCCACAAACGAAGGCGGCCTTACGCTCCTCGGAGTCGGCTATGGTTCAGTCCACAAAAGACGCAGAAGCCACAAGAGAAGGCGGACTTACGCTCCTCGGAGTCGGCTGAGGAGGACGCGGAGGACGAAGGCGGGGTTGCCGAGGACGTAGCGTCGGAAAAGCCGGATGGGTTCCTGGTAGAGTCGATAGGTCCATTCGAGTCCGCAGCGTCGGAGCCAGGCAGGAGCGCGTGGGATGCGTCCGGAGACGAAGTCGAGGAGTCCGCCGACGGCGATGGCGGCGCCGCAGTGGAGTTCGTCGCGATGCTTGGCCAGCCAGAGTTCCTGCCGTGGGACGCCGAGGGCGACGAGGAGGATGTCGGGACGGCAGGCGTTGACGGCGGCGATGGCCTGGCGTTCGTCGTCGGGGGAGTTGAAGTAGCCGTGGGCGGCGCCGACGAGGCGTGCGTGGGGGAATAGGCGTGTGGCGTTCTCCAGGGCGCGTTGGGCGACGCCTGGGCGGGCGCCGAGGAGGAAGATGGAGTGGGGGCGCTGGCAGAGAAGGGGGAACATGTCGGTGCCGTTGACGTTGGCGGGGACAGGGAAGCCGAGGAGTCGTCCGGCGAGCCGGACGCCGCTGCCGTCGGGCCAGACGGCGGCGGCGCGGTTGAGGACGTCGCGGTAGGGCTGGTTATGGCAGGCGACGTTGAGGCAATGGGCGTTGACGAAGGCGAGGAGTGCGCAGCGGTGGGAGTCGGGGTGTTCGTGGGCGTGTCGGACGTGGGCGTCGATGGTGTCCAGGGCGTCGTCCATGGTGCAGGTGTCGATGGGGACGCCGAGGACGTAGGGGCGTCTGGGGGGCTGGAGGGCGTCGGTGAGGAGTTTGGCGTTGCGTTGCCAGGTGAATTCGCGTAGGCGCGCGAGTCCGGCCTGGATGCGCTGGCGGTTGCCGTCGTGGTCGGTGAGGAGCGTCTGGAGGGCTCGGGCGATGTCGGCGGTGTCGGCGGGATTGAAGAGGATGGCGGCGCCCTGTCCGAGTTCGCCGAGGGAGGAGGTGGCGGAGCAGGCGCAGGGGATTTGGTGGTGCATGGCCTCGAGGAGTGAGAGTCCGAAGCCCTCGAAGAGTGAGGGGAAGACGTAGGCGGTGGCGTGTCGGTAGGCGTCGGGGAGGTCATCGGGGCTGATGTAGCCGGGGAAGTGGAAATGGTCGTGGCAGGGGGAGCGTCGTGCGGCGTCTCGGATGTCGTCGGCTCCGTTCCAGTCGGCTCCGGGCATGACGAGGTCGAGGTCGGCGGTGAGGTCGTGGGGGAGGGAGGCGAACGCCTCCATGAGTCGGATGTGGTTCTTGCCGGGGTGTTCGAGGCGCGAGATGTAAAGGAGATAGCGTTTGCGGAGTCCGAGTCGCTGAGGCCAGGAGGGTGTTGGGGGCGGGGTGTGCGTCGGGGTGAGGGAGAGTCCGTTGGGTGCGAGGCGGAGCTTGTGTGGCGGGATGTGCCAGAAGCGCTGGAGGTCGTTGGCGGTCGATTGGCTGATGGCGGCGACGATGGTGGCGCGTCGGACGAACGCGGGGAGGACATGGCGGATGTAGGCCATGCGGAATGCGTCGTACTTGGCGGGGATGTGGTATTGGGAGAGGTCGTGGACGATGGCGACGGTGGGGCAGGGGCACCAGGCGAGGGCACGGCGGTTGGCGGCGGCGATGATGCAGCCGTCCGCGTGGAGGCGTCGCAGGCGGAAGGGCAGCACGAACAGGTGGTAGAGCATCGACAGGATGGGGCGTTCCGCCCAGGACGGCAGGACGAGATGGGCGAAGCCGGGGAAGGCGTGCTGGGCGCTGGCCTCGACGACGAGGGTGACGTCGTGTCCGGCGTCGGCGAGGGCGTGTGCCTGGGCGCGCATGCAGACGGAGATGCCGGACTTGCCGCCATCGAAGGGCACGCAGGAGAGGATGAGCTTCATGGGTGGAGGAGCTGGGCGTAGGCGTTGACGAACTGCTGGACGGAGAACTGCTCCTGGACGAGTCGGATGGCGTTGGCGCTCATGCTGGCGAGCATGTCGGGCCAGTCGTGGCAGCGGGCGATGGCGCCGGCGAGGGCTTCGGTGTCGCGTTCGGGGACGAGGATGCCGTTGAGGCCGTCGTGGAGCCATTCGGGGATGCCGCCGATGTCGAAGGCGATGGCGGGGAGTCCGTTGGCGGCGGCCTCGAGTCCGACGAGTCCGAAGGGTTCCTGCCAGAGCGAGGGGACGATGAGGAGGTCGGCGTTCTGGTGGAGCTGTCGGAGTTCCTGGAGCCATCCGGTGAAGGCGATGCGGTCGGCGAGTCCGAGGTGTTGGGCCTGTTGTTCGAGCCGGGGTCGTTCGGGGCCGTCGCCGGCGAGGGTGAGGGTCCAGGGGACGTTGAGGCGGGCGAGTGCCTCGAGGAGGAGGTCGGCTCCCTTGCCTCGGATGAGCTGTCCGGCGAAGAGGAGGCGGAGCTGTCCGTCGGGGAGGAAGTCGGTTCGCGGTGTTGGGGCGGGGATGGCGAAGGGGTGGATGACGGTGATGTCGGCGGGGCTGAAGCCGTTGCGGACGAGGCAGTCGCGCATGAAGGAGGAGAGGACGATGGCGCGGTGGTGACGGAGTTCGTCGAGGAGCCGTGAGGTCTCGAGGGGTGAGCGTTGCCAGTTGCGCGGATGGGAGAGGAGGGCGCAGAGGGTGCAGGGGAGGAGGCTGCGCGGCTCGTGGCAACTGAGGCGTCCGAGTGGGGTGTAGTAGTGTCTGCGGGCGCAGTGGAGGTCGTGGTCGTGGGCGAGGAAGACGAGCCGTTCGCCGAAGGTCTGGCGGAGTTGGCGGAGGGTGTGGGAGGGGCAGAGCTTGTGGAGGATGACGAGATGGTAGTCGTCGGGGTTGGCGTCGAGGGCCTGGGCGGGGGTCAGGATGCGTCGGAAGGCGTCGGCGAAGCGTTTGGGGTCGCGTGAGGGGATGGAGCCGGCGTAGTCGTTGTGGATGCCGTGTGCGGCGAGGGTCTGTGCGGTCTGCCAGGCGTAGCGTTCGATGCCTCCGGCGAAGCCGATATGGAGTCCGAGGTGGAGGATGGCGGGCTGTTGCTGCTGTCCGGAGGGGGTCATGGTGTGGCGTGGTGGCTGCGGAGGTCGTGGTAGAGCTGGGTGAGCTGTCGGACGAGTGCGGGCCACTCGTAGGCGGCGACGTCCTGGGTGGCCTGGGCGACGAGTCGCTGGCGGAGCTGTCCGCCGTGGTCGTCGTTGCGATGGAGTCGGTTCCAGGCGTCGAGGAGTGAGTCGGGCTGTGTGGGGTCGAAGAGGAGTCCGTTGTGGCCGTCGCGGATGATGTCTCGGAGTCCGCCGACGTTGGCGGCGATGACGGGAGTTCCGGCGGCCCAGGCCTCGAGGGCGACGATGCCGAAGGGTTCGTGGAGGGAGGGGAGGATGAAGGTGTCGGCGTCGTGGAGGGCGGCGGGGAGGAGGGGGTCGTCGTGTGGGAGTCCGGGGACGAGGGTGAAGCGTTGCTGGAGGTGAGCGTCGTCGACGTCGGCGCGGATGGCGTCGGCGTACCAGGGTGCGGTGATGGGGCCGATGAGGAGGAGGTGGGTGTCGGCGGTCTGCTGGAGGAGTCGGACGAGGGCGCGCTGGTTCTTCTGGTAGTCGATGCGGGAGATGCAGACGATGAGTCGGCGGTCTGCGGGGATATGGAGTGTCTGTCGGAGGCTGATGGAGTCGGGCTGTCGGAAGCGTTTGGCGGAGATGCCGTTGGGGAGATAGCGGATGGTCTTGTTGGGGAAGCGCTGCTGGAGTCGCTGCTGTTCGGTGTGTGAGATGCAGATGACGGCGTCCATGCGGGCGATGGGGTCCCCGGAGAGTCGGAGGATGCGGTCGATGAGTCCGCCGTAGTGGAATTTGTGTCGGACGGGCTTGAGCATGAGCTCGAGTTCCTGTTTGGGGACATCGGCGGCTCCGCCGTGGATGGAGATGAGGCAGGGGATGCGGTGATGGTGGGCGATGGCGGCGGAGAAGGTGGCGAGTCGTCCGGCGCAATGGCAGTGGCAGATGTCGTAGTGGTTTTCGGCGAGGTGTCTCCAGAGCTGTGGCGCGTAGGGGTTTCCGCCTTTCTTGTCGAGTGCGAGGCGGTCGTGCGGGGGCAGGGGGAGATAGGGGTAGTGGTAGGGGAAGCGGCGGATGACGATGCCGTCGCGGGTTTCGGTTCCGGGCTGTCCGAGCGCGGCGGTGGCGAGGATTTCGGGCTGGAGTCCCTGCTGGAGCTGGTGCAGGGCGGTGTTCCAGACGACGGTTTCGGTGCCGCCCCACTCCTCGAAGACGAAGCGTCTGACGATATGTGCGACCTTAAGCATGGTGTCCTCTGAGGAAGTCGAGTCCGCCCTGTCGGAAGCTGTTGCGCTGGAGCCAGCGTCGTGGGAAGGCGGCGGGGAGTTCGGCGAGTCCCTGTGGGTGACGGAGGAGGAAGGCGGCGTCGCGGAGCGTCTCGCGGCAGGCGCCGAGGAGGGTTCGGGCGAGGGAGGGGACGTGTCCGGAGCGCTGTGCCTCGGCGTAGCCCTCGCCCCGGAAGCGTTTGCGGAGTTCGGCGAACGTGTAGTTGTGTGAGTGTTCGACGAGGGCGTCGGGGCAGTAGGCGATGCGGAGGGGGCGTCGGCGCGCCCATTCGACGTCCTCGGAGTACTGGAAGGTCTCGTCGAAGGGGTTGGCGAGGAGGTCGTCGCGGAGGGCGGCGGAGGAGGCGAGGGAGAAGAAGAAGCCCCAGGAGCGGGCGATGGAGCCGTCGCCGAAGGCGCGGAGGCTGTCCTTGCGGACGAGCCAGGTGGCGTCGGGTCGCGGGAGCTGGTTGGCGTAGGTGGCGTCGGCCTGGCCGCTGCGGAGGGGTGCGATGAGGTTGCGGAGGAACTGCGGGTTCTGCGGGATGGCGTCGGCGTTGTTGAAGACGATGATGTCGCCGGTGGCCTGTCGGACGAGGCGGTTGAGGGTTCGTCCGGGGATGTAGGGGCCGTCGGGGCGGGTGGCTCGTCGGACGGTGGGGAAGAGCTGGGCGATGGCCTCGGCGGTGCCGTCGGTGGAGGCGTCGTCTCCGGAGAGGATGTCGACGGGGAGGTCACAGTCCTGGTCGAGAAGGGCGCGGAGCGTCTTTTCGACGAAGGGGCGGTCATTGTGGGAGCGCACGATGACGGTGACGGCCTGGCAGGGGCGTGGAGGCATGGGCGTTGGCGGCGTCAGTTCTGGCTCGTGTCCCTGGTGCCGAAGGACTCCATGGCGGCCTCGACGGTGTCGTAGATGTCGAAGACGCGGTAGACCTTGGTGATGTCGAAGATGATGCGTGGCCTGGGCTGGATGCAGGCGAGCTTGACGGTGCCGTTCCAGGTCTGTGCCTTCTGGAGAAGGAAGACGAGCGAGCCGAGTCCGGAGCTGTCGATGTGGGACATTTGGCTGAGGTCGAGGAGGATATTCTCGGCGTTCTGGCGGTGGGCGAGGACCTGGTTCTGGAAGTCCTCGGTGCAGGCGGCGACGAGGCGTCCATCCAGCGCGACCTTGAGGACGTTGCCGATGATGTCAAAACGGTAGTTCATGGTCAGTCTCCTATATAAACTTGTTTTTTCAGTCCACAAAAGACACAAAAAAACAAAAAGTGTAGTGTCCGCAAAAGACACGAAATAAACAAAAAGGAGCTAGTTGGTGTGTTGCTGGAGTTGGCGGATGCGTTGGGTCATGAGCGAGAAGACGTCGGCGATGGAGCGGATGTCTTGGGGGATGGCGTCGGAGGAGAGGATGGCGGCGGTGGAGTCGGGGTCTTCGGGAGCGAAGCCGTGCATGCCGGGGAGGGGCTGTTCGCCCATGTCGGAGGGTGCGATTTGGATGCCTGGGTTCATGAGGAAGATGGCGTCGCCGAAGCGGTGGTCGTCGCGGAGGATGCCGTAGCGTCGCTGTTCGTCGTCGGAGAGGAGGTGTCCGCGGTCGGCGAAGGGTCGGAGGGCGTTGAGGATGGCGTCGCGGGCGTGTGGGGCGAGGAAATGGAAGCGCGCCATGGTGGAGTCGTAGCAGGCGGCGTAGTCGAGGCCGAAGCGAAGTCCGGTCTGTTCGATGGCGGCCATGAGGTCGACGGAGGCGGCGAGCGGGGTCATGCCGTGGTCGGAGATGACGGTGAGGCGGCAGCCGCCCCGGAGCTGTCGGGCGAGTTCGGCGAGGCGGGTGAGGCGTTGCTCGTACCAGCGGAGCTTCTTGTCGATGACGTCGGGCTGGCGGACGTGCTGATGGAGGAGTCCGTCGAGTTCGGCGGTGTAGACGAAGAGGAACTGGGCGCCGTTTCGGAGGGCGTTCTCGGCGTCGTCGAGGCTGGCCTGGTCGCCGTGGCGCCAGTTGGAGATGTGCCAGTGGAGGGTGGTGCGGGCGAGGACGTCGTGGAGGTTGTCGAAGGGGGCGAGCCCGTGGGCGGCGAAGAGGTCGCGCTTCTCGCCGTAGTCCATGAGTCCGAGCTTCTCGAGGGGCATCCGGTAGAGCTGGAAGTAGCCGGTGTAGCCGTGGACGAGGCGGACGAGCCGTGAGAGCCAGTGGCGGACGCGGCCGCGGTTCCAGAGGGAGCGCGGCCGGAACAGCGGCGCCAGCCGGGACAGCCACCGGAACGGCGAGTGCGCAGGGTCGTAGACAAACAGCCCCAGATGGCCGTGCTCGGACGGACGGCGGCCCGACAGCAGCGTCGGTATCGCCGTGCACGAGTAGCCGAACTGCATGTCCAGCGGACGGCGCTCAGGCAGCAGGTCGGCGAGGAAGCCGGTGCGTGAGACGGTCCGCCAGCCAAGGGCGTCGATAAAGACGAAGAGTTCCGTGGAAAGCGGCTTCTCGGAGGGGTTGGTGGAGGTCATCGGCGTCGTCATGGGAGGAGTCGGCGTTTGAGCTTACGCCAGCGGTTGCGGAGCTTGCAGGTCAGCGAGTAGGGGTGCTGGATGAGGTGCCAGATGCGTTTGCTGTCGTGGCGGAGGGCGTAGGGGAGGGAGCCTCCGGGGAGGGTGAGGCCGTCCTGGGCGGCGCGTTCGGCGACGGCGGTGTAGGCGTCGAAATGGCGGATGGAGGCGGGTGTCCAGCCGACCCAGGGCTTGGGCGAGCCGATGAAGTGGACGAAGAGCTGGCTGCGGTCCTTGTCGAGCTGGAAGGTTTCGGTGACGGTGGGTGCGTCGGGCCAGAAGTTGAGGAGGCTGTTGAGGACGGACTCGTCGAGCTGGTGGTAGGCCTTGAGCCGGCGGTCGACGACGCCGACGTTGTCATGTGGGAGGACGGAGAGCATCTGCTGCTGCCATTGCTGGAGGAAGGGTCGGTCTGCGGCGTGGACGGAGAGGAGGCAGGCGGAGCAGCTTTGGGCGTAGCGTGGCGCGTCGAGTCCGCGGACGTCGCGCCGCCAGGTGTCGAGGATGGCCTTGGGGATGGCGGTGCCGTCCTCGCCGGGGGCGGTGAAGCCGCGGAACGCGAGGGGGTTCTCGGCGGGGGCGCGTCGGCGGACATGGATGTGGTGCGGCTGGTGGGGGATGAGTCGGTGGGAGCAGTTGCCGATGAAGAAGCCGTCGCTGTCGACCCAGGTGAGGTAGCGGGCGTCGGGGTCGGCGAGGAGCATGACCTCGGGCTTGCGGCAGGTGAGGGACTGGGCGGTGGGCCGGAGGACGGCGACGCGCACGTCGGGGAACTGCTGGAGGAGCCGGATGGCCTCGTCGGTGAAGTTGAGTCCTCCGACGAGGACGGGTTCGTCCATGCCGTTCTGGCGCATGGAGGCGATGAGCATGAAGATGCCCCAGAGGTAGTTCATGTCACCGATGGTGACGACGGTGTTCTCTTTCATGTGGCGGCCTCGGTGGCGGGAGCGGAGGGGGAGGGTGCGGCGGGCGGCGTCTGCAGGCGTTTGGCGTTCTTCTTAAGATAGCCGATGACGGAGAAAAAGATGATGAGCTCGATGAAATTCACCTGCTGTTTGAGGACCCATTCGAGGACGGACTGGACATAGATGGCGATGAAGCCGCCGAGGAGTCCGGGAGCCCAGAAGAACTGCGGGGTGTGGCGGAGGGGGCGGCAGGCGGTGACGGCGAGCCAGGCGTGTGAGAGGAAGAGGGTGAGGAGCGCGGCGAGCGCGGGGAGTCCGCACTCGGCGGCGGTGAGGAGATAGATGGTCTCGACGATGCCGTCCTTGACGTCCTCGCCGCGACTGAAGGCGGTGGCGGCGTCATCATTCAGGATGGCGTAGGGGTAGGGCGGGTTGACCTTGATGCCCCAGTTGTTGATGCCGACGCCGAAGATGGGATTGTCCTCGATCATGTTGAGTGCGACGGTTGCGAGTCGGACGCGTGTGCCGGCGGAGGACTCCGGCGCATGGATGAAGCGCTCGACGATGCGTGGGGTCATGACGGCGATGCCGCAGAGGGCGATGGCGGCGAGGGCGGAGAGCCGGACGAGCTTCCAGGCTTTCCAGTTGAGCGTGATGGAGGCGCAGGCGGTGATGGCGCAGCCGATGGGGTAGCAGGCGATGGCTCCACGGGAGTAGGTGCGGAAGAGGGTGGCGGAGGCGAAGGCGCAGAGGAGTAGGGCGAGGAGGCTGGTACGGCGGTGGCGCTCGTTGAGGAAGCGCGAGAGGAAGAGGGTGCCGAGCGGTGACATGAACATGGCGAGGCTGTTCTGGTGGGGGAAGTAGGAGCGGATCTGGTAGTAGCCGGTGACGTGCTGCCAGATGCAGGAGAGGAAGATGAGGACGGTGATGAGGGCGAGCGCGGCGTAGAGGGCGCGGGTGTCGCCCCTGGTGAAGGCGAGGTAGTGGTAGACGGTCAGTCCGACGAGGTAGATCATCGTCATCTTCCAGATTTCGAAGAAGGCAAAGAGTTTGTTGTCGGCGTTGAGGACGGATGGGAGGCAGAGGAGGAAGTAGACGACGTAGATGGTCAGGCCGCAGTAGGGGAAGGGGTTGAGGCGGCTGTGGCGGAGGAGCAGGGCTCCGAGCATGGCGAGTGAGACGAGGTAGACGAGGGAGACCTCCATGCCGCGGGAGGTTCCGCGGTAGAGCTCATGCGAGAAGAAGTTGATGGCGGTGTTGTCGAAGAGGAGCAGGGTGGGGAGGATGACCAGGGGCATCAGCCACAGCAGGCGCCGTGAGTGCATCAGCAGCACGGAGGCGGGCAGCACACCCAGTGCCGCCAGAGTGAAGATGAGGTACTTCATGCGGTGGCGGTGGTCATCAGTAGGTGATGATGGTGCGTCCGAAGAGGGTCTGGATCAGTTGCGGCGTGGGAAGCAGCTTGCGGACGAAGACGTTGAATTCGGAGATGTCGTCCTTGGGGACATAGACGATGTCGCCGGGCTCTAGGTAGATGTTGGGGGAGCGTCCCTGGAGGATGGCGTCGAGGTCGACGCGGTACATGGCGGGGTTGCTGACGCCGCCACGGATGATGATGGCGTACTGCCAGTGGTTGTCCTTGAGGTGTCCGCCGGTGGCGAGGAGTTCGAGGAGTCCGAGGTTCTTGTCCCAGAGTCGCTTGTGGGGGTTGTTGACTTCGCCGATGAGGCAGACCATGCTTTCGGAGCGGACGGCGATGTAGACGTAGTCGCCCTTTCGGAGTTTGAGGTTATGCCATTTGTCGCCCTGTTCGATGGCCTTGAAGAAATCGATGGGAATGATGTCGCCGTTGCGGACGAAGAGCGAGTTCTTGAGGTCGGCGGCGTCGAGGGTCTGTCCGTCGTAGTAGCGTGCGGCGGCGCCGCCGGCCTGCGCGAAGAGGTCGGTGAGTCGCATGTCGTTGGAGATGTTGTACATGCCTGGCTGCTTGACGGCGCCGGCGATGGAGGCGGTCTGGGAGTTGATCTTGACGGGCGAGACGCCGACGGCGGGGTTCTTGATGTAGTCCTGGAGGGATTTGGTGATGGTGTCGGCGGCCTCCTTGAGGGTGAGTCCGGCGACCTTGAGCTGTCCGGCGAAGACGAGTCCGATGTAGCCGTCGGGGGTGACGACGGTGGTGATGGAGAGGTCGGAGTGGTTGTAGACGACGATGGCGATGTTGTCGCCGGCGTTGATGCGGTATTCGTCCATGGGAGTGGCGTCGATGCGCTTGAGTTCGGCGAGCTGTGCGGCGAGGTCTGCCTCGGACATGCCCCTGTGGTCGACGATGGCGCTGTGGGACTCCTCGAGGGTCGGGTACTCGTTGAAGTTGCTGGTGTAGCGGTTGTAGCAGCCGCTGGAGAGGAGGACTGCGGCGAGTGAGGAGAGTGCGTTTCGCGCGAGGTTCAGGCGTTGGGTGGCAGGGGGTGACATTCTGGGCGGAGTCGGCTGATGTGCGGTGAGGTCGTCGGCCTGCCGTGAGACCATGACGGCGCAGAGTGGGCGGTCGGTGAGTTTCTGGTGGAGGGAGATTGCGAGTCGGAGTGCGGTGCGCGGGGTCTTGCGCGCGGCGGCGAGGACGAAGGAGACGTCGGCGAGTCGGAACATCTGTGAGAAGAGGAGTCCGTGTCGGCTGAGGGGTTCCTCGCGGGTGATGAGGATGAGCTCGAAGTGCTGCTGGAGGGTCTTGAGGTCTTCCTTGAAGAGGGAGAGCTCGCTGTTGGACATGGTGTAGGGGTTGTCGACGGGCATGTAGCCGAAGGAGCCCTCGTAGGAGACGGCGTTGAGCTGGGTCATGGAGTCGGTCTCCACGAAGGTCTTGGAGGGGACGATGCGGAGGAAGAGCATCCGCCTGCCGTTGGTGGCGCACTGCCAGACCATGGTCTGATGGAGTGTGGCGGGGAGCGTCGTGCCTGGGAGCCGTCCGACGAAGAGGACGTGGGCGTTCTCTTCGAGTTCGTAGAGTTTGTAGTAGATTTCGTTGAGAGCGTAGCGTCCGGCGTTGGAGCTGGTGTAGGAGTCGGGCTTGACGGGGAGCATGCCGAAGGGCAGGAGCCCGTAGTAGGCGTTGAGCTCCGCGTAGGTGCGGACATGTCCGAAGAGGAGCTCCAGGAAGAAGAGGGCGACGGCGGCCATGAAGGTGAGGAACGCGGAGATGATGACGATGCCGGCGAGGGCCTTCTTGGAGAGGAGCGGCTTGGCGGTGGCCTGGGAGGCGTATTCGATGGGCTGGAGTTCCTTGTTGGCGGAGATGGTGAGGTATTGGAGGTCGGTGAGCGTCTTCTCGGTTTCGGCGAGGCTGTTTCGGACGCCGTTCTGGAGGGTCTGCAGTTCGGAGAGTTTGGGGATGATGTCGGCGATGGCCTTCAGGTGGCCTTCGTTGTCGGCGATGGCCTGTTCGAGGACTTTGGCGTTGGCGCTGATGGTTTCGATTTCGGCCTCGGCCTCGGCGGTCTCCTGGACGAGCCGTTTGGCGGCGTCGAGCGCCTCTGGCGAGATGTCGGGGAGCTTCTCCCGTTCGAGGAAGAGCTTGTAGGTCTGCTGGAGCGAGTCGCGCTGGGCCTTGAGCGCGAGGAGCTTGGGGTTTTTGTCGGTGTAGAGCTGCCCCATGACGATGATGTCCTTGTCGAGGTCATCGAGCCGTTGGTGGAAGTCCTTGATTTTGGAGGCGTTGGGGAGGGCTCTGATGGGGAGTGCCTTGGCGAGGAGTCGGGTTTTGGCGGCTTTGGCCTTGGCGTTGGCGAGCTGGGTATGGAGTTGCGCGAGGGTCTGCCTCTGTTCGGTGAGGAGGTCGGTGAGCCGCTGCTGCTCGCTTTGGGGGGTGTTCTGTCCGGCCTCCTTGAGGAGGTTGGCGATGGTCTGCGCGTACTGGCGGAGCTTCTCCTCGTGCAGGGCGTACTGTTCGGTGAAGACCTCCGTCCAGCGTTTGAGGTCGGCGCGGCGGAATTCGCGGTATTCGTCGATGCAGATGTCGGCGAAGGCATTGGCCTTGAGGATGGCCTCTCCGGCGGTGCCACCGGTGGTGATGATGCGGAAGAGGTGGTTCTGGTTGCGCTGTTTCTGGATGGTGATGCTGTCGCGCTCCAGTCGGCCGAGGCCGTTGCGCATCATGATGCTGTCGGTTTTGTCGGCGACGATCTTCCGCGCCATGAGCTGGAGCATGGCGTGGTCGTCGATGGCTATGAAGGGCTTGATTTCCTTGGGCTGGTAGAGGAGTTCCATCTCGGCGGTGAAGCGCGAGGGGGACTTGGCGCCGCGCCAGCGGAGGAAGGCCGTGAGGGCGCCGGCGCTGACCGCCAGGACAGCCAGCAGCAGCAGGCTGTGGCGCAGCAGGATGAGCTGCGTCAGTTGGCGCAGCTTGTTCATCTTCTCCAGTTGCACCTGCTCGGTGTCTGGCGGCGAGGCGGTCGCTGGTGTCGTGGCTATGTTCATGGAGCGCGCTCCTGGGTGTGCGGGGGTCAGTTGAAGTGGCGCCAGTGCTGGCGCAGCGTCTCCGGGATGTCGGGGAAGTCACCACTGTCCGGGGACACGGAGGGGACGAGGAGTGCCTCGGCCAGTTGGGCGAGGACGAGGGCGATGGGGTCGTCTCCGAGGAGGGCGACGGGCTGGGGAGAGCGGGTGCGGACGAGCCAGCGGAGGGCGTGGCGGAGGCTGCGGGCGCCGGGCTGGCGTCGGCAGAGCCGATGGAGGGCGTTGCGGACGTCGGCGGGCGTCATCGGGTCGCTGTGGGTGTCGTCGAGTTCGGCGATGGCGGCGAGCGTGTCGCGCCAGAGGCGCCGGAGGTCGTGCCAGGTCTGTCGCGGGTTGGGCGGCAGGGCGTCGTGGGGGGAGAATTTGAAGTCGATGGCCTGGCGGTAGCGCTGGGCGAGGCTGTGGGGCGCGTCGGGGATGTCGTTCTGGAGGCGTTCGAGGCGAGCGTGGAGAGACCAGTCGTAGGCGTTTCGGGCGATGAGGAGGGCGTCTCCGCAGCCGAGGATGGCCTTGTTGAGGTTGCGGAGGATGAAGTCGTGGTGGTTGGGGTTGTCGCCGCGTCCGGCGAGGGCCTCGCCGGCGAGGAGGAGTCCCATGCCCCGGTTGAGCAGGAGCCGGAGGGCCTCGCTGAGCGGCAGGTCGTGGGCGGGGAGCTCGGGGATGGCGGTCCGTGGGAGGGCGTCGTCCCCGAAGAGCGTCACGTAGCCTCGGCGGAACTCCTGGAACATGAGCGTCGGGGCGACGCGGCGGAGCTGGCTGGCGCGTTTGGGCGGGCTGAAGTCGATGTCGATGCCGAGACGCCGTTCGAGGGGATGCGCGAGTTCGGCGAGATGCGGGACGAGGGCGTCGCGGTCGGCGCGTCGGAGTCCGTCCGAGGCGATGACGAAGCAGTCGAGGTCGTTGTAGAGGGTGACGGAGGCGTCGGGGCGGGTGCGGACGCCGCCCTCGCCGCGTCCGTAGCCGCCGCCGAGGTAGACGGCGCGGAGGCCGTGCGGGGCGTGGTCGTGGAGCTGTGCGGCGAGATGCCGGAGCGCCTCGCGGAGCATCGTCTCCGCCTGGGTGTTGCGGATGCCGGTGAGGAACAGGCTGGGGTCATTCAAGGCAGTCATTGGCGAGGAGTCGGCGGAGGCTGCCGTGGAGGACGATGCGGAGCATCAGGTGCAGGGAGAGGTGGTGGCGGAAGTAGCTGTCGTCGAGGAGCTGCTGGGCGGGCGTCGCGTGGACGGAGTAGAGTTCGGAGGCGCAGAAGACGAAGGGGATGTCGCTGTCGGGTTGCCGTCGCACGAGGTGTCCGTGGTGGAGCAGCGCCCGCCAGATGTCCGGATAGCGGTCGAGGGAGAGCTTGCGCCACCAGGCGCGGTGGCTCAGCAGCGGTCGGAACGGCCACAGCAGCAGATAGGGGAGCAGGAACGTGAGCGCCAGCAGCGCCAGCAGGGTGACCTCGCCGAGGCGCGTCGGCGAGACGTGCCGGACCAGGTGCATGTCGGCGGAGACGCCCATGTCCGACTGGTCCACGTAGACGCCGCTGTGCGGGTCGATGATGCGCTGTCCGACGACGATCTTGTCGCGGATTTCCATGTCCTGTCCGACGTAGGTGTTGCCGAGGACGATGGCATGGTCGAGGGAGGTGTGGTGGTCGATGATGGCGTTGGCGCCGATGATGACGCCGTTGGCGAGGGTGCAGTCGCGTTCGAGGCAGATGTTGTCGGCGAGGATGACGGGCGGTGAGATGACGCAGTCCTGCTTGATGGCGACGTTCATGCCGGTGTGGACGCCGTTTTCGGCGGAGTAGCCGGGGAGGTTGTAGCAGGCGGAGTCGGCGAGGAGGGTGAAGTTGAGGTCGAAGTAGTCGGCGGTGGAGGCGATGCGCTGCTGCGGGCCGGTGTAGCGGAGGAGCTTTCCGTCGCGCCGGAGGAAGATGCCGTCTGGCGCGTCATCGTCGCAGGGTTCGGTTTGGGTGAGGAGTTCCTGCGGCTGTCTGGGGAGCGGGAGGACGGGGCCGTGGACGATGAGGAGGTCGTCGTTGGCGGCGAAGGCCTGGTTTCTCTGGAGGAGCTGTGTGACGGAGGCGGCGGGCTTGGCGCCGGTGTAGTTGAAGTGGACGGGCCAGCGGTCGGTGCGCTCGCGGAGCATGCTCTGGAGGGCGAAGTCGAGGCAGTAGTCGAGGATGAGGAGGTCGGAGGTGCCGAGAAGTGAGCAGAGGTCGAGGAGGTGGACGGCGATGGCGCGTCCGGCGACGGGGAGGGAGCAGAGGCTGAGTTCGGGGAAAATCTCCTCGCACCAGTCGAAGTCTCGTGTGTAGGGGGAGATGATGGCCTTCATGGTGCGTTTCAGTAGGCCCCCTTGCCGGTGATGATGGCGGGGATGGTCTTGAGGAGGATGAGGACATCCTGCCAGATGCTCTGGGAGAGGATGTACTTCTTGTCGAGCTGGACTTGCTGGCTGAAGGGGATGTCGCTGCGTCCGGAGATCTGCCAGATGCAGGTGATGCCGGGCGTGACGTTGAGGCGCTTGCGGTCTTCGAGGGAGTAGAGCTGGACTTCGGAGGGGAGGGGCGGTCGCGGGCCGACGAGGCTCATGTCGCCCAGCAGGACGTTGAAGAGCTGCGGCAGCTCGTCCAGGCTCGTCTTGCGCAGGATGCGCCCGAGGGGCGTGATGCGCGGGTCATGGCGCATCTTGAAGATGACGCCGTCGGCGGACTGGTTCTGGCCGAGGAGCGCCGCCTTGCGGCGCTCGGCGTCGGCGTACATGGAGCGGAATTTGTAGAAGCGGAAGTGGCGTCCGAAGCGTCCGACGCGCGTCTGGCAGAAGATGATGGGGCCGGGCGAGGAGAGCTTGACGCCGAGGGCGATGAGGAGCAGCAGCGGCGCGAGGACGACGATGGCCAGGGCGGAGACGAGAATGTCGAGGAGGCGCTTGAGGAGATAGGAGACGGCGAGGGTCAGGCGCCAGAGGCGCATCCGCAGCATGACGCAGTCGCCGCGTCCGGAGCGCGCGGCGAGTTCATGCGCGAGGCGTCTGAGCGTCTCGGAGTCAATGGTCTGGCTCTTCGTTCTGGTTCTGGTCGTCGCTATCATGGCCTGTGGGTCATAGGCATTTTCGGAAGGCGTCCTCGAGCTGGTCGAGGGCATTCTGGTAGACGTCGTGTTTCTGGTCGATGACGCCGTTCTCCATGTCGATGGCGAGTTGCTTCATGGCGGTTTCGCCGACGATGCTGGCGTTGCCCTTGAGGGTGTGGGCGGCGCGGCGCATTCTGTCCTGGTTCTGGTCTTCCATGGCGGCCCTGAACGCATCGAGTCCGGTGCGGAAGCTGGTGAGGAATTCCGCGTAGATCTCCTGGAGCAGGTCTTCGTCTCCGACCTGCTTCAGGAGATAGTTGTGAACGGCGTCGTTCATGGGCATGGGGATGGTCTCCGGTTAGGTATCGGTGAGTGAGTGATGTGGTTGGTTGGGGTGGCGTCGTCAGTCTAGGGACAGGGAGGCGGGGAATGCCATCAGCTCCTCGCCCGTCTGTGGGATGACGAAGATGGTCTCGTTGAGTCTGCTGTAGTGGTTGCAGATGATGTCTCGGGCGATGACCTGCATGATGGGGATGCCGCGTCCCGCGATGGCGTTGGCGCTGTTGAGTTCGTCGAGGCGCTGGTTGGGCTCGTCGATGGGCGGGGTTCGGAGGCGGCAGGAGTCCCAGGGCCGGCTATGATCCCAGACGACGATGCGGATGTCCTGTCCGGGCTGGAGCGGGTCGCAGTGGACGACGAGGCGCTCGTGTCGTCGGGTCTGCGTGTCGAGGCCATGCTGGACGACGTTGGCGAGGAATTCGTTGAGGAGGAGGTCGACCATGGTGGCGAGCGCGGAGTCGTGGAGGATCTGCTCGACATGGGCGGAGAATTCGGCGGCGAGGCGGTCGGCGGCGACGGGGTCGGCGGGGATGCAGCGTGTGAGCGAGCCGTCGTCTTCGGGGAGCCGTTTGCGGATGACGAGCATGGTGCAGTCGTCCTGGAGGTGGGTGAAGCCGGCGTCGGCGAGGCGGGCGAAGCCCCGGTAGGGGAGGCTCCAGAGGCCGTCCTGCGGCCGGATGTCGGCGAGGCTCTGCCGCGCGATGTCCAGGACGCCGGGGATGCTCATGGGCTGTTCGCCGCCCTCGTCGCGGGAGAGGTCGAGCAGCCCGTCGGTGAAGGTGAAGAAGAGGGCGTCGTCGGGGAAGGTCATCTCGACGACATCCTCGGCGGAGACGGCGAGTTCCTGGAACATGCCGAGCGGCGTGGTGCCGCGTCCGTCGGGGTTGACGGGGAGAATCTCGCCGGTGGAGGCGCGGAGACAGATCATCTCGGGCTGTCCGGCGTTGAGCATCCGGAGCAGGTTGTGCTCGAAGTCCCAGTAGACGATGAGGGCGCACATGTAGACCATCTCGGGCAGGTGGTCGTAGAGGAACTGGTTGACGATGCGCGCGATCTCCTCGGGGTGGGTGACGTTCTCCTCCTTGACGGTGAGGAGCAGGAGACTCTGGACGGCCATCATGGACAGGGCCGCCTGGGTGCCATGACCCGAGATGTCCCCGATGATGAACAGCCCGCTCCGCCCCGGCTTCAGCGGATAGTACTCCACCAGGTCGCCGCTGATCTTGTGCAGCGGACGGTACAGATAGCTGAATTCGCAGGCGTCGCTGCGGTAGGCCCACGAGGGAAGCACCGCATGCTGGACCAGACTCGCCAGCTTCAGGTTCTCGTGTATCTGCTGCGTCTGACGGTGCGCCTGCAGGTGCAGGTCAAACGCATACGCTATCTGGCGCAGACGCCGTATCAGCAGCTCGCGCCCAGAGTCCTTCGGCACATAGTACGAGAACAGGTCGTCCATGATCCGCAGGAAGAACGCATTGTCCGAGCTGTTCGTCATCGACGTCAGAAAGATAAACGGCAGATGCGGGTAGGCGCGGCGCACCTCCTCGCGGAACGCGAAGCCATCCAGGGACTCCATCACCACATCCGAGATGATGATGTCGAACTTGGAGTGCTGCAGCCTGTGCAGCGCCTCGGACACCGTGTTCGTCGTCACCAGCCTGAATTCGGTGTGGCGCAGAAAGGCGGCGACCGTGAAGCAGACCAGCTTCTCGTCGTCCACCATCAGCACATTGTAGGTTCGGTTCTCCTGCCTCATTTGCACCTGCACATCTCCCCCTGCTCTTGGTAGTGCCGTCCGTCGCCAGACTGTCGGGCTGATGACGGATGCGCCAGCCTCGGGGGGGGGTAATGCGCCACCAACGGCAGGAAACTGGCGGTCTTCAGGGGAAGATAGCGGCGGAGCAGGCGACAGGGCGTCGCGGGACGCTTGGCCAGCAACGAGGTCGCTATGCTCCGTTTTTTGCATGAGGTTGAGACCGCCAGGGGGTGTCATGTCAGTTTGTGACTGGAAATCTGGCCTCGTAACGTCCGCAGGAGAAAGTCTCCCCGTGCCGTCGGCAAGAGCTCCAGCCCAGTTGATTGAAATGATTTTAATATAATTGTATTTGCAAAAAAATCAAAATGTTGGATTGGTAGTGGGCGTCTGTTCGCGCTGAGCCTGATAGGCGTTGGTGTAGCGTTCCATGGGGGCTCCGTCGAGGTCGCGCATTTCCCATTGGGTCTCGAGGAAGTTCCGGGTGGTCTGCGTCCAGGCTCCGACATCGCGGGTGTCGAGTCCGAGGAGCATGCCATGGGAACCGAAGGGGAAGAGATGGAGTTCGCAGGGGCGTTTGGCGGCGAACATGGCCTGGGCGAAGACGATGCTGTTGCGGCAGTCGACCAGCTGGTCGGCGGCGGTGGCCCAGACGAGGGCGGGCGGGGCGCCCGAGAGATCCTGCTTCTCCAGTGAGCAGAGCCGCAGGATGTCGGGGTCGCCGCCGGTGAGGTTGACGGCCGTGCCGACGTTGCTCCAGGGCTCCAGCGAGAGGACGGCATAGCACAGCACCATGGCGTTGACGCGGGCGTCCTGGCGGTCGATGGCATCGCCGGCGTCGGCGTTGACATGGGACTGGAGGACGCCGAGGGCGCAGGCGAGGTGTCCGCCGGCGGAGAAGCCGCAGGAGGCGATGCGGTCGGGGATGACGTGCCATTCGTCCGCGTGGGCGCGGATGGTGCGGACGGCGCGCATGGCGTCCTGGATGGGCGCGGGGAAGCGGTGGGGCGCGACGCGGTAGTCGAGGACGAAGGCGTGGTATCCGAGCTCGTTGAAGCGTCGGGCGATGGGGCTTCCCTCGGTGGTCTCGCAGACGCAGCCGTAGCCGCCGCCGGGGATGACGAGGATGGCGGCGCGCGGGGTGTCGCCGTCGAGGAGGAAGGGGGTTATGGAGGCGGTCAGCTCGGGCTGGCCTGGCCACAGCTTGATGGGGTTCATCGGTGGGGCTCCTGGTGGGTGGAAAATGGGAGACAGAAGGCGGGCGGCGCCGGCCGCGGGGAGGTGGCCGACGCCGCCCAGGTCGAGAACGTTTCAGTCAGGGGAGCGTCACTCGGTGGTGACGTAGACGGAGATGCGGACGGTCTGGTAGTTCTTCAGGTTGCCGGTGAAGGTCCAGTCGGCGGTCTTGCCGGTGGAGTTGCCGAAGCCGAAGTCGGCGTTCTGGCGGGCGTTGAAGCAGTTGTAGGCGAAGAGGGTGGTGCGCTGCTTGAAGAGGTGGATCTGCATGCTGCCATAGCCTTTCTCCGGGGGGGAGAGCTTGTCGTCGAAGTCATAGACGCGGGTGTTGGCGCCGGGGAGACGCAGGCCATTGTCGACGGCGTAGTTGTTGGGCCAGAATTCGATGTTGCCCTCGTCGAAGGAGCCGGTGGGGATGTTGGGGACGTTGGTCAGGACGATGAGGTTGCGGACTTTGGTCTGGAAATGGGCCTTGGTGGCGGCGATGGGGACGCCGCACTTGCTGGCGTCCTCGGTGAAGGCGTCCATGCCGACGGCCATCCAGTTGCGTTCGCCAGCCTTGGTGGTGGCGTCGATGAAGTAGGTGACGCGCTTGACCTTGCCGGTGATGGCGGCGGCGTTGTCGGTGAGGTAGTTGACCTGGTTGTTGTTGGTCTTGCCGTCGGTGGGCTCGACGACGTAGACGAGCCGCTGTTCGCCGAGGCTGTCGAGGACGTCCTTTTCGGTGATGTCCTGGGAGAAGCGGAAGGCTCCGAGAGGGAGCATCTCCTCGTTGAAGACCTCGCCTTCCTTGGTGTGGTGCCAGAGGTAGCGGACGTGGAAGGGCTTGGCGACCTCGGCGGAGCTGATGGCGAGCTCGGTGCCGTTGCGGACGGCGACGTCTGCGGGATGGAAGATGCCGTCGAGTCCGGCGATCTCGAAGTTGGTGAAGGGCTTGTTGTCCTTGGTCTTCCAGGCCTTCACATGGTCGAAGGAGACGACGTAGGCGTTGCCCTCGACGGCGGCCTTGCTGGGCCTGGGGAAGTCGGGGCGGATGTCGGCGCGGCCGTAGGTGCGGTTGAGGGCGAGGTTCGCAAGGCGCTTGCCGACGGGTTCCTTGTGGTGGGGATGGATGTCCTTGAAGTCGCCCCAGTCATTGATGACGGCCATGCCGACCTGCGGCTCGTTCTCGCGGGTGAACGCCTCCTGAGCCTCCCACAGGCGCGGGAGCGCCTCCCAGTTGTTGCCGTAGCGGTAGGGCGCGAGCTGGACGAAGAAGAACTGGAGGTTCGGGTTGCGGAAGACCTGCTTCCAGCCGTTGAAGAGCGCCTGCATCTTGTGCTTGTAGAGCATGGCGTCGTGCAAGTTGGAGCAGCCCTGGTACCAGATGGCGCCGCGGAACGCGAACGGGACGAACGGATAGAGCATCCGGTTGTAGAGGACGGTGGGCTGCTGGTGGTGCGTCCACGGCTTCAGCTTCTCGGGGAACGCGGGCGGCTCGGGGAGTGCGCCCTTGGCGACGGCCGCCTGGTTGAACGTGGTCAGCCAGTCGCCATACGCCTTGTTCACCTCGGCGACGGCCGCGCCGTAGTCCGGATGGTTCGGCAGCTTGGCGTTGACGGCGGTGGCGATGTCCTTCAGCTCGGGCACGCTGTCGAAGCCGCAGGGCGGCGTCCAGGGCTCAATGCGTGTGCCGCCCCAGTGGGACGTGACCAGGCCGATGGGCATCTTCAGTTGGGCCTGCAGCTCACGCCCGAAGAAGTAGGCGACGGCCGAGAAGCTGCGCGCGTTGTCGGGGCCGATGGCCTCCCAGGCCATCGGGAAGTCGGTGCGCGGGAGGGGGCTCCAGTCGTAGGGACGCATCCGGGTGGTGCGGATGAGCGGGTTGGCGCTGGCGTCGGCGATCTTGTCGCCGTCGACGTTGCCCCAGTGGGACTGCCCCGTCCACAGCGGCATCTCCATGTTGGACTGTCCCGAGCAGAGCCAGACCTCGCCCACGAGGACGTCCCGGATGGTGACGCTGCTGTCCTTGCCGGTGATGGTGAGCTCCTGCGGCTCGGCGTTGGCCTGCAGGCCCTTCAGCTGGACCATCCACTGCCCCTGTTCGTCGGCGGTGGCGGTCAGACGCTGGCCCGCAAACGCGACGGCGACCTCCTCGCCGGCGTCGGCTGTGCCCCAGACGGGGACGTCCAGCTCACGCTGCAGCACCATATGGTCCGCGAACACGGGAGCCGGCTTGACGGCGGCCTGCAGCGCCGATACCGCGCCCAGCGCGGTCGCCGCAAAGGCCAGTAGCATGGCGTGTCTCTTCTTCATCTTTCGTGTCTCCT
>CALZPA010000014.1 GCA_945827525.1 uncultured Lentisphaeria bacterium | reverse complement strand
CCTATGGGGAAAAACACACAAAACAACACAAAAAAACGCCGAGCGAAGCGAGGCGAAAAAAGCGACGAGAGTGACGAGAGTGACGAGAGTGACGAAAAGAAAAAAACGCCGAGCGAAGCGAGGCGAGAAAAGCGAGGCGAAAGAAAGCGACGAGAGTGACGAGAGTGACGAGAGTGACGAAAAGGAAAAAAAACGCCGAGCGAAGCGAGGCGAGGCGAGAAGAAGCGACGAGAGTGACGAAAAGAAAAGAAAAAAACGCCGAGCGAAGCGAGGCGAGAAAAGCGAAGCGAGGCGAGAAAAGCGAAGCGAGGCGAGAAAAGCGAAGCGAGGCGCAAAAAAGCCCCCGGCGCGGAGGGGCGCCGGGGGCAGGAACGTGTGTGTCGTCAGCGCTGGGTGATGACGATGCGGAAGCCGATGTTGTTCTGGCGGGTGTTGCTGTTGAGGTCGAGCCTCCGGGCGCTGCGGCAACTGTCGGCGAAGCTGTACCAGGAGCCGCCGCGGGCGATGCCGGTTCGTCCGCCACGGCGGCTGAGGCCGATGGCTCGGGCGGCGTCGCTGCCGTAGAGGTAGTAGGGGTTGGCGCACCATTCCCAGACGCTGCCATGCATATCATAGAGTCCGAAGGCGTTGGGGTTGCAGGTGCCGACGAGCTTCATGGAGGGCGTGTAGGCGACCTCCTCGGTGCGGTATTCGGGCGTGTTGGTCTTGCGTTCCGTCTGCATCTCGGGGCCGTAGTACTCGCCGCCGTTGTTGTTGTCCTTCTTCTCGACCTTGACGAGTCTCTTGACGCTGCCGACGTGGTAGACGGCGTCACGTGCGAGGAGGGTGTCACCGTTGCTGAAGGCGGTCATGTTGCCGGCGCGGCAGGCGTATTCCCACTCCTCCTCGGTGGGGAGTGTCACCTGGAGGTTGTCGGGGAGCTTGTAGGGGCTCTTGGCGAGAGCCTGGCGCAGATGGCGCTCCAGCTTGGTGCAGAACGTCTTGGCGTCATCGTAGGAGACATTGTACATGGGGTAGTAGGGGCCGCGGACGCGGATAGGTATCTCGAGGACTCCGGGCGGTGGCGGGTTGGAGACGTCGGTGCGGTCTTCGGCGCCCATGACCTTCTTCCACTGCTCCTGGGTGACCTCGAAGCGTCCGACCCAGTAGTCCTGTTCGATCTTGACCTCGTGTCGCTGTTCGTCGCACATCCGTCCGGGTTCGGAGGGGCTGCTGCCCATCATGAAGACGCCGGCGGGGATATGAATGAGTTCGATGCTGCCGGGGAGGTACTCGGAGTCGGGGACTCGCTGGAGCTGTCCGGCCTCGACCATCTGGCGTCGCGTCTCCTGGAGGGCGTTCTCCTGGGCCTGGGTCACGACCTTGACCTGCCAGTTGGCCATGTCGATGTACATCTTGACGGGCTTGTTGGCGCGGGCCATGGGGAGCTGTCCCGTGCTCTGCTTGGCGGGTGCGTTGAGGAGCTGCTGGAGGCGCACCTGCTGCGCCTGGGTGAGGGCTCGTGGGACATCCTCGCGCTGCTGCGGCGTCATCGCCTGCCAGACTAGCATATAGATTTGGGCGGGCACGCGGTTGTCGTCGAGCAGCCTGCCGAACAGCGCCGGCATCTGCTGCGGAGGAATGGCCTGCACCTTCGCCTGAAGATCCGCCGGTTTGATCAGCGACATCATCTTCATCTGCTCCGCCGGCGACTTCTTGAGCATCTCCTCAAATTGCGCCGCCAGCGACTGGGCCTTCGCCGACGCACAGGACAGCGCCAGCGCCAGCGCCATGCCGCGCATGGCCATCCCACCCATTCCTCGCCGGCCGACGCCAGACTCCTGTCCGCTTCTCGTCCAAATCATCGCTCGTTTCCTTATCAACTCACTCATCAACTGTCTGTGCTACGTTCATGCGTTGCTGCCTGTTCAGCGACGCGGCTGCCCCGGCCCTGGCCCCGGTCCCTGACCGGGACGTGCCGGCGGAGGCGCCGGGCGACCGGGCTGGACGGCGGGAGGCGCCGGCGGCTGCGCCCGCTGCCACTTGGGATGATGGAGGTACTTGTCGCGGTGCCTCGGCTCCAGGTCATCGAGGCAGTCGTCGTCGAGGTCCTCGAAGTCATCGAAATCGTAGTAGCCGGCGCGCTGGAGCTCATCGACGAGCTGTCCGCGGTCGACGCTGCGGAACACCCGCTCGAGCAGCTTTTCGGTGCGCTCGAGGCGCCGCTCGACGCCATCGTCCTCCATGGCCCTGCGGGCCTCTCTGGCGTTGGCGGCGGCAAAGCGGACATAGGCGCACTTCAGGTCCACGAGCTGCCGCAGCCCCTCGCGGTGTCCGGGGTGAAGCAGGAGCTGGCTGGCGGAGGCCGCGATGGCGTCCGCCTGCCGCAGCAGCTCGTCGCGAACCTGACGCTGGTTGTCGCGGCTCCACGGCCAGCCCTGGCAGGGCAGGCAGACCAGCAATGCTCCCACACACAGCAAAATCTTCATCATGGCTTTTTTACTTCTTGACATTGGCATGCTCCATTCTGACACAAAAGGGTTCTTTTCCGTGAGAATAAAGACAGGGTCTATTGAAATATCATGCCAAAAGCCTGAATTTCAAGCCTGTCACCGCGCCAAATGAGGCGCGACGAGCCGTGACATGACGACATAGGCGGGCAGCAGCAGATGGGTGCCGTCCGGCCGGGCGAACTCCGCGCGCAACTGCCCATCGCCGTCGCGGAGGGCGGCATGGTAGTCGAGGAAGCCGCAGCCATGCGCGGCCGCCCATTCCGCCAGCCTCGCGTTGACGCGGACGATGCGGTCCTGGTACTGGAAGCGGTCCCACTTGTCGGGGAAGCGCAGCGGGCAGATGCTGCCCAGCCAGACGCGGATGCCGCGCTCCAGCATCTCGTGGGCGACATAGGTGATGCGGGCGACGGTCAGGTCCTCGGGCCAGCCGATGCCATTGATGCCGACCATCATGAAGACGCGCTCGGGGCGGTACCGCAGGACGTCCGCCTCCAGGCGCAGATGGAGCCCGACCGCGTTGTCGCCGCCGATGCCGCGGTTCAGGATGCTGACGCCGGGGAAGAACTCGTGAAGCGGCCAGACCTGCGTGATGGAGTCGCCGTAGAAGATGTTGCGCACAGTTCCCACCTGGTCGGCCAGCGCACGGTACTCGAACTTGGCCTGCGCCGGCTCATAGCTCGCGTAGAAGCCCTCGATGGCGGCGCGCTCCGCCGCCCCAAACAGCTCGTCCGCCGTGGCATATGCCTTGTCTCTGTCCATCTGCTGTCCTTGCTCCTCTGCCTGACGCCAAACCAAACCTGACCCAACCTGGACGGGCCACACGGCGCACCCGAGGCAAAAGAACGCCCACAGCGCCGCATGACAAATGCCAATTTGGAAATATATTGACTGACGTGACGAATTCCATTTGTCCGAGACGGTCGCGTCCAGCGGACCGCCATGATTTTCCCCTTTCCTCAAAACTGGCGGACGCCGAAGGCGTCTGCCCGGGCTGGAGGCCCGTAAAAACGCCTGCTCATGAATGGTGCCGCTCTTCTGGGATTTGGCCTTGCCGTGTTCGCCATCGCGTTTGTCGCCTATGGCGGGTACCTCAAGCGCGTCTTCGGCATCGACCCGAAGCGCCCCTGCCCCTCGCACACGCTGCGCGATGACATCGACTACTGCCCGACGCCGATGCCGGTCCTCTTCGGGCACCATTTCGCCTCGATAGCGGGCGCGGGCCCCATCGTCGGCCCCGTGCTGGCCGCCTACCTGGGCTGGGGGCCCGCCATCCTCTGGATTGTGCTGGGGTGCATTCTCATCGGCGCCATGCACGACTTCGCCGCGATGTTCCTCTCCGTCCGCAACCGCGGCCGCTCCATCGCCTACGTCATCCAGAACGAGCTGGGCTACGCGGGGCGCCAGATCTTCTTGCTCTTCTGCCTGGCGGCGCTGCTGCTGGTGGTCGCCGTGTTCACGCTCCAGGTGGCGCAGGGCTTCCTCGCCACGCCGTCCGTCGCGACAGCCTCCATCCTGTTTATCCTGATGGCGCCCGTCTTCGGCGTGGCCATCGGGCGCAAGATTGTGACGCTGACGGAGGGCAGCATCGTGTTCGTGCCGCTGCTGTTCGTCTGCGTGTGGCTGGGGACGGTGATCCCGCTCGACCTGACGGCCATTCTCGGCGACCCGAAGCTGGCCCTCATCGTCTGGATACTCATTCTGCTCTACTATGCGGCCTGCGCGTCCATCCTGCCGGTGTGGGTGCTGCTTCAGCCGCGCGACTACCTCAACTCCTACCTGCTCTACGCCATGATGCTCATCGGCATCGCCGGCATCTTCTGCGCCCATCCGCACCTGGAGGCGCCAATGTTCGCGGAGGCCATCCCCGGCAAGCCGGGCGTCTTCCCGCTGCTCTTCGTCACCATCGCCTGCGGTGCCTGCTCCGGCTTCCATGCGCTTGTCGCCTCCGGCACCTCGTCCAAGCAGATTGACCGCGAGTCGCACATCCTGCCCGTCGGCTACGGCTCCATGCTCGTCGAGGGCGTCCTGGCCATCATCGCCATCATCTCCGTCTGCTACCTCCCGCTCAACGACTTCAGCGCCCTGACCGCCAAGCTCGGCAAGTCCGTCCCGCCCGCCGGCGCGTTCGCCGCCGGCCTCGCCCACTTCGCCCAGACGCTCCACATCCCCTACAACCTCGGCCTCACCTTCATTTCGCTGGCCATCTCCGCCTTCATGCTCACCTCCCTCGACACCGCGACGCGCCTCTGCCGCTTCGTCTGGCAGGAGCTCGTCCTCCCGCCCGTCCCCGCCGACGACCAGGAGACGAAGGCGGCGCAGCCCCAGCCTGGCGCCGCCGACGGCAAGGCCGCCTGCGCCTGCCCTGTCCGCGCCATCCTGGCCTCGCGCTGGATCAGCACGCTGCTGGTCGTCGTCCTGGCCGGCTGGCTGGCGCTGAGCGGCGAGGGCGCCGCCATCTGGCCGGTGTTCGGCTCCTCCAACCAGTTGCTGGCCGCCCTCACGCTGCTGTCCGTGACGCTCTGGCTGATGCGCACGAAACGCCCCGTCCTCTTCGCCCTGCTGCCGATGCTCTTCATGCTGACCATCAGCATCTGGGCGCTGGTCGAGCTCATCATCAGCCGCTCCGGCATCCTCGTCGCCGTCTCCGTCGGACTCCTTGTCCTCGCCCTGATGCTCGTCGTCCTCGGCGCGCGCAAGATGCTCGCCCTCAGGCGACAGCGCAACGGCTGACGGACGGCCCGCACACCTCACATCGCCTCAACCCACCCAACCATAGTCAGTCTGAGCAACCAGCAAGGAACCTGCCACACCCATGGAACGAACCTACATCAATGACGTCCGGGACAACCTGGAGAAGACCATCACCCTCTGCGGCTTCGTCGAGAACTTCCGCAACAGCCGCAGCATGGCGTTCATCGTCCTCAAGGACATCACCGGCAAAGTCCAGGTGACCGTCGAGAAGGAGTCGCATCCCGAGCTGGTCGCGACGCTGGACACGATCACCCTGGACTCGGTCATCTCCGTGACGGGCGTCGCGCACGCCTCCGAGTATGTGAAGCTGAACGGTCTGGAGGTCATTCCGGAGTCCATCGAGGTGCTGTCCGCTGCCGCGCCGCTGCCGATTGCGCGTGAGGACATCCCGGCCACCAAGAAGAAGCCGGCCATCGAGAAGTCGGCCATCGACCTCCGCATCGACTACCGCTGGGTTGACCTCCGCGCCGACCGCAACCAGCTCATGTTCAAGGCCCAGACCGCCATGGTCCGCGCCCTCCGCGACTTCCTCCTCCAGCGCAACTTCCTCGAGATCCACACGCCCAAGCTCATCGGCGCCGCCTCCGAGAGCGGAGCCGACGTCTTCGCCGTCGACTACTTCGACACCAAGGCCTACCTCGCCCAGAGCCCGCAGTTCTACAAGCAGATGGCCATGGCCGGCGGCTTCGAGCGCATCTTCGAGGTCGGCCCCGTCTTCCGCGCCGAAAAGTCCTTCACCAACAAGCATGCCACCGAATTCACCGGCTTCGACCTCGAGTTCAGCTACATCACCTCCTTCCGTGACGTCATGAAGATGGAGGAGGAGCTGCTCACCTACATGCTCGGCGAAGTCAAGCGCCAGTACGGCGACCAGATTGAGCAGACGTTCGGACTGCCCGTCGTCGTCCCCACCACCCCCTTCCCCGTCATGAAGCTCACCGACCTCTACGACGAGCTGGAGCGCGAATTCGGCTATGTCTGCCCCGAGGCCGAGCGCGGCGACCTCACCACCGAAGCCGAACGCCTCAGCTACGACCTCGTCAAGAAGAAGTTCAACCACGAATTCCTCTTCGTCACCGACTACAGCGCCGAGAAGCGCGCCTTCTACCATATGCGCGACGAGAATGGCGTCCCCCAGGGCTACGACCTCATCTGGCGCGGCACCGAAATCACCACCGGCGCCCAGCGCGAGCACCGCTACGAGCAGCTCAAGCAGCAGGCCGAGGAGAAGGGACTCGCCGAGGACGTCAAGTTCTACCTCGAGTTCTTCAAGTACGGCTGCCCGCCGCACGGCGGCTTCGGCATCGGCGTCGACCGCCTCACCATGCTCCTCGTCGGACTCCACATCAACGAGGCCATGTTCCTCTTCCGCAGCCCCAAGCGCCTGACGCCCTAATCCAGCCCCTTTTTCCGCCCGCATCCGCGCCCTCCGCGGATGCGGCGCACGCCTTCCCGACAGGAGACACCATGATACAGAAGCTGTCTACAGAGAACTTCACGGCGCTGAAAGAGGCCCATCTGGAATTTGCAGACAACCTGAATGTCTTCATTGGCGAGAACGGCACGGGCAAAACCCATATCCTGAAGCTGCTGTACGCCATTCTCAGCGGCTATGGTGAGTGCAAGTGCTCACCTGACGGCTCCTACACCAGACAGACGCTGCAGCAGGCCATGGCTCGGAAGCTGTACAATGTCTTCCGACCAGACCAGCTCGGACGCCTCACCACCCGCAAACAGGGACGAGCACGCGCGACCATCGCCCTGCAACACCGGGACGCACGCCATAACGCCACCTTCAGCTTCGCGACCAACAGTAAGACGGAGGTCAACTTCAGCGTCTGGCCCCAGGCACTGAATGTGCCGAAGCCCATCTACTTCCCCGCCAAGGAGCTGCTGACGCTCTATCCGCGCTTTGTCGCCATGTACGACGAGTTCTACATGCAGTACGACGAGACCTACCGCGACACCATGCTCCTGCTGGGGAAATCCTACCTGAAAGGCGCCCACGAGACAAGAACCAAGACATGGGTCACGATGCTGGAGGAGGCCATCGGCGGCCATATCCACCTGAACCGCAACGGCGATTCCTTCTATATGCAGCTCCAGGGCGACAGCGACAGAGCCGGCGACATGGAAATCAACCTCGTCGCGGAAGGATGGCGCAAAATGGGCATGCTGACTCAGGTCATCCTCAACGGCGCTCTCCGGAACAGGGGCTATCTGCTTTGGGATGAACCGGAAGCCAACATGAACTCCAGGCTGATCACCACCTTGGCCAACGCCATCTTCACCCTTTCACAGGAGCTGGACATTCAGGTGTTCATCACCACGCATAGCCTGTTTCTCCTCAGAGAGCTGGAGCATCTGACCCGAAAGTCAGGACACGACCGCAAGACCAAATACTTCGCCCTCCATGCCGATGGCACCATCGACCAGAGCCACGATACGGCCGACCTACGGGAAATCGTCGCGCTCAGCGAGGAGATCAGACAGGCGGAACGCATCCTGAACGAGCGCAACTGAGGCAGACAGCCATGAAAGTGGACTCCCTGGAATTCCTGTTCCCCGATGGCTGCCAAGCCTGGAAATATGACGAATTCCTGTTCTTCAAAAGACTCAGCAACGCCTTCCAGTTCCGCTGTGAATGTGAGCAATGCCCCAGCCGAGAATGCCGAAAGGTGAACTGCCCTGACTTTGGCTCCTGCTCCAGGCGAAAGACCTATGATGGACTCAAGGGCATCGACCTGATTCTCCAGCAAGCACATGCACTGATTCTGATTGAGGTCAAGGACTATCGGAGACAGACAAACCCTCCACTGGAGCATATTGCGGATGAGGTCGCCAAGAAGTTCCGCGACACGCTGTTTGGACTATGGACAGGTAGCATCTTCAGCGACCTGGACGAGGAACGGAACAGGCTCCATGCCTGGAGAGCCGCCAGTCAGGACATCCGTCTGGTCTTTCACTTTGAATCGCCCAGGGTGCCCTACTCCTCGGGCCTATACCCCCAAGGACAGCTCGTTCCGCTTGAGCTGATGACCAGAATGCTGAAACGACGCCTGGGGCCATGGGGCAGCAAACTGGAGGTGGTCAACGCCGAGACGCTCCGCGCACACCGCGCCCACTTCGGCTGGAGTGTCCTGGAGGCACAGAACTAAGGGCTCCGCCCCAAAGGAGGCCTTCCTATGCCTAACGGAGCGGGCTGCCCGCTTGCCTTGAGGCGAAGAGGCGTTATAGTATAGAGTTTTTTGTGTCAGCCGACTGGTTCAGGTGCCTCACACCTTGCTTGTCGATTTCGTAGAGGGCGCCTAGCTCAGTTGGTCAGAGCATTTGGTTTACACCCAAAAGGTCGTGGGTTCGAGCCCCCCGGCGCCCACCATTCTAACCGCCTAACACACAATGCGTTAGGCGGTTTTCTTGTGTCGTGGCAACGGGCGGCGGGAGGTGGCGTTTTAGTGAGTGTTCACACAAAATAACGGTCAACCCGCACAGCCTGGTCGAGGGTGTTGCGGGTTGACCGTCTGTCTGGCTTCAGCTCAGTTTGTCGTCGTCACTCGCGGACGAGCTCATAGGCCATGGCGCCGTAGCGCGCCGTGTCCGCCGTGAAGGTGATGACGCCCTGCTCCTCGGTGAAGGGGACCGGGGCCAGCACGGTGCCGTTGACGTCCAGGGCGTTGATGCGCAGCTTGCCCTGGCCGGCGTTCCGCAGGCGGAGCGTGGCCTGGCCGTGGCGCAGCAGATAGGGTGTCATCTTGCCCCAGCCGTAGATGATGTAGCGGTCGCCCAGGCGCGTCGTCTTGCGTCCGGTGGGCTGGACATCGGTGAGGTGGAAGACGATGGCGCGTCGGGTGTCGGCGAGGGTCTGGCCATCCATGGCGCTGGCGAAGACGGTGCAGAGCGTGGTGCTTCCGGAGACGGCGAGGCGGTCGCCCTTGGCGGCCTTGCCCGAGACGAGGAAGCCCTCGCTTCGTGGCGTCACGACGCGGATGGACTTTGCCTTGGCGTCCAGGTGGATTTCGCCGGTGGAGCTGACGATGCGTCCGTTGTCGGGGTCGAAGACGCCGTTGCCGGCGGTCTTCAGGGGCTTGTCGGAGTCCGAGAGGTCAGCGAGGGAGAGATGGCCCTTGGGGACGGTCGGCGCGGCGGTCATGGCGATTTTGGTGCGGAAGGCGAGCTGTGCGAAGCGTTCGGGAATTTCCGCGTCCTTGGCGGAGCGGAAGAAGCCGAAGCCCTGGACGTCCTCGCGTCTGTAGTCGTCTGGGGTGACGGTGAGGATGCTGGCGCCTTCCCTGGGTGCGGGGGTCACGTCGCCACGGAGGTAGAGGAGGGAGATGATGCGCTGGGAGAGGACACGGATGGGGTCGTTGCTGACGCCGAACCATCCCATGTGTCCGCCCTCCTGCCGGATGGGGTTCCAGCGGGTGCTGTGGCCATAGCCGGCGAAGTCGAAGACGAAGATGCCGGAGGCGTTCTGGAAGGCGGAGAGGCTCCCCATGGCGAGTCCGCCCTCGTGGCGCGCCTCATTCGGGGCGCAGAAGTTGTATTCGGTGATGGTGAGTGGCTTGTCGAGGATGCGCGAGGAGAAGCATCGGGACATGTTGCGGTAGAGCGAGGTGGCATGGATGTCGTTGCTGTAGCTGCTGGGGAAGGCCCAGGCGGCGCCCAGCGCGTGCGGATGCGAGAAGTAGTAGTGGTTGTCGACGTAGTCGAACTGGCTGCGCGGGAAGGCGTAGATGGAGAGGGACAGGCAGGAGATGTCGGAGGTGAGCTGTCGGGCGCCCATGTCGCGGAGGGCCTGGGTCATCTCGCGGTAGATGGCGACCTGGTGGTCATTGAGGAAGCGGGTGTAGAGCTCGAGCGAGGGCTTTTCGGACGGGGTGACGCCGTGGGCGCGGCACCAGGGCTCGAAGGCATCGCGGATGCGGCGGTGCTGCTCGGGGTCGGCGTTAGGGTACTTGAACTGGTCATGGACGGTCATGACGGGGTCCTCGTTGATGAGGCCGATGGTGATGAGCGCGGGGTCGTCCTTGAGCGCCAGTCCGGTGTAGGGGTTGACGGGGGTGAGGAGAGTGCGCGCGAAGTTCATGAGGTTGTCGCGGAGCGCCTTGTCGAAGACCATGCGGCTCTTGACGTCGAACATGCCCTTGAAGGGTTCGGGGAAGCCCTCGGTGCGGCAGGTGTAGAGGTCGATGGTGGTGTAGATGCCGCGTTTCTTGAAGGCGGAGACCAGGTAATGGAGATGGTCGAGGCGCTCGGGATGGACGGAGCCGTCGGTCTTGGCGGCGTCGATGAGATCCTTGTCGAAGTGGTGGAGCCGGATGGCATTGAAGCCGTAGCTGGCCATGAGTTCGGCGAGGATGTCGGCCTCCTCATGGGTGTAGCGGGTGGCGATGTCGCCGCAGAGGTTGCCGCCGTTGAAGCGGACGGGGACGCCGGGGCGGTTCTCGAAGACGAAGTTCTCGCCGTCGGCTCGGACGAAGCCATGCTTGCCTGCGGGCGCGTCGAGGAGGAAGGAGAAGTCGAGGGCGCTGCCGGGGACGCGGCGCTTGCGGGCGACGGTCATGCGGAATTCGCTCCAGTCGCGGCTGTCCAGGGTGACGGGGACCTCCAGGACTTCGGCGTCCGCCTCGGGGAAGGGGATGTGCGGGGCGCGGCTGCCGGCGATGGCCAGCACCAGCCACACGGAGTTGCCGGAGCTCGTCAGCTTCAGCGACTCGATGGGCTTGTCCTGGACGTCGAAGCGGCTGAGCAGCAGCCCCAGGAACGCCTGGCGGTTCTGGCCCTGCCAGGCGACGGCCGCGTTCGTGACGGACTTGGGATCCCACCAGTTGGCGATGTCCTTGCCGTCCGTCACGATGATGTCCTGGGAGGTGCCGTCCGTGTAGCGGACGGAGATGACGCCGACCTCCTTGCGCTTGCCCCAGGCGTCGGCATGGAGGAAGTGGAGGCGGCGAAAGCGCCTGCCGCCCACGGGTATCGTCGCCTCACGGGGGAGCTGCGGACGCTCGTTGCAGCCGAGGGCGATGACGGAGCGGCCGCCGTTGGCGGCGGGGTCGACGACCTCGAGGGGGACGTTGACGAAGGTGCGGCGTCCGGGCGTCATCATGCGGAGGTCGTTGTCGGGGCCCTGGTCTGTCCAGCCGCCCTTGCCGTCGTCGGCCTGGTCATCGGCGAAGCCCATGTTCATGGCGGCGCGGAGGTCGATGGACTCGGCCTCGTAGGGACGGTAGGAGACGGTGAAGGAGGCGCGGATGTCCCGGGTCTCGCCCTTGGCGAGATAGAGTCTGAGGTTGGGGGTGAGGGTGCCGTATTTGCAGGCCATGGCGGAGGCCGTCAGACCCGACACGACGAGTTCGCCGCGCAGCATGGGGATGACGACCTCGCTCACGGGAGCGCCCTGCTGGGACGACCAGAGCCAGCCGCCCTGGTGTTCCTTCGGATACGTCAGCTGATGCGTCCAGCTGCCCTTGTCGGACACCTGCCTCAGCCGGACAGGCACATCCAGCAGGGACGAGCTCATGCGGATGCTGATGAAGGACTCGCGGATGGCGGCCGCCTCGTCACGCGTCAGCGAGACGGTGTAGGCGACGGTGGCAGCGTCTCGCCTCTCGGCGGTGGCGGTGTAGCGGAACGGCACGTCACCGACAGCGATGTCGCCCTCCTGGCGCAGGCCGTCGCAGCGGAGCTTCCCCGCCTGCGGGGAGGTCTGGAGATCCATGAAGTCGATGCGGACGACCTGGTCGGCGTGCTTGAGGTTCTGTTTGGTGTCGAAGGGCGAGGTGGCGGCGTTCTCGCGCTCGATGACCTGGAGCCCGCCTGGGAGCAGGCGGAGGTTGGGGAGGAGCTCCTGGGCCTGTGACAGCATGGAGGCCAGCGCGAGCAGACTGGCAAGGAGGATCTTTCTCATGGTTGGGGTTCCTTCAGAAGGTGGTCTTGGTTCCGTTGACGAGGGCGTTGGCGGCGTTCGCTGAGTTCTTGGCGGCCGTGGCGCCGCTGATGCCGTGGGCGTGCGCGGAGCCGTCGAGCATCAGCATGTTGGCGCGCGCGTTGTGGCACAGGTTGAGGTAGCAGCTGCCGGCCGGATACATGTAGCTCTGGCTCTTCTTGCCGTCCGAGGAGACGTTCAGGGTGTCGCAGAGAATCATGACGGACGAGGGGGACGTGCCGGGCACCCATTCACGGTTCAGCGTCTGGATGGTCGCGCGGCGCGCCGGCTTCTCGATGGACCAGCCGCCGGAGAGCCAGACGTTCATGCCGTAAGTGAACCAGGGGGAGGTCGTCTCGGGCGTGCCGATCTCCGACGAGCCGCAGCGGTACGTCACATAGCCCGAGTACTTCCAGACATCCGAGGTCTCGCCGTCCTCATACTTGAGCCGCATGGCCCATGTCTTGTCGCTGCTGACGGCGGGCAGCCAGTCGTCGTAGTTGTCCGCATACATCGCCAGGCGCAGGCCATTCGTCTTCAGGTTGTTCAGGCAACTGACGCCTCGCGCCTTCTCACGCGCCTTCGACAGCGCCGGCAGCAGCATCGCCGCCAGTATCGCGATGATCGCTATCACCACCAGCAACTCAATCAGCGTAAAGCATCGTCGTCTTTCGCCCCTCATGGACTTCTCCCGACTACCCATGATTCTGTCTCCTAAATCCTACAGCAATTGCATCTTAATGGAACTCGAAAAACAGGATTAATAATATTAGTCATCACCCATGATAATCAAGTAGTCATTTTATATCATAAGGTGGTATCTTCGCACGAGGGGCACAGCGGGTGCGGCATCCGATGCGTGTCAGCACTTGCAAGTTGGCGACGTCGGACTATGGTAGGGGGCGAAGGGACGGCGCTTCTCGCCACGGAAAGGCGCAAAGTGCCTCCGTCATGTCATGCTGTTCCATGCCCCACAACGAGTTGAACGCCTCCTGCCGTTCCCGAAGCCCCCCTCTGGAGTCCTCCCACGATGTTCGTGACGAACGCCGACACCTTCACCTCCCGCCATCCCCTACCCTTCTACCTGGAGGCACTGAACGAGTTCCGGATGAAACGGGGACAAACCTATAAGAAAGGTGGCAGTTACACGCGCAACGTCAATCTGTTCTGGGTGGTTTCGGGGCAGTGCTGCGTCCATGTCGGTGGCGAGGAGCGCATCCTGGACAGCGGAGGCGTGTTCCACACGCTGGCGCTGGACCAGTACCACCTGGAGACGCTCTCGGACAGTTGCCACATTCGCGTCATCAGCTTTCTGGGGCCTTTGGCCGAGGCGACGCTGCTCGCCTACTCGCTGCCGCGCTTCCTCGTCCTGCAGCGCAGCGGCGAGAAGCTCTGGCAGGAGCTCGTCAAGACGGCGAGCTCCAACAGCGAGCTCGACCAGCGGCACCTCTGCGCGCTCATCCTCGACTTCATCGCCTGCGTCAGCCTCACGGACTTGGACGGGGGCTCCGACGAACGCCTCATGGAGCGCGCCAAGCAGCTCCTCATGCGCCACTTGGACGACCCTGACCTGTCCGTCGACTTTCTCTGTGACGCCCTCCAGGTGTCCCGGGCGAAGCTGACGCGCCTGTTCCGGCAGGAGCGCCTCAGTCCGCCGGGACGCGAGATCCTCAACCGGCGCCTGGTGCGGGGCTATGCGCTGCTGCGCGGCTCGGACTACCCCATCGCCACGGTCGCCCGCAAATGCGGCTTCCGTGACCCCAAGTCGTTCGCCCGCTTCATCCGCCGCGCCTCCGGCATGGGGCCGCGCGACTTCCGCGAGAGCTACCGCCGCGAAACCGCCCTGCCTCCCCAGTGAGGCGAGGCGAAGAGGTCAGAAAACGTCAAAAACGCCCATCTTCGCCAATCTCATCATGGTCTGATGCGTTAGATTGGAACATGCCTTCCTCGTCCGGGCACAGCCGGTCGAAGGCAGGGCGTTTTTTTATGTGTGTGTGCGTGAGTTAGGTTGTGGTTAGCGGACAGCGGTGGCGATGGCACGGACAGCGGCGTGGTTGATGGTGGCGGCATGGGGTCTGGCGGCGATGCGGCTGCTCGCGTCATCGGGCGAGACAGGCGTCGGCGACAGCAGCGGGGACGAGTTCCATGTGGTGGAGCGGAAGTCCCTGGAGTACCGCCACGAGCTGCGCGTGACGGCGATGACGGAGAAGTCGGAGAAGATTGTGAATCCGCTGCGCTGGCTGCCGCTGGAGTACTTTGTGCCGGACGGCGCGGAGGTGAGGAAAGGCGACCTGATTGCGCGGTTCAACCAGACGTCGAGCCGGCATGACGAGAAGAGCCAGTCGATGGAGCTGGCGGTCGTCGAGGCGGAGCTGCAGCGTCGTCTGACGGCCATTGACAACCGCAACCTGGAGATGGACGAGTCGCTGGGCGACCTTCAGGACAAGCTGGCCTCGCTGGAGGCGAAGCTGACGCGTCTGCTGAGCGAGCCCAACCAGGACGACATCCGCATCGCCGAAGGCAAGCTGAAGCTGGCCGACCTCAATCTGCGCCTGGCCGCCAGCGACTTCCGCCGCGCGGAGGGGCGCTTCCGGCGCGGCATGATCTCCCGCGCCGAGCTGGACAGCACCGAGAAGACGCTCCGCGAGAACGAGATCAAGCATGAGTTCGCCGTCTGCGAGCTGGAGCTGACGCTCGCCCCCATCGCCCTCCCCTACGACATCGAGCGCACACGCCTCCAGATCGCCAACGCCAGACTGGAAATTGAGAAGCTGCAGAGCGAGATCGCCGAGCAGGCCAAGCTGTCCGAAATCCAGAAGCGCGGCGCCAGCCAGAGGCGCAAGCGCACGCTCAACGAACTCAAAAACACGCGCCGCGACATCGAGAACGCCGAGATGCGGGCGCCCATCGACGGCTTCATCAGCCATCGGCGCATCGACGGCAACGAGCTCAAGCTGGGTATGCGGCTCTGGAACAACGTCACCTTCATGGAGATTCCCGACCTCCAGACCATCGGCTTCCAGGGCGTCCTCCTCGAGTCCGCCCGCAAGCACTTCGAGAAGGGCGACCGCGTCGTCGTCCGGCTCCAGGGCAAGCTGACGCGCAAGATCGAGTGCCGCCTCGAGTCCATCAGCACCCTCTCCCACGACATCTCCGAGAAGGGGAACACCAGCAGCAACCAGAACCGCAAGTACGGCGTCAACGTCTTCGACGTGACGATACGGTTCGGCGCCGGCACGGAGGGCGTCCGCCCCGGCATGACGGGCATCGCGGAGATCATCGCCTCGCGGCCGCTGGAGGGCCCGGCGGTGCCGCTGAAGTTCATGCGCTACGAGGAGGGCCGCCACTACATCATCGTGGACGGCATCCTGGAGGAGGTGACGGGCACGGCCTGCGGCGGCTGGTTTGTGCTGGACGACGCGAAATGGCTGGGGGTTCGCGTGGGGATGCGCGGCGAGCATCGCCGCGCCGAGGTGAAAACGGAGGCGGGCGAGGAGCGCCTGACGGCCTCGGGCGAGCTGGAGCCGGTGCGCAAGACGGATGTCGTGGTGGGCGACATCGGCTGGTGGCCCTGGCCGAAGGTGATGAAGCTGGTCCCCGAGGAGACCATGGTCAAGAAGGGCGACATCATCGCCGAGCTCGACCCCAAGGAGCGCGAGAAGCAGATCGAGCGCCAGGAGTCCTCCATGGCCGAGCTGCGCAGCTCGCTGGAGGAGACCGAGAAGAAGGTCGAGATCACCCGCCGCAACGGCGAGTTCTCCACCCAGATGGCACGCAACACCCTCGAGATACAGCGCCTGACCACCCGCGAGACGCTCGACGACTCGCGGCGTCCCCTGAGCTACTTCCGCGCCGTCATGAACCGCGACCTGGCCGACATCCGCCTGACGGACATCCGGCGGCGCCTCGACCGCGAGCGCGCCAAGAGGCGCCCCACGCTCTCGCCCGTCGAGAGGAAGCGCCTGGAGCGCGACCTGCGGCGCCAGGAGCTGAAGCTGGAGCAGGCGCAGCTCAATCTGGCGACCGAGGAGGAGGGCGTCAAGCCCGTCAGGCGCAGCAAGGCCCGACTCGACCTGCTCGAGGCCGAGTCCACCTGCGAGACCAGCCTCAAGTCGGCCGTCTTCGACAACGCCAGCATCCGCCGCGAGTACGAGCGCATCCGCCAGAACATGCGCCATCAGGAACGGCGGCTGGAGCGGCGCCGCCGCCAGAAGGAGAACCACACGGTGCGGGCGCCCGCCGACGGCCTCATCTGCTACAACAAGGTGTGGAGCGACGGCATGTTCAAGAAGATTTCGGTGGGCAGCGCGGTGGGGCCGCGGTTCACCATCATGTCGATACCGGACTTGAGCGAGATGGAGGTGATGGTGGAGGTGCCGGAGCACTACTATCCGCAGTTGCGCGAGGGACTTCCGGTGGAGGTGCGGGTGCCGTCGCTGAGCGAGCGGCTGCTGCCGGGGCAGGTGTCGCGCATCGACCTGCTGTTCACGAACCGCGGGAAGAAGGACAGCCAGTTGGGCCTGTACTCGTCCCGCGAGCCGCTGGGCGATGTGGTGTTCAAGGTGCGGGTTCGGTTCCAGAACGACGGCCTGGCGCTGAAGCCGGGTCTGGTGAGCGAGGTGTTCTTCCCCTTCGGGAAGTAGTCAAGGAGCGGATTGAGTGAGGATGAAGAGTCGCAGAGGACTGCTGTGGGTGGCGGGCGCCACGCTGCTGGTGACGGGCGCCGCGCTGGGCTGGCGCTGGAGCCAGCGCGGCGGACAGGCCGCCGAGGAGGAATTCAGCCCCTATGTGGTCGGCTCGGAGCCCGGCGACGCACGGAGCGTCGTCTGCGCCCGCGGCATCCTCAAGTGCGCCGACACCTGGCCCGCCGTCGCCGGCATCCGCGGACGCCTCACCGAGCTCGTCCCGCAGGGAACCGCCGTCAGGAAGGGTGACGTCCTCTTCCGCATCGACGACACCACCGCCCGCGAGGAGATCGAGAACAACGAGACCAGCCTCCAGACCGCCGAGCTCAGCCTCGTCCGGCTCGACGCCGAATACCAGCTCACCGACTTCCGACAGACCCAGAACGTCCTCCTCAGCGACGCCCGCCTCAAGCACGCCGAACTCGAGGAGAGGCTCGAGCTTGAGGAGCCCGACGCCCGCGAGCGACGCCTCATGGACATCGCCGAGGAACTGGCCCGCCTCGACGTCGAGGACGCCCAGGACGAGTACGAGCGCGAGAGCCGAATGCTCGCCAAGGGCTACATCGCCGCCTCCGGACTCGAGTCCTACGAGCAGAAGCTCGCCAACGCCAAGGCCACCCTCGCCGAACAGCAGCTCCAGAACCGCCTCAAGCGCAAGGGAGCCACCGCCGAACGGCGCGTCGAACTCCGCATGAACGTCCAGCGCGCCGCCAACCGCAAGGAGGTTGCCGAGGCGCGAAAGGCCAGACGCATCGCCGACATCGTCGCCCGACAGGACGCCGAGCGAAAGTCCCGCGAACGCCTCCTCTATCTGCAGCGCCACAACGAGGAGGAACTCGCCAAGGCCACTGTCACCGCACCCATGGACGGCGTCTTCATGGTCGAGACCTACCGCGACTGGTCCACCGGAGGCGCACTCAAGGAAATCGCCGTCGGCGACGAGAAGTGGGCCTTCGACCTCATCGGCTCCGTCATCGACCCCGCCCAAATGGAGGTCAGCCTCGTCGTCCACGAGACCGACTTCCACCGTCTGCGCGCAGGCCTGCCCGTCGAGGTCACGCTGCCCGCCGTGCCCGACAAGGTCTTCCGCGGGACGCTGAAGCGCCTGGGCGCCATCGGACGCGACCGCAACCACGTCGACCCCACCGGCATCCTCGGCGGCGACTCCGAAATCTCCATGTTCAACGCCGTCATCGCCCTGGAGAGCGAGGGGATGCGCTTCCACCCCGGCATGTCCGCGCTCGTCACCATCATCGTCTCCGACGGCGCCGACCGGCTCCTCATCCCCAGGGCCGCCGTCTCACGGCAGCCCGACGGCTCCTTCGCCGCACGACTGCCGGGCGGACAGCCCCGAACCCTGACGGGACGATACCACAACGAGATGTACTTTCAGGTCGAAGCCGGACTGGAACGCGGCGAGACCATCGAAATCAGCCGACGCCGCGGCGCCGCGCTCTAGCCCCCATTCGCAAAGCCCCTGTGCCTCGCGCCGCGACAGCGGCGCCTGTCCCGACGGCACCCCGCCGTCGGGCAAAAATCGACTCAATCGACTCAACCATGACCGACCCGAACCACAGCAGCGACACCGTCATCCACATCGCGGGACTCCAGCGCCACTACCAGATGGGCGACACCACCGTCGCCGCCCTCGATGGCGTCGACCTAGACGTCCACGCCGGCGAATTCGTCATGGTCGTCGGCAGCTCCGGCTCCGGCAAGTCCACCCTCATGCACCTCCTCGGACTCCTCGACGTCTCCACCGGCGGCGTCATGGAAATCAACGGCCAGAGCATGACCAACTGCAGCGACAGCCGGCTCTCCTTCCTCCGCAACGAGCACATCGGCTTCGTCTTCCAGTCGTTCAACCTCCTCAACGACCTCAATGTCGTCGACAACATCGCCCTTCCCCTCGTCTACCGAGGCGTCCCCAAGGCCGAACGCCGACGGCTCGCCCGCTCCTACGCCGAGCGTCTCGGGCTCGGCCGACGGCTCGGACACCACCCCAAGGAGCTCTCCGGCGGCCAGCTCCAGCGCATCGCCATCGCCCGCGCCCTCATCAGCAAGCCCGACATCCTCCTCGCCGACGAGCCCACCGGCAACCTCGACTCCGCCACCAGCCGCGAGATCATGCAGATCCTCTACGACCTCAACGCCCAGGGACACACCATCATCATGGTCACCCATGACCCCGTCCTCGCCGACGAGGGCACACGCAAAATCGTCCTCCGCGACGGCAAGATCATCGAGGACTGCCCCGGCCGACGCGCCCGACCACCGCGCCCCCAGGACGCCGACGCCCTCAAGACCGCCGCCGCCCGCCGAGGCACGCTCCACTTCTGGGATCTCCTCCGCATCGGCATCAAGGAGGGCCTGCTCGCCCACCAGATGCGCACCATGCTCACCATGCTCGGCATCATCATCGGCGTCTCCGCCGTCATCGCCATGTCCTCCTTCTCCCTCGGCAGCAAGCAGAAGCAGGCCGACCAGATCCGCGCCCTCGGAGCCAACCTCATGCGCATCACCGACAAGCACCTCGAGAACGAGCGACTCGTCGAGACCCGCGAGAAGGGCTCACGCGGACTCCGCCGCAGCGACCTCCACGCGCTCCTCCAGGTCATCCCCGAAATCGGACGCTCCGCCGCCGTCCGCGAGGTCAAGCTCAACGTCACCTACGGCAACACCGCCCTCAACGCGCGCATCCTCGGCGTCGAGGGCGACTACCTCGACGTCAACAACCTCGCCCTCGAGGCCGGACGCACCTTCGACGACGGCGACGCCGAAATGTCCTCCCAGACTCTCGTCCTCGGCAGCAAGGCCGCCCGCGCCATCCTCGAACTGCGACGCGCCGGCGGCGACCCCGCCTCCCTCATCGGCGAACGGCTCCTCCTCGGAGGCTCACCCTACCGCGTCGTCGGCATCCTCGCCGAGAAGGCCATCGACCTCGACGAACTCGAGGCCACCTCCGTCAGCGACCCCAACAACGACATCCTCATGCCCCTCCAGACCCTCCTCACCCGAACCTCACACTCCGACCTCCGCTGCGAAATCGACGAGATACAGCTCCAGCTCAAGACCGAGGACGACCTCGCACGCGCCGGACGAGCCGTCAAGGCCGTCCTCAACGAGACCCACTGCGGCGTCTCCGACTTCGACATGGTCATCCCCATGGATCTGCTCAAGCAGAAGCAGCAGTCGCAGCGACTCCTCGACATCCTCACCATCTGCATCTCCTCCATCTCCATCATCGTCGGAGGCATCGGCATCATGAACATCATGCTCGCCAGCGTCACCGAGCGCATCCGCGAAATCGGCATCCGCCGCGCCATCGGCGCCACCCGCCTCGACATCATGCGCCAGTTCCTCACCGAGTCCATGACGATCTCCGTGACGGGCGGCCTGCTGGGCGTGGTGCTGGCCGGACTGGTGGTCATGACGACCTGCCAACTACTCGCGCTGCCCGTCGTCTTCAGCCGCCCGCTGCTCCTGCTGGCCGTCGGCGCCTCCACCGTCACCGGCCTCGTCTTCGGCATCTACCCCGCCTACCAGGCCGCCAACAAGAACCCCGTCGAGGCCCTGCGCAGCGAATAGCCCCGCCCCACCCCCACACAGCCCGCCAACCATATTTCTCGCCCCTATGGACATCCTCTCCAGACGACACCTGCCGCGAACCGCCCTCCTCGCCGCCCTGCTGCTGACCTGCTCCGCCGTCACCCTACGCGCCGAAAACCAGCCCTGGTCCCTCCGGCAGTGCATCGACTACGCCCTCGAACACTCCCCCTCGCTCGCCAAGCAGAAGCTCACCGTCAACTCTCAGAAGCTCGAACGCCTCATCGCCGAGGCCGCCTTCGACACCCAGCTCAAGGCCAACGCCAACCAGAAATTCGCCGCCACCGACAGCACCAGCCACTCCCTCACCCTCTCCCGCGACTTCGAGAACGGACTCTCCCTCTCCGCTGGACTCGACGGCACCCACTACAGCGACGGCGACTACACCGACGCCGCCGCCTCCGTCCGCATCAGCAAGCAGCTCCTCGGCGGCGGCTCAACCCTCGAGACCCGCTACGACCTCGAGGCCAGCATCATCCAGGAACTCACCGCACAGAACACACTCCAGCGACAGCGCCGACGGCTCATCCTCGACGTCACCCTCGCCTACTACGCCATCATCCGCAACCAGCAGTCGCTCCGGGTCAAGGAACGCGCACTCGAAAACGCCCGCCAAACCCTCGAAATCACCCGCGAACGCGAAAAGCCCCTCGACATCCTCACCGCCGAACTCCGCATCCCCGACAACGAACTCGCCGTCAACACCGCCCTCCGGCAAATCCGCAACGGACTCGACAGCCTCAAGGAACTCATCGGACTCGACATCGCACACCCCCTCGACATCGACGGCGCCTTCGAATACAAGACCGCCACAACCCACCCCGACGCCGACCGCGAATTCGCCATCCAGAACCTCGAGACCTTCCTCAACAACCGACTCGAACAGCGCCGACTCCAGATGCTCATCGACATCCGAGACGAAAACCGACTCCCAGACCTCTCCGTCTCCGCCGCCTTCCTCCAGCGCGGCGACGGCGACGGCTACAACCTCGACGGACGCGACGAACAGCAAATCGGCGTCTCACTCTCCTGGACTCTCGGACGCAAGGCCGACATCGCACGCCATGCCATCGCACTCGACAACTACCAGAAGAACCGACACGACTTCTTCACCCTCTGCCAGGAACTCGCACGCGACATGGCCAACACCACCCGACAGCTCGACGAATACCAGAAGGCCGTCAAACTCCAGGAATTCAAGTGCGACCTCCTCAAGCGCAAGGAGGAACTCTACCGCGACCGCTGGGAAAACGGCGAAATCGACATCCTCGAGCTCGTCCGTACCCAGACCGACCTCGAGGACAGCCTCGTCGACCTCATCGGACGCAAGGTCTCCTACATGGAGCTCCTCGCCAACTACCACTTCCTCATCGGACGCTAATCCCCTCAACAGTCCGCAACATTCACACAAGGAACACGGAAACACGCCAAAGGCGCCAAACAGATCCTGTCTGTTTGGCGCCTCTTTGTGCTTTTTGTGCTTTTTTTGTGCTTTTTGTGTATTTTGTGGACTCTCCTGAAGACTCACCGCCGCGACGGGACGGTTTTCTTCAGATACCAGCCACCTGTCCGGTAACAGCCGCGGTACTCAATGTGTTCCGCCTTCAGTCGCGCCAGAATGCGCTCGACGCTCCGCACCGGGATCCGCGTCGCCTGACTCAGCTCCTGACGCTTGATGCCAGGATGACGCGCGATGGTCCGCAGCACCGCCTCCTCCCGCGTCATCTCGCCACTCCGACCGCTTGTCTCGCCATCAGTCTCGCCATAGGGTGTTCTTGTCTCGCCAACCATGCCGCCGGTCTGCTCTGGTCTGGGATAGTTATCGAGGGGCCGCTGCCGTTCAGCGGCCTGAACGGTGACCTTGAAGCTGGTTCTGGCGCTGACCTCGAAGACGGGCTCGGGATTGCCGTTTCGAGCCATCTCGGCCCTGACCTTGGCGATGCCCCGGTTGAACTTGTTGACGTAGCCCATCACCTTGAGCGCCTCCGCCAACAGCGGATTGCGGTAGTCGCTGGCATCGGGGAAATTGTCCTGGGTCACCTGCCCGAACAGTCCTCCCGGATTGGCAATTTCGAGGCGTGTCTCGCCATAGGCGTAGAATTTCACCGGCGCGTTGCCGATCTGGTAGTCGCGATGGATGATGGCGTTGAGGAGCAGCTCGCGGATAGCCCATTCAGGAAAGCGATAGCGCATCTGCTCCTGGAGGACGGAAATCCGGACGGGATGAGGCGCGGCAATGCCGACCTTGACAAAGGCGTTCAGCTCGGCAATGGTCTTCAGCAGCGGCCCGCGATAGGCGTGTTCGGCCAGAATGTCGGCTGCATTGTCCTGCCCCGCGAACTGCACGTACTGGATATAGGCCGAGGGGATGAAACGCTCGGGATGTCGGCCGAACAGCAGCATCCCCAGATGGGTCGGAACGCCCGTCACCCTGTCGAAAAAGCGCAGCGACGCCAGTTGGCGCTCCACCGGACGCGGGTCATCCTCCACGACCTCAGCCTCAATCGCACGCGGCAGATAGACATTGCGGAACAGCTCCAAGTCCAGATCGGACACCTGCGCACCCTGGCATGGCAACTCCTCAAAGCGACGCCCTGTCACCAGTCGGCGCTCCTCCAGCACATGGATGTCCTCATCCGTCGCCAGGGCCTTGCGCGCGCCGACACGTATCCAGACCTGCCCCTGATACCGTATCGGCGGATACGCCGACGGAAACACCTGGATGACCAGCATATCCCCCTCGGCATAGTGGAACAGCTCCATGGACATCGCCGGCGGCGGCAGCAACTGCCCCTCCGACTTCATCCCGCCCAGCGACGTCAGGCGGTCATCGTCCAGACGACGCCCCGACAGACGCCCATCGTTCTCCACACCCAGCAGCAGATACCCCGGACGCCCCCGACCTGCCAAATCGTTGGCAAACGCGCAGATGGCCTGCCCCATCTTGTCCACCTTGTCGAAGGCGCGTGTCCGCTCGACCAGCTCATTCTCCAGATCAAACCGCAGCCGCTCCAGCTCCTCCTGACTCAGCATCCTCTTTCCTCCTCGTGTCGTTTCCGGCTTCCTTCCCCCTGCTCGCTCGGAGATGGAGTCTCCCCAACCTCATGTCGCTTGTGCCTCTCCTGCTTCCTTTGCGAACCGTTTTAGGTGTTTTTTGCAGACTCTCCAAGAGACGATGTTGGTTGGGGAGCTAGCCAGGACACCTACTCGTCCTTGTCCTGGCTGCGCTTCTTGCGCGCCTTCTTCCTGGGCTGGTCGTCGTCCTTGTCGGCCTTGGGCTCAGCCTTATCCTTAATTTTCTTGCCGCCGGCTTCGGCCATGGCCTGGAGTGCCTCGACGAGGTCGGCGGGGAGGACGCGCTCGGGCGCGATACCGGCCATCTCGGCATAGTCGAGGAGCTTGGCGTTCTCGGTGATGTAGAGGAAGGAGTTGATGGTGTTGGACATCTTCTCCATGTTCTCGTACTTGCCGCTGAACTTCTGGAGGTTCTGGGCGAGCTTGGTGGCGGTGCGCTCGTCGCCCTTCTCCTCGGCCTTGGCGATGTCCTCCTCGAGCTTCTCCTTCTTCTGCCGGAGCGGCTTGAAGTTCTTGTCGAACTTGTCGCGGATCTTCTTGGCCTCCTTGTAGAAGGCCTTCTCGGCCTTGGCGAGCTTCTCGAACGCCTTGGTCAGCTTGCGCTTGCGCTTGGCCTCGTTCTCCTCGCCGGAGGCCTCCGCCATCTCGGCGAACACCTCGGACACCTTTCCCCGCAGCTCAAACAGCTTCTCGTTCTTCTTCTGGAAGTCGTCCGACAGGCGCGAGTCGGCCTGCGGCGGCTTGATGGGCAGCTCCAGCCCATACAGGGTGACCGTGTCAATGCCGGTCAGCTCATCCTTCGCGACGGCGACGGCCAGCGTCGCCACACACAGCGCCACCGACAGGGCGCGCACCGACACTCTCCTCATCAGCACCGACATGACAGACACCATGGACACAGCTCCTTCTCTTGCTTGGACAGGGTTACGGAAACGGAACGACTCGGTGAACAATCCCTTAATATGGACAGAATTCGGCCTCTCGCAAGTGTCCGTTGCCGCCCGCCGCGAATTTTCAAAACGCGCCAGACGGGTTATAGTATGCAGTTTACCAATTTTCGCACGACAGTTGGCATTCCCGAAGACCCGATGACTGGCCGGAGACGGCGCGACCCATGGAAGACGTAACCGAGAGATTCTACCGTTTGACGAGCTATGTGCGGCACTATGCCTGGGGCATGCGCCGCCACGGAGACACTGTTCCCTACATCGCGGAGCTGCTGGGCGAGGACCCCGGCAAGAACATCCCCTGGGCCGAGCTCTGGATTGGCGCCCACCCCTCTCTCCCCTCCGCCATCCAGCTCCCAGGCGGCGCCTCCGAGCGCCTCGACACCTTCCTGGCCGCCAACGGCGAGCGCGCCCTCGGCCAGTTGCCGCCCGCCCTCGCCGACACGGGCCTCCCCTTCCTCCTCAAGGTCCTCAGCTGCGAGCGCGCCCTCTCCATCCAGAGCCACCCCGACCTCGAGACGGCCAGACGCCTCCATGACGCCGACCCCGCACACTACCCCGACGCCAACCACAAGCCCGAGGTCATGCTCGCCATAACCCCCTTCGAGGCCATGGCCGGACTCCGCCCCCTCGACGAGGCCCTCGCCGACATCCGCGCCGTCCACGCCCTCGCCCCCTGGCACCGCGTCAGCGCCGAGGCCCGCGAACTCACCCTCCGCGTGCTCTGCGAGACACTCCTCAACCTCCCCAGCAGCCTCGTCCGAACCATGCTCACCGACCTCCACCGCGAACTCCAGGAACAGGGCGAACGAGCCTCCGACGCCGCACGCCTCTGCCTCCGCCTCCTGGACGAGAACCCCTGCGACCGCGGCGTCCTCTTCGCCTTCCTCCTCCAGCATCTCCGCCTCGCGCCAGGCGAGGCCCTCTACATCCCCGCCAACGTCCCCCACGCCTACCTCAACGGCTCCGGCATCGAGTGCATGGCCAACAGCGACAACGTCATCCGCGCCGGACTTACCCCCAAGTTCATCGACATCCGAACCCTCCTCGCCACCCTCGACTTCAGCGGACGACGGCTCGAACTCTCCGCCGGCGAGGTGCTCCCCTCCGGCGAGCGCCTCTACGCCGTCCCCGCAGACGAATTCCGCGTCTCCGTCGTCGAGGGCGGACACGTCGTCGACCTCGCCGGCCGGCGCCCCGTCGCCAGCCTGCTGCTCGTCCTCGACGGCGACTGCGACTTCGCCGGCCCCGACGGCGACGTCCAGCTCGGCGGACGCGGCACCACCTGGTTCCGCCCCGCCTGCCTGACCCGCGGCACCGTCACCGTCCGCCCCGGAGCGCGCCTCGTCATCGCCGAAATCGGCTGACGCGGGGTTGACTTCCCCAGAAATCGGCTAATGTATTAGTTTTGTTCATTCCGTTCACCTATGCCCTCCGTGCGGGGGAACCATCCCCCAACCAACCACACGTCGCGTAGGCAAGCAAGTGAGTTACCCAGGAAACATTGAACCATGACTGAAGAGACCAAAGATTTTGCCAGCCTGTTTGAAGCGAAAATGGGCGCCATGTCCACGACCATCCAGACGGGAAAGAAAGTCACCGGCAGGATCATCCAGATCACCGACAAGACCACCTTCGTCGACCTGGGCGTCCAGTGTGACGGATACCTGGACACCCAGGATCTCAGAAACAACAAGGGCGAGCTCAAATACAAGGTCGGCGACGAGATCGAGGCCACCAACCTGGGCTGGACGGACGAGGGCTACCACCTGGCCGTCAAGGTCGCCAAGGACATGACCGACGCCGCCGTCGAGCAGGCGTTCGTGGCCAAGCTCCCCATCGAGGGCAAGGTCCTCGAGGAGCGCAAGGGCGGCTTCGGCGTCCAGGTCTCCAGCGCCAAGGGCTTCTGCCCCTTCTCCCAGATGGATCTCCGTGGCGTCAAGAAGGAGCCCGCCGAGTACATCGGACAGACCTATCTCTTCATGATCACCGAATACAGCGAGGAGGGACGCAACCTCGTCCTCAGCCGCCGCGTCCTCCTCGAGGCCGAGGCCGCCAAGGCCAAGGAGGAGCTCAAGGCCGGACTCAACGTCGGCGACATCCGCGAGGGACGCGTCGTCAAGGTCATGCCCTTCGGCGCGTTCGTCGACCTCGGCGGCGGCATCGAGGGCATGGTCCACGTCTCCGAGATGAGCTGGAACCGCGGCGTCAACCCCGAGGACATCGTCAAGGAAGGCCAGGACGTCACCGTCAAGATCATCGACCTCGTCTGGGGCGAGGACGGACGCCGCGACCGCATCGCGCTCAGCATGAAGCAGGTCGCCGGAGACCCCTGGACGCGCATCGCCGACGACCCCGCCTACGCCGAGGGAACCAAGCGCCAGGGACGCGTCGTCAGACTCGCCGACTTCGGCGCCTTCATCGAGCTTGAGCCCGGCATCGAGGGACTCGCCCACATCTCCCAGCTCGGCGCCGAGCAGCGCGTCAACCATCCCTCCGAGGTCCTCAAGGAGGGTCAGGAGGTCGAGGTCACCATCCTCGGCGTCGACACCGAGCGCCGCCGCGTCTCCCTCTGCGTCGGCGAGCCCAAGGTCAAGGACGAGAAGCCCGCCGAGCTCACCCCCGAGCAGGAGCAGGAGGTCGTCGAGCGCGTCAACGTCGGCGAGGTCCTCGAGGGCGAGGTCGAGCTCCTCAAGCCCTTCGGCGTCTTCGTCAAGCTCCCCAACGGCCAGACCGGCATGGTCCACATCAGCCGAACCCCCTTCGGCGGACGCGGCAACGGCAACTCCTCCAGAGCCTTCTTCAAGGCCTACCCCCTCCACAGCAAGCTCAAGGTCATCGTCCTCGAGGCCAACGGCGACCGCATCTCCCTCACCCTCCCCGAAACCGTCGAGGCCGAGCAGGAGGCCAACCGCCTCGAGGCCCTCAACGTCAAGGACGAGGGCGACGCCTCCTTCGGCAGCCTCGGAGACCTCTTCGGTGGCATCAGCCTCTGAGACTCTCCCCCCTCCCCTCGCACGCACACACATGCCAGGCACACTGAAGGAAATCAGCAAAAAAATCTGTGCCGTCCGTAAAACAAATTCCCCGGAGCGTGGTCTAACAGCGTTCCGGAACCACGGGATTTGAACACGAGCTGTCCGAAACGCCCGCCCACTGGGGCGTGTCGGACAGTTCATCTTATAAAGAGGTGCACGACATGACGACTGAAGAACAGGACAAGCAGACCACCGAACAGCAGACCACCGAACAGCAGACCGCGACTGACGAAACCCAGCAGCAGCCCGAGACCAAAGACCAGCAGCCCGAGGCCAACGAGGCAGTCCAGGCCGCCGACGGCGACCAGCCGCAGCCCGAGGCCATCGACTACGACGCCAAAATCGCCGAGCTCGAGGACAAGTACCTCCGCTGCCGCGCCGAATTCGACAACTACCGCAAGCGCATGGCGCGCGAATTCGGCGAGACCCGAGACGCCGCCAGACGCAACACCGTCTCCGATTTCCTCACCGTCTACGACTACTTCGCCATGGGCATGGCCTCCATCGACACCGCGCCCAACCTCGACATCCTCAAGCAGGGCATGACCATGATCTGGAACGAATTCCAGAAGGTCCTCGAGGGACTCGGCGTCAAGGCCGTCGACAGCGTCGGCAAGCCCTTCGACGTCAAGCTCCACGAGGCCGCCTCGCGCGAGGCCAGCGACACTGTCCCCGAAGGCACCATCCTCCGCGAGTGGAAGAAGGCCTTCATGCTGGGCGACAAGCTGCTGCGCCCCGCCGTCGTCGTCGTCAGCTCCGGCCCCGCAGCCCCGGAAAAGCCCGCCGAGGACGCCGACGCAGACGCCCCCGCCGAGGACGCCGGCACAGACGCCCCGTGACGGAGCAAGGCGACGGTTCGTCCGCTGACGACGACAGACAGGACAGGAGAGAGAGCGTAGACCAGGAGGTGTAGCACATATGGCTGAAGACTATTACAGCTTGCTTGGCGTGGCCAAGGGCGCCAGCGCCGACGAGATCAAGAAGGCCTATCGCAAGATGGCCATCAAATACCACCCCGACCATAACCCCGGCGACAAGAACGCCGAGGAGAAATTCAAGCAAATCAACGAGGCCTATGCCGTCCTGAGCGACGACAAGAAGCGTCAGATCTACGACCAGGTCGGCCACGAGGCGTTCACCCAGCGCGGCGGGGCCGCCGGCGGCGGCCCTGGAGCCGGTGGCTTCGGCGGCTTCGGCGGCTTCGGCGACGGCATCGACCTCGAGGATCTCTTCGGCGGCATCTTCGGCGGCGGCGGCGGCCGGCGCGGGCGCAGCGCCAACCGTCAGCGCAAGGGTCAGGATCTCCTCTATCGCCTTGAGATCTCCTTCGAGGACGCCATGTTCGGCGCCGACAAGGAGATCACGATACCGCGCAGCGCCACCTGCTCCAAGTGCGGCGGCAACGGCTGTGCCCCCGGCACCAGCCGCAAGACCTGCGCGCGCTGCCACGGCACCGGCCAGATACAGGTCGGCCAGGGCTTCTTCAACATGATCCAGACCTGCCCCGTCTGCGGCGGCGCCGGCTCCACCATCGAGAAGCCATGCCCCACCTGCCACGGACAGGGCGAGGTCGAGGAGCGCAAGAAGCTCAGCCTCCACATCCCCAGCGGCATCGACAGCGAACAGCGCGTCCGCCTCAGCGGCGAGGGCGAGCCCGGCAGCAACGGCGGCCCCAACGGCGACCTCTTTGTCGAGGTCTCCGTCCGCCCCAGCCCCATCTTCGAGCGCGACGGCGCCAACCTCCGCTGCACCGTCCCCATCCCCATCACCACCGCCATCCTGGGAGGCAGCGTCATCGTCCCCACCCTCAGCGGACCCAAGGAGCTCGCCATCCCCAGAGGCACCCAGACCGGCACCCAGTTCCGGATGCGCGACATGGGCGTTCCCATGGAGCGGCGCGGCCGCGGCGACCTCTACGTCCGCGTCACCGTCGAGACGCCCACCAACCTCAACGCCGACCAGAAGGCCGCCATCGAACGGCTGCGGCAAAGCGAGTCCGAAGCCAACTACCCGAACGCCAGAGCCTTCCGCGACAAGGCCGGCAACTACATGAAATGACCCATCCCCGCGGCCGTCAGGAACTCACCTCCTGGCGGCCGCGTCCGCCTTTCCCACCCCGCCACCCAGCCCCAGACCATGACGACTCCGTCCTCTCCCGTCCATGCGCCGCGCCTGGCGGCCCTGCTGCTTGCCGCGCTCCTCCTCTGCGCCCACGCCGACGTCCAGGAACCACAGCCCGCCACGGAGACGCGTGAGCAGACCATCCAGCGCTGTCTCGTCGCCATGAAGTCTCCGGAGGCGCCCGAACGGCGCCGCGCCGTCCTGCTGCTGGCCGTCTACCTCGACGCGCCCGAGGCCCTGACGGCCATGACCGCCGCCCTCGCCGACCCCGACGCCATCGTGCGCCGCGCCGCGCTCGTCTCCCTCAAGGACGCGCAGCCCTTCCCCGAGGACGCCCGCCCGCTCATCTTCCGGCTGCTGGAGGATGCCGACCTCGAGGTTCGACGCGCCGCCTCCTCCATGCTTGGCAAGGCCATGGGCATCCAGTTCGGCCCCAACGTCATCCTCAGCGGCAACGTCCGCCTTCGCGCCGGCCGCCCCATCGCGCAGGAGCCCTGGGGCGCGGAGGCCCTCCGTCATGTCCTCGCCGCGCTCCGCGCCCCCGACGATGTCGTGCGCCGCAATGTCCTCGACGCCTGCCGGACGTTCGGCATCCCCCTGCCGCGCCAGGAAGTCCGACGCTTCCTCGATGACCCCGAGGAGGCCATCCGCCTCATCGCCATCGCCCTCTACGCGGATCTGGACGCCCCTCTGGAGGAGCGTCTCGCCGACCTGCGCCCGCTGCTGACCGCCGACGCCTCGCCGCGTGTCCGGCAGCAGGTCTGCCTGCTGGCGGAAAGTCTGGGCGACCTGGGCCGCCCTCTCCTTCAGCTTGCCCTCGCCGACCGCGACCGCGATGTCCGCTGGCTGGCCCTTGCGGCGCTCGCCCGCCAGGGTCACGAGGGGCTTCTTCCCCAGCTAGCCGCCACCATCCGCGACCCGGAGACACCGCAGCCCCAGCGCCTCCGCCTGCTCCGCTGCCTCCACGCCTACGGCCCGCAGGCCATCCCCCTCGCCCAGGAGTTCGCCGACAGCCCCGACTCGCCCGCCCTCGCCGCCGCCGCCCTCCAGCTCCTCGCCGCCAACCCCGACGACCTCCCACAGCCCGAACCCTTCCTCAAGCACCTCGACTCGCCCCACCACGACCTCGCCAACGCCGCCCTCCTCGGACTCCGCCGACGCCTCAAGAACCTCACTCCCCCACACTGGAGCGCCGTCTTCGCCAGCCGCAATCCCGCCGCCAGACGCTTCGCCCTCCTGTCCGGACTCCAGCTCCTCGACACCGCGCACCGCGACCAGCTTCTCCTCGACGCCTGTCTCGACAGCGACACGGACATCCGGCGTCTTGCCCTCTCGCGGCTCTCCGTCCACCGCCCCCCCGAATGGCATGAGATGCTCATCGCCACGCTGGAGGACGAGGACGCCGTCATCCGCGACACGGCCGCCGAACAGCTCATGCGCTTCCCCACGGCCGCCGCCCAGAAGGCGCTCCGCGCCTATCTCCCCCAATGCGCCAACGCGCGGCTCATCCCGCTTCTGGAGAAAGCCATCAGCCGTCCGCCCCTCCCCGAACGCTTCCTCCAGACTCCACAACCGAAGTGAAAGCCGCGCCGCGACAGCGGCGCCTGTCCCGACGGCGACCACG
>CALZPA010000013.1 GCA_945827525.1 uncultured Lentisphaeria bacterium | reverse complement strand
TTGAGCGTGCTGGTCGCCGCCCTGACCTCCGGCTGTCGACCCGAAGTCATGCGCCCGCGCCCGCTACCGGTCGCCGGCCTTCAGCAGCCGACGCCGCAGACGCAGACGCCACCCGCTGTCCTTCGGGAAGTCGCTGAAGCCGCGCACCGCGCGGAACGCGGGATCGTCGCGGCCGACGCCAAGCGTCTGGAGGAGCTGGTAGTCCTGGAGCGACTCGCCGAAGATCTCCCAGCGCAGGGAGTCGACGGGCGCGCCGTCGGCGCCGGGGTAGACGACGCAGGTGTCGCCGTAGGCCCAGCCTGGCCAGGCCCGACCGTCCTGGCAGGTGTAGACGTCCACCAGGTTGCGCGTCTGGGACTGGAACCAGTAGTTGTAGCCCCAGTGGAGGAAGCCCCCGAACGGCCAGCGGTAGAACAGGACGCCGTGCATCCAGATCTTGGGCAGCGGCGTGTCGAGCAGCCGGTTCAGGTAGCGCCCGCGTGGCCCGCAGCAGTAGTAGCACCAGCAGGGAATGCCCTCCTCGACGAAGGATACGGCCGTCGTGATGCTGGGGACCGGCAGGTCGGTCAGGCCCTCGCGCCCGTAGGCGATGTCCGTCAGCGCGTCCATCGTGCGCATCCAGGGCGCGATCTGGCGGAGCATCTCCCGCGCCGCGCGGTAGTTGGCCTTGTGCTCGTCGCCATGCGGCTCGTCGGAGACATGGAAGAACGAGGTCTCCAGGATGCCCTCCTCCTGGAGCAGCCCATGCAGCTCGTCGCAGTACTGCGCGAGGAAGGCGCGGTACTCGGGCGAGGTCGCCGGCGTGCCGTCGGGGAAGGCCAGGCGCTCCTCCTCCTGCCGCTCGCCCTCGTAGATGCGGATGGCGAAGCGGACGCCCCACTGCGTGAACGGATGGACCCACTCGAAGTGGGTGATGCCATGGCGGCGCGCCATCGCCAGCCAGCGCCGGACGCGCGTCCAGTCCAGCCGCCAGCCGCCGTCCGCCCCGCGCGTCACCGTCAACAGCTGCGTCGGCAGTTTCACGCCGTCCAGCGGCGGCGTGAACGCCGGCACATAGAGCACGTCGCAGCCATGCGACGCATAGTCCGCGACATACCGCTCGCAGATCGTCCAGAACTCCTCCGAGAACGCGCGGACGCCATACTGCGCCACCAGCGAGTCGGCGTAGAACCAGTGCGTGATGTGGAAGTCGCGGCGCGGCTCCAGGCTCACCGCGTGCAGCAGCGCCGTGTACGTCAGGCGCCTCGGACGCCCACCCTCCTGGCTCACCGTGACCCGCACCGCATGACGCCCCGGCTCGGCCCCGGCGGCGGGGCGGACGCTGACCCAGAAGCCGTGCGTCTCGCCACGCGCCAGCAGCAGCCCCTGGTCGGGCAGCAGCGGATCCGGCACGAAGCCGGGCAGGCCGCGGCCGACCTCGGCCTCCTCCGGCGCGTCCTCGGCGCCCGTGTTCGCGTGGGCGACCGGCACATACCCGATGCGGCGCACCCGCACCTCCCAGCCCTCCGGCCCCGCCGCCTCCACCGTCACGCGCCGAGGCGCACCCTCGTCCTCGCGGACCAGAACCTGGAAGCTGAAGCGCTCGTTCCGCGCGTAGTCGCGCGTCAGAGACTGCCGCGACTCGGCGGGGCTGTCAGGATAGAAGCGGCGGTCGGTGTCGGAAAGCCAGGCGGAGAAGGTCATGGGACGTGCCTCGTGGTCTTGATGCTGTTCGGAAACGATGGGATGATGGGGATGCCGTGATGAATTGGGGGCCGTCGGGAGGGCGGAAGCCCCCCCAGGCCGACAGGAGCATAATGTCATGCCGCCGCCGCCGGATGTCAATCCGGACGCACGGAGAATTCAGGAGCTGATGACCTTGTCCACGCGCGACAGCTCGCAGATGCTGTACAGCCCCGTCCGCGTCGCCTTGCTGCGGTCGACGAGCAGGTAGGTCCGCTGCGCGGCGTCCAGGACACCGCGCAGGAAGGTCGCGTGCTCCTCCAGATAGGTGGTGATCCGCCCGCCGGCGTAGCCCGCGCAGGAGATGAACGCCTTGCTGATGCGCAGCTGCCGCAGGTTGTCCAGCGCCATCCGCCCCAGGAACGAGTTGAGCTGCACGTTGAAGCACCCGCCCACGCACACCATCACGAAGCACGGCGGAAACCGGTGGAACTCCTGCGCCACCAGCACCGAGTTCGTCAGGATGCTCAGCTCCGCCAGACGCGACTCCTGCAGCCGCCGGGCCAGGAACATACACGTCGTCGACGAGTCCAGGAAGATGACGTCGCCGTTCACGATCTCTCGCTCCGCCACCGCCGCGACCTTCGCCTTCGCCTCGCGCTGCAGCTCCATGCGCTGGAGGAAGTGCCCCCCGTCCTGGCGCTGCTCCACCGCCGCCGCCAGCAGGCTCACCACCCCGCCATGCACCTTGTGCACATGACCCATCACCACCAGCTCCTGCACGTCGCGGTGTATCGTCGCCAGCGAGATGTGGAAGTGCTCCGCCAAATCGCCCATCCTGCAGTACCGGTGCTGCCGGATGTACCCCGACAGCGCCGTCAGTCGCTCGCTCCTCATGCCCTGGCCGCCCCTGCTCGCAAAACCGGAAAACTCATCCCCCTCACCGCCCCTCGCCCCCTAATCTAACCCAAACTTCTCACTTTTCCATGCCTGAATGAGAAAAATCTCTCACTTTTTCAAAAAATTTCTCATTTTCCGTCCGGACGTCCTTGCCTTTGGGAAAAGGCATGTCATATTTACCTCCATCATGACCTGGCCCCAGGACGGGCATCGCGGGTGCGCCCGCGAAGACCTGACCTCTCAACTCAACCACCCACGCACACCCAAGGACTGCAGCACCCCATGAGCGCGACCATCGTCGGCCTCGGCTACTGCGGCTGGGACATCCTCAGTGTCCTGCCGCGCATCCCCATCGATGACAAGGTGAAGATCATCGAGAGCATGGAACAGGGCGGAGGCCCCTCCGCCACCGCCATCTACGCCGCCGCCAAGCTCGGCTCGGACTGCGCCTTCGCCGGCGCCGTCGGCGACGACGCCCAGGGCGACAAGATCATCGAGGCGTTCCGAGGCGTCGGCGTCGACACGTCCGCCATCGTCCGCCGCCGCGGCGCCGCCTCCCCCACCGCCTACTGCTGGATCGAGCAGACGACCGGACACCGCTCCATCGCCTGGACCTCCGGCGCCGTCACCCCCCTCTCCCCCGACGAGCTCGACTACGACCGCATCGCCTCCGCCGCCATCCTCCACCTCGACGGACACCAGACCGACGCCGCCATCGCCGCCGCGCGCTTCGCCCGCGACCACGGCGTCACCGTCTCCATCGACGCCGGCACCGTCGTCCCGCGCATCGACGAGCTCCTCGCCCTCTGCGACATCGTCATCATGTCCGAGAAGTTCGCCCGCGCCCACGCCGGCGCCGAGGACGACCCCGCCCAGGGCACCCGCCGACTCTTCCGGCCAGGCGTCACCCGCTTCTGCGGCGTCACCCTCGGCTCCAGGGGCTCCGTCGGCTTCGACGGCGAACGCGACTACTTCCAGCGAACCTTCCCCGTCAAGGTCGTCGACACCACCGGCGCCGGCGACACCTACCACGGCTCCTTCTGCAACGCCCTCTCCCGGGGCCTCTCCTGGCAGGACTGCATGCGCCAGGCGTCCATGACCTCCGCGCTCAAGTGCACCCGGCTCGGCGGACGCACCGGACTCCCCACCATGGAGCAGCTCCGGCAGGCCCTCGACGAGAACCCCGACGACTGACCCCCCCCCCCCCCCCACCACACACTATCTCCCCCGGACTTCCGCGCGGCGGCCCCCCCGCAGCCGCGCATGACCCCAACTTCCTCCCCCCCCCACACAAGAACAACCCAACCAACCACACGAACAAGGGCACACTCACCATGAAGACGCTGAAAGTCGGATACCTCCCACTGGTCAAGGGCAGCTGGCTGAACGGTAAGCAGGAAAAGGCCGCCGACGAGGCCATCGCCGGACTCCAGGCCTTCGCCGAGGTCATCGAGCTCGGACGGCTCATCGTCAGCGAGGATGACGCCAACGAGGCCTGCGAGAAATTCTACAACGAGAACATCGATGTCCTCATCGTCCACCACCTCGCCTTCCCGCTCGGCGCCATCACGCCGTCGCTGGCCCGCCGCCTGGGCGTCCCCGTCATCCTCTGGTCCACCCCCGAGGCCCCCTACCAGGTCCCCGCGTTCCGCCTCGAGGCCAACTCCTTCTGCGCCTCCAACATGACCGCCAACCACCTCTGGCGCATGCACCATCCCTACGCCTTCGTCTACGGCGACACCCAGACGGCCCTCGCCGAAATCCGCTCCGAGCTCTCCGTCTTCGCCGCCATCAAGACCCTCAAGGGCTTCCGCGTCGGCTCCCTCGGCAACCGCGTCCCCGGCTTCTTCACCTCCACCTTCAACGAGATGCTCCTCCGCGAGAAGTTCGGCGTCGAGGTCGAGGGCATCACCATGCTCGAGCTCTGCGAGACCGCACGCAAGCTCCGCGCCTCCGGCGAGGACCTCTCCGAGGCCCGCGCCGCCGTCCTCGACCGCTGCGTCCAGGGCGACATCTCCGACGAGGAGCTCGAACTCGCCGTCGCCCTCTACGCCGCCTTCTGCCAGCTCCGCAAGAAGTACCGCGTCGACGCCTGGGCCGTCCGCTGCTGGCCCGAATTCTCCGACCTCTACGGCATCGGCGTCTGCCACATCCTCGGCTGCCTCACCGGACACGAGTGCCCCGCCGCCTGCGAGGGCGACGTCTACGGCGCCGTCGCCATGCAGCTCGGCGAGATGCTCGGCGGCGACAAGACCTTCTTCGCCGACCTCGTCATCTTCGACGAGAAAGACGACACCGGCATCTTCTGGCACTGCGGCGCCGCGCCCGCCTGCCTCGCCAAGCCCGGCGCACAGCCCTGCATCCGCAAGCACCCCGTCATCGACGGCGGCGGCAAGAAGGGCGTCGCCGTCGAATTCCCACTCAAGAGCGGACACGTCACCATCTGCCGCATCGGCGAGAACCGCGAGGGCAACCTCCGCCTCATGACCTTCTCCGCCGAGGCCATCGACACCGAGCAGTGCATCCGCTCCACACCCCTCAAGGTCAAGTTCGAGCGCCCCGCCCGCGAGCTCATCAACGACATCGTCTACAACGGCTTCGAGCACCACTACGTCGTCTGCTACGGCGACATCAAGACCCAGCTCAAGGAATTCGCGCGCCTCACCGGTCTCCAGCTCATCGAGTTCTGAGCCGGACGGGCAGGCACCCCACCCCCACCCCCGACCCCCACACAGGAGAGCGGCCCGCCGCGCGCGACCCGCGCGGCGGGCCATGACACCGGAGGCACACGAACATGACCAAGATCACCTTCATCGGTGCCGGAAGCACCATCTTCTGCAAGAACATCCTCGGCGACGTCCTCTGCACCCCCGAGCTCCAGGACTCCGAAATCGCGCTGTACGACATCAACCCGCAGCGCCTCAAGGAGTCCGAGATGATGCTCACCACCCTCAACCACAACATCAACCAGGACCGCGCCACCATCAGGACCTACTGCGGCGTCGAGAACCGCAAGGACGCCCTCCGGGGCGCCGACTTCGCCGTCAACGCCATCCGCGTCTGGGACTACACCATCTCCGAGGCCATCGACTTCGCCATCCCCACCCGCTACGGCCTCCGCCAGACCATCGCCGACACCCTCGGCATCGGCGGACTCTTCCGCGCCCTCGGCTCCGGCGAGCACATGCTCCACTTCGCCGAGGACATGGCCGAGGTCTGCCCCAAGGTCTGGTTCCTCAACTACACCAACCCCATGTGCGCCCTCACCGGACTCATGCTCCGGCACACCCCCATCCGCACCGTCGGACTGTGCCACTCCGTCCAGGCCTGCGTCAGAAGCCTCCTCAACACCCTCGGCATCGCCGACCAGTACGACCTCGCCAAATTCCGCGCCAGCATCGCCGGCATCAACCACCAGGCCTGGCTCCTCGAGCTCGAGTACGACGGCAAGGACATCTACCCCGAAATCAGGGAGCTCGCCTTCCGCAAGCTCGACGAGTGGCTCGACGCGCCCAAGGACAAGAAGAGCACCAACATGGTCCGACTCGAGATCATGCGGCGCTTCGGCTACTACGTCACCGAGTCCTCCGAGCACTCCGCCGAGTACATGCCCTACTGGATCAAGCGCAACTACCCCGAGAACATCGAGCGCTACAACATCCCCATCGACGCCTCGCCCGACCGCTGCCGCAAGATCGTCGCCGACTGGAACAAGCAGTACAAGGACATCTGCGAGAACCCCGTCCTCACCCACAAGCACTCCAACGAGTTCGGCTGCGGCATCATGAAGGCCATCGTCACCAACCAGCCCTACCAGATCGCCGGCAACGTCCTCAACCACGGCTTCATCGAGAACCTCCCCGCCGAGGCCGTCGTCGAGGTCCCCTGCCTCGTCGACCGCAACGGCGTCCAGGGAACCTTCTTCGGACGCCTCCCCACCCAGTGCGCCGCCATCAACCAGACCAACATCAACCAGCAGCTGCTCACCATCGAGGCCATCGTCACCCGCTCGCGCGAGAAGATCTACCAGGCAGCCATGCTCGACCCCCACACCGCCGCCGAACTCTCGCCCGACGACATCATCCGCATGGTCGACGAGATGATCGCCGCCCACGGCAACCGCCTCCCCAAGTACCACTGACAACCTCCCCCCCACACACGGGGGACGGGCGACCCGCCGATGCGCGCGCACACACGCCCGTCTCCTACGCCAACCGTCCACCCCAACAACCTCCAGGAGCCCGCAAACCATGGAATACAAGGTCAAGTACACCCCCAGGAACGGCTTCACCAAAATCGCCTCCCTCGGTGACGGCGAACTCAAGCTGTCCGAATTCGGCATGATCGTCCTCGACGACAAGGAGACCTTCGAGGCCAACTCCGGCGACTTCGAGGTCGCGCTCGTCATCCTCCAGGGACACTGCGACGTCACCGGCGACGGCTTCAGCTACACCGACCTCGGACGCCGCACCAGCGTCTTCGACGGCAAGCCCTTCGCCGTCTACATCCCCCGCCACCGCAACTACACCGTCACCGCCCGCGGACACGTCGAGGTCGCCTGGGCCGACAGCCCCACCGACAAGGACTTCCAGCCCTTCGTCGTCCGACCCGAGGAAGTCCGCGACGCCACCATGAGCGCCGGAACCGCCTGCGAGCGCGTTGCCTACCACATCATCACCGACAAGCACGAGACCAACCACTTCTACATCGGCGAGGCCTTCGTCGAGGACGGCAAGCACGCCTCCTTCCCGCCACACCGCCACGACTTCGACAACTGGCCCACCGAGGTCGACATGGAGGAGATCTACTTCTTCCGCTTCGACCCCAAGCAGGGCTACGGCATCCAGAAGATCTACAGCGACGACCGCTCGCTCGACGTCACCTACACCGTCGAGGAGAACGACACCACCCTCATCCCGCGCGGCTACCACCCCGTCTCCACCATCCCCAACTACCGCATGTACTACCTCTGGGTCATGGCCGGAAAGAACTACCGCGCCTTCAAGTCCGTCTACGACCCCGCACACGCCTGGATCGCCGACACCTGGAAGAAGTGACGCCGCAACGGCGCCTCTGACACACACGGCGCACCCCTTCCCCCTGCGGCCACACCGACCGCGGGGGGAAGGGACCGACGCCCCCAGCCCCTTCCCCCTCCACACACACCCCCTCCACCCCCAACACAGCGCCCCATGTTTGACCTTCTGCTTGGCATCGACTTCGGCACCGGCGGGTGCAAGCTCACCCTCACCGACGCCTCCGGGCACGTCCTGGACTCCGCCTCCGGCGAATACCCCAGCTCCCACCCGCACCCCGGCTGGTCCGAGCAGAACCCCTCCGACTGGTGGCAGGCCCTCTGCGCCACCCTCGCCAAGCTGCGTCAGCGCGACGCCTGGCGCAGCGGCCACGTCGCCGCCGTCTCCCTCGACTCCTACACCCACGGCGCCGTCCTCCTCGACGAGCGGCTCCAGGTCATCCGACCCACCATCATCTGGACCGACCAGCGCTCCGCCGCCGAGTGCGACCAGCTCCGCGAACGCCACGCCGACCGCATCTTCGCCATCGCCGGGCAGATGCCCACGCCTACCTGGACCCTCCCGCAGCTCAAGTGGCTCTGGAACCACGAGCCCGAGAACATGCGCCGCGTCCGGCACATCTCCTTCGTCAAGGACTACATCCGCTTCCTCATGACCGGAAACCTCCTCACCGACCGCATCGAGTGCCAGGGCACCCTCCTCAGCGACATGGCGCACGACGCCTGGTCCCCCGAGCTGCTCCAGCTCGCCGACGTCAGCCCCGACTGGCTCCCCCCCATCGGCGACATCACCGACCTCGCCGGACACGTCACCGCCGAGGCCGCCGCACTCACCGGCATCCCCGAGGGAACACCCGTCATCATGGGCACCAGCGACAGCGCCGTCGAGGACTACGCCGCCGGCGCCGTCCACCCCGGACAGTGCATCCTCAAGCTCGCCACCGCCGGCAACGTCAACGTCATGACCGCCGAGGCCCACCCCCACCCCGCCACCCTCACCTACGCCCACGTCGTCCGCGGCATGTACTACACCGTCACCGCCACCAACGCCGCCGCCATCGCCCAGCGCTGGTTCCGCGAGCTCTGCTGCGACGCCGAGAAGGCCGAGGCCCAGGCCACCGGAGTCAACGTCTACGAGATCATCAACCGCGCGGCCGCAGCCTCCCCCGCAGGCTCCAACGGCGTCTTCTTCCATCCCTACCTCTCCGGCGAACGCTCCCCCTACTGGGACCCCAAGCTCCGCGGCAGCTTCACCGGCATGAGCATGGGCACCACCCGCGGCGACCTCGCCCGGGCCCTCCTCGAGGGCGTCGCCTTCTCCCTCCGCGACTGCCACCGCACCATCGACGAGATGGGACTGCCCGTCAGCGAGTACATCCTCATCGGCGGCGGCGCCAGAAGCCCCCTCTGGAGCCGCATCCTCTGCGACCTCTTCCAGGCCCCCGCCACCGTCCCCGCCGCCTGCGACGCCTCCTTCGGCTCCGCACTCCTCGCCGGCGTCGGCATCGGCGCCTTCCCCGGCGTCCGCGAGGCCATCGCACAGTCCCTCACCATCAGCCACACCCTCGAGCCCGACCCCGCCATGGCCGACTTCTACGCCGAGCGCTTCGACGTCTACCGCCGCATCCACGACGCCCTCGCACCCGTCTACGCCAGCCTCTGACCGGAACCCGCACGCCCCCTCCACACACACAGCGACAGCGCCACCCGCCATGCACCTCCCCGAACATCCCCAGGACTTCACCTGCGTCACCGACCTCACGCCCACGCTCTGCGACCTCCTCGGCGCACGGCGGCCCGCCCAGTGCCAGGCGCAGCCCCTCGCCGCCGTCCTCCAGGAGGCCAGGCGCGTCCTCCAGGGTGCCCAGGTCGAGAAGGCCCTCATCTTCGCGCCGGACGCCGTCGGCTGCCACCTCTGGGAGCGCTTCCCCGAACAGCTCGCGCGCGTCGAGGCCCTCGCCCCCGTCCGCGTCCCCGTCCGCACCGTCATGCCCTCCGTCACCCCCGTCTGCTTCGCCTCCATGTACTCTGGCGCCCTGCCCGACATCCACGGCATCCGCGAGTACGCCAAGCCCATCCTCACCGTCGAGACGCTCTTCAACACCCTCCCCGAGGCCGGCAAGAGAACCGTCATCTCCGCCGTCAACAACTGCTCCATCGACATCATCTTCCGCCGACGCCCCGTCACCTATCTCTCCAATGACCTCAACGACGACGTGATGCGCTACTCCACCATGACCCTCGAGGGAACCGACTGCGACGTCCTCCTCCACTACGCCATGGACTACGACCACATCATGCACGCCACCGGCCCCTTCTCCGAACGCGCCCTCGACGCCTTCCGGCAGGACATCGACGACTTCGAGACGCTCGTCGCCCTCGCCGACCGCGTCTGGAGCCGCCACAACCGCCTCTATGTCTTCTGCCCCGACCACGGCGCCCACCAGACCGAGCCTGGACGAGGCGGACACGGCTCCGACCGCGACGAGGACCTCCTCGTCTACCACTTCTACGCCATCCGCAAAGCACAGGGATAGCCTCGCCCCCACCCGACAGCACCAGCCCACCCCAGACAGCTCCGCCCCGCCCATGCAGACCTACCCCATCCGCAACAGCAGACGCTCCGTCTCCCTCGACGGCGCCTGGCGCTTCGCCTTCGTCCAGGACAGCGCCACGCCACTCGACCAGATGACGCCCCCCGACGACTACCCAGAGCTCCAGCCCGTCCCAGGCGTCTTCGACACCGGAGCCGCGCCCAACCACGGACGCCGCGGCGTCGGCTTCTACCGCCGCGACCTCGAGCTCGACCTGACCGGACGGCTCCTGCTCCGCGTCGGCGCCGTCGGCCTCGCCGCCACCTTCTGGCTCGACGGCGTCAGGGTCGGCGCCACCCGACTTCCCTACTCCACCTTCGAGCTGGAGCTGCCACCCCTCGACGCCTCGCTCGCCCGCCACACCATCGTCGTCGCCGTCGACAACCGCTTCACCCCCCAGGCCACCCCCATCTTCTCCCCCTTCTTCGACTTCTACGGCTACGGCGGCATCTACCGCTCCCTCACCCTCGAGGAGCTCCCCTCCAACGGACACGCCATCGACCGCGTCCATGTCGCCACCCGCGACCTCGAAACCGGACGCGTCAGCCTCCGCTGCCTCCTCCGTGACCGGGACTTCTCCGGACGCCTCCCCCTCACCTTCGCCTTCGACCACGGCCTCGCCACCAGCGTCGAGGCCGACTTCCGCGACGGCGTGGCCACCCTCGACGCCCACGTCCCCGGCTTCCGCCTCTGGTCCCCCGACTGCCCCGCCCTCCACACCGTCCGCGTCGCCGTCGACGGCGACGTCATCACCGAGCGCTTCGGCATCCGCGACGTCCGCACCGAGGGCGAGCGCATCCTCCTCAACGGACAGCCCGTCCGCCTCCTCGGAGCCTGCCGGCACGAGGCGCACGTCGCCTACGGCCCCGCCCTCCCCGTCAACCAGATGCTCGAGGACCTCCATCTGCTCAAGGCCATGGGCGCCAACTTCGTCCGCTGCGTCCACTACCCCCAGGACCAGCAGTTCCTCGACCTCTGCGACGAAATCGGCATCCTCGCCTGGCAGGAGTCCCTCGGCTGGGGCAACGGCGAGCAGACCGCCGCCGACCCCGACTTCCAGGCCCTCCAGGTCGAGCAGACGCGCCTCATGGTCCACAACAGCCTCAATCACCCCGCCGTCATCATCTGGGCCTTCATGAACGAGTGCTGCTCCGACAAGGAGGCCGCCCGCCCCCTCTACGAGGCCCAGGTCCGCACCATCAAGTCCTTCGGCCCCGAACTCCTCGTCTCCTACGCCTCCTGCCGCCTCCGCATCGGCGAGGATGGCCTCCTCGCCGACCGCTGCTTCGACCTCTGCGATGTCGTCTCCTTCAACACCTACCCCGGCTGGATGGGCGACGGCGCCTGGACCGAGACCTCCTCCGAACGCATCCCCGACGCCTTCCGACGACTCGCCGAGGCCGCCGACCGCCATCCCGGCAGCCACGGCAAGCCCCTGCTCATGTCCGAGAACGGCTGCTGCGCCATCTACGGCATCCATGACCCCGGACTCGCCCAGTGGTCCGAGGAGTACCAGGCCGACTACGTCGCCACCGCCGTCCGCACCCTCCTCGATCTCCCGCGCTTCTGCGGCTTCTCCATCTGGCAGTTCATCGACTCCCGCTCCTACGTCAACGCCGCCCCAGGCGTCCGCTGCAAGCCAAAGGGCATGAACTACGCCGGACTCGTCGACGAGCACCGCCGCCCCAAGCTCGCCTACCACGCCGTCGCCCAGCTCTACCGCCAGGCCACAACACACTGAGCCCACCGCCACGACCACACACAATCACCCTCACACCGCATTCTTTCCGTCTACGGAGGCCGCCGCCCAGCGGCGTCCTCACGCAACATTCCAGAATAAGGAGAAGAGCCACCATGCTGCCCAACAGCGATCTCTACCCGTTCCAAATGATCCGCAGTGAGCTCACGTGGATCGTCGGCGAGGCCAATGTCATGACCGACGACGCCCAGAAGCTCAGCCACTCCATCGACTACTACTGGGTGCCCGAGTGCTGGCACGACCGCGGCCAGAAGCTGCCCGGCCCCGACTTCGTCGTCTGCCCCGGCACCGCCGAGGAGGTCGCCAAGGTCATCCAGGTCGCCAACACCTACAAGCTGCCCGTCGTCCCCTGGGGCGGCGGCTCCGGCTCGCAGGGCGGCGCCCTCCCCATCTACGGCGGCATCGCCCTCGACACCAAGCGCCTCAACAAGGTCATCTCCATCGACCCCATCTCCATGACCGCCACCGCCGAGACCGGCATCATCACCCAGCAGCTCGAATGGGAAATCAACAAGGCCGGCTACTCCACCATGCACTTCCCCGCCTCCATCGGCTGCGCCACCCTCGGCGGCTTCATCGCCCACCGCGGAACCGGCGTCCTCTCCACCAAGTACGGCAAGATGGAGGACATGGTCATGTCCCTCGAGGTCGTCACCCCCACCGGCGAGATCATCAACACCCTCCCCGTCCCCCGACACGCCTCCGGACCCGACCTCACCCAGCTCTTCCTCGGCTCCGAGGGAACCCTCGGCGTCGTCACCAAGGCCACCATCAAGATCCATCCCATCCCCGAGGCCCGGAAGTTCCACGCCTTCCTCTTCAAGGACATGCACGACGCCATGATGGCCGGCGCCAAGCTCATGACCAGCCGACTCCAGCCCTGCGCCGTCCGACTCTACGACGAGCCCGAGACCGCCCGACTCATCAAGCGCGTCCTCGGCATCGACCGCAAGGGCGCCTACCTCGTCTTCGGCTTCGACGGCCCCGAGCGCATCGTCGACATCCAGCTCGAGGAGGCCTGCAAGATCTGCAACCTCACCGCCATCGAGGACCTCGGCACCGAGTCCGGCGAGGCCTGGTGGACCAACCGCTACAAGTTCTTCTACCCGCCATACATGTTCCAGATGCCGCAGGCCTTCGGCACCCTCGACACCGTCGCCACCTTCTCCAACATCGAGAACGTCTACTGGGGCATGAAGAACGCCGTCAAGGAGAAATTCCCCGAGGCCACCTTCATCGGACACTTCTCACACTGGTACGACTGGGGATGCATGCTCTACGCCCGCTTCATCATCGAGAACCCGCCCGCCGACCCCGCCGAGTCCGTCGCCCTCTACAACAAGGTCTGGGACGTCGCCATCCGCGAGGCCATCCGCAACGGAGGCGTCATCAACGAGCACCACGGCGTCGGCCTCAAGCTCGGCCGCATGATGAAGGACCTCTACGGACCCGCCTTCACCACCCTCGAGGACATCAAGAAGACCCTCGACCCGAACAACATCATGAACCCCGGCAAAATGGGCTTCAAAGGAGCGTGAGCTTTACCATGAACATCGACAAATACCTCGACATCATCAGCGCCTGCCGCTTCTGCTTCATGTGCAGGCACCTCTCCGCCAACGGACTGGCCACCGGACGCGAGTGCGACACCCCCAGAAGCCACGCGCTCATCGCCGACCTCGTCCGCATGGACAAGGCCAACCTCGCCAACCCCGACTACATCCGCACCATCTACGAGTCCGACCTCTCCGGCGCCAACCGCAGACACTGCCGCGGATACCACGCCGACACCAACTGCTACGACGAAATCGGACTCCAGCTCGCCCTCCGACGCGACATCGTCGAGGCCGGACTCGCCCCCGCCGAAATCAACGCCATCGCCGAACAGCTCAAGGACGTCGCCTTCACCGTCAAGGGAACCGCCGATGTCCTCTACTACCGCCACCCCTGCGTCGACCGCCACACCCCCGAGGCCGCCGACGCCTTCGCCCGCCTCGCCCCTAACGCCGCCGTCATCGAGGGCGGTGACTGCGGCACCGCCCTCGACATCCTCGGCTTCGCACAGGACGCCCAGGCCGTCGCCGCCAAATTCCTCGCCGCCGTCAAGGCCGCCAACTGCAAGACCCTCGTCATCCCCCACCCCGGCGCCTACCACTTCGCCAAGCAGAACTTCGCCGGCCAGGGCTTCGACATCATCACCTCCGCCGACTACCTCAAGGGACTCGCCCCCAAGGCCGCCAAGTCCGGCAAGGTCGTCTTCATCGACTCCGACTTCCTCAGCAACTACGAGTCCTGCAACGCCCCGCGCGAACTCCTCGCCGCCGCCGGCTACCAGGTCGAGGACTTCGGAACCAACCCCGAGGAGTCCTACGCCTGCGGCGAGGGCGCCATGGTCCAGATGCTCTACGCGCCCACCATCGCCAAGGCCCTCGTCGAGCGCGTCGCCCGCTTCGCCAAAGCCTACTACGACGGCCAGACCATCGTGGTCGCCGCCCCCTACACCAAGGCCGTCATCAGCCGCTTCGCACCCGAGCTGAAGGTCATCACCGTCGAGGAGGCCATCGCCTGACGGCGACGCCCCCCGCTCCCGCCGCATCCCCGTCTCGCCACCCCACACACATCGGCGCGACAGGACGGCGGGAGCCACACCCAACCCCAAACGACAGGCCGCCCCATCATCCAGAGGGGACGGCCTGTCCGCGCCTCCCCCCCCACACACTCCCACGACGCCCCCCCCCGCAGCAGCCTGTCCGCGCCTCATCTCCCCCAAACACCCACGACCGCATCACACCATGAGCAGCCGCGCCTCCGTCCCCGGCAACTTCCTCCTGGGCATCCGCTTCGCCCTGAACGGCATCGCCGCCTTCCTGGACCAGCCACGCCTCTGGCTCTACGCCCTCCCTCCCATGGCCATCGTCCTGGCCGCCTACTCCGGACTCCTCTACTGGCTGTCCCAGACGCTCCTCGAACGCCTCTCCGAACGCGTCACGCGCCTCTGCGGCGCCCTCCCCGAATGGCTTGCCGGCAGCCTCGCCTCGCTGGCCTGGTGGCTGGCGTTCGGCGTCCTGCTCCTCCTCCTGGCCATCCTGCTCGGGACGCTCTACGAGTGCGTCGGCGGCCCCTTCTTCGCCGCCATGGTCCGCCACTTCGAGAGCCGCCGCTACGGACGGCCCGCCGCCCCGGGGCTCTCCCTCGCCACAGACATGCGCAACACGCTGGCCTGCATCGTCTACGCCCTCGGCACCCTCGTCTGCGCCATCCCCTTCTATCTCGCCGGACTCCTCTTCCCCGTCACCGTCCAGCTCCTAGCCGCCCTGATTCTCGGACGACGCTACGGCATCGGCTACTGCTCGGAGGCCGCCTTCAACCGAGGACTCTCCCTCCGCGACCTGCACACACGCCTCTTCTTCGGCAGACAGGCCCTCCTCTACGGCTTCGGCTTCGCCGTCTTCCTCATCATGCTCGTCCCCATCGTCTCCGTCATCGCCATCCCCGGGCTCGTCATCGGCGGAACCATGCTCGTCAACGAACAGACCGAGACGCACGAGACGCCCAGGCCTCCCGTCCCGTCGCCACGGCCCTAGCCGCCGCGCTCCGCCTTTTTTCCCCCTCCCATGTTGATTTTCGGCGTATGCCCATTACAGTTTCCCTGCGCCACCTGAACCGGCTCCAGCCGCCGGCGACACGGCTCCCAGCCGCGCCGCCGCCCCCCCGGACAGCAGGCGCATCGCCTTATCTCTCCCCCCCTTCCCCACTTCAGCCACGGCCGTCACCATGACGCCGCGGCGACCTGCACTGGAGCATGTCATGAAAGTCATTATCGTCCCCGATGAACTCGCCGTCGCCAAAGCCGCCTACGCCATCGTCAAGGATCGCCTGAACAACGACCGCATCAACGTCATCGGACTGCCCACCGGCAGCTCGCCCCTCAAGCTCTACCACGAGATCGCCGAGGGCTTCAAGCGCGGCGAACTCGACTTCTCCGGCGTCCACACCTTCAACCTCGACGAGTACCTCGGACTCCCCGACGACCACGAGCAGAGCTACCGGCGCTTCATGGAGGACAACCTCTTCCAGTACATCAACCTCGACCCCGCAAACATCCACTTCCTCTACGGACTCACCGACGACGTCGTCGCCGAGGGCGAAAGCTACGAGGCCGAGATGAAGTACCTCGGAGGCATCAAGCTCCAGATCCTCGGCATCGGACGCGACGGACACATCGGCTTCAACGAGCCCGGCTCCTCCCTCGAGTCCCGAACCGGACTCGTCACCATCGCCCCCGAGACCATCCAGGACAACGCCCGCTTCTTCGCCTCCGCCGACGAGGTCCCCCGCTGGGCCCTCTCCATGGGCATCGGAACCATCATGGACGCCGACGAGAACCTCCTCATCGCCAACGGCGACGCCAAGGCCGACGCCATCGCCGCCATGATCGAGGGCCCCGTCTCCGCCTCCTGCCCCGCCTCCGCACTCCAGATGCACCCCAACACCACCGTCATCGTCGACGAGGCCGCCGCCGCCAAGCTCAAGCGCGCCGACTACTACAAGAACGTCGCCAAGCTCGCCACCAAGGTCGACAGCTACCTCGCCAACGCCCGCGCACGCTACAACGCCAACTGACGACGACGACGGCACCGCACACGTCCGCCCGGCGACACGCCACCATCCAGGCGCGCCGGGCAGATGTGCGCCCCCCCCGCAACCAGCAGCAGCCCCCCAAAAAAGCAAGCAGAACGCCAGGAAATCGCGCCATGACCATGAACGTCGCTATCGTCGGCTGTGCCCACGGCCACTTCGGACAGTACTGCCGCCAATGGGCAGCCAACCCCTATCTGGGCGTCAAGGCCACCGCCTGCTGGGACCACCAGCAGAGCCGCCTCGACAAGACCGCCGCCGACTTCGGACTGAAGGCCTACCCCGCCCTCGACGACCTCCTCGCCGACCAGACCATCGACGCCTTCGTCGTCGCCAGCGAGACCTCCATGCACGCCGAGCTCGTCGAAAGGCTCGCCCCCCTCCGCAAGCCCATCGCCCTCCAGAAGCCCATGGCCCTCACCCTCCCCGAGGCCGACCGCATCGTCGCCGCCGTCCGCGCCCACAACTGCCCCTTCACCATGCTCTGGCAGATGCGCGTCGACCCCCAGAACCTCCGCATGAGGGAGATGATGCAGAACGGCGCCCTCGGACAGATCTTCCAGTTCCGCCGCAGCCATAACCTCGGCATGGCCCTCAATCCCGCCAACGCAACCCTCTGGCACTTCGTGCCCGAACTCAACCGCTCCATCTGGGCCGACGACGCCGCACACCCCATCGACCTCATCCACTGGCTCTTCGGACTCCCACAGTCCATCACCGCCGAAATCGGCAACCTCGCCCACCCCGACATGCCCAACGACAACGGCATCGCCGTCTTCCGCTACCCCAACGGCCCCCTCGTCGAGGTCCTCTGCTCCTTCACCTGCGCCGCCGCCGAGGTCACCACCGAAATCTACGGCTCCAACGGCTACGTCGTCCAGCGCTACGGCGACGCCGTCACCTCCTCCATGCCACGACCCGAAGCCAGCGTCGGACTCCGCTACTTCCTCAAGAGCGACAACCAGTGGCACGACTGCGCCGACCTCCCCAGCCCCAACTCCCAGGCCGTCCGCATCGGCGGACTCGCCTCACCCCTCGCCAACTTCTTCCTCGGAAACCGCGAGCCCATCGCCACCGCCGAGGACGGACGCGACTCCCTCCGACTCCTCCTCGCCACCATCCTCTCCTCCGTCGAGGGACGAAGAGTCCACCTCGACGACCCCGCCATCGCCAAAATCCCCGCACCCACACCCAGAGGCTGACCCGCTGTCCCCGCACCCCCGCACCCACACGCCCGTACGCACACATAAAGGCCACGACACCATGACCAAGCGACCCAATCTCCTCCTCATCGGCATCGACTCCCTCCTCTCCAAGCACATGAGCTGCTACGGGTACTCCAGGCAGACCACCCCCCACATGGACCGCGTCGCCGCCCAGGGAACCCTCTTCGAGAACTACTTCTCGCCCCATGTCCCCACCACCCCCGGCTACGCCTCCATGTTCACCGGACTCGACTGCTTCAGCGACAACACCGTCGCCCTCCGGCACCAGGGCCCCGTCGACGGCAAGACGCTCGCCGAAATCCTCAACGACAACGGCTACAACACCACCTGCGTCGGCTTCCGCGGCAACGCCGCCTCCAGAGGCTTCCAGAACTACATCGACTTCGCCAACTGGAACGAGTCCAACGACGGACGCATGCACAAGGCCGAGAACCTCAACGGCGTCACCCTCCCCGAACTGAGACGACTCGCCGCCGAGGACAAGCCCTTCTTCCTCTTCCTCCGGCACATGGACCCCCACTCCCCCTACCTCCCACCCAAGCCCTTCGACCGCATGTTCTACGAGGGCAATGAGTTCGACCCCGCCAACAAGTCCATGGAACCCGTCTTCGCCTTCAAGCCCTTCTGCGACTACTTCGCCTCCTGGATGCCGGAGGGACTCACCGACAAGGACTACGTCATCGCACAGTACGACGGCGCCATCGCCTACATGGACACCTGCATCCAGAACATCCTCACCACCCTCGCCACCCTCGGACTCGACGACAACACCATCGTCGTCATCACCTCCGACCACGGCGAGACCCTCTACGACCACGACTGCTACTTCGACCACCACTCCATCAACGACAACACCCTCTGCGTCCCACTCATCATTCGCTGGCCCGGACACGTCCCCGCCGGACGACGCATCGCCGGCATGGGACGCCACCAGGATCTCGTCCCCACCCTCATGGACCTCATGGGCATCGACGCCGGCGTCCCCTTCGACGGCGAGTCCCTCATGCAGCTCGTCGACGGACGCAAGTCCACCATCACCTCCGAATTCTACATCACCGAATGCACCTGGATGCGCAAGCACGGCTGGCGAACCCCACAGTGGAAGCTCATCCGCGCCCTCGAGCCCGACTTCCACTTCAAGCCCGCCGTCGAGCTCTTCGACCTCCTCAAGGACCCCGAGGAGAACCACAACGTCGCCGAGCAGAACCCCGACGTCGTCGAGGCCCTCACCGCGCGCATGAACGCCTTCATCGCCAGCCGCGAGGCCGAGACCGGACGCACCAACCCCATGTTCCGCCAGGAGTACTGGCACGGCCACAAGGAGGTCGGCCCCTACTTCACCTCCTCCCAGCAGGCCTACGACACCCTCCACATCGGCAGCCCCAAGCAGGCCGCACAGCTCCAGTCCAAGACCGACACCTCCAACAAGCAGTGACGCCCCAGGCCGGGAGGAGCCGCCCCCCTCCTCCCGGCCCCCGTCATCCCCCCCGCCCCCCCGCCCTCCCCCCCTACACCCAGCCCCACCCTCCCCCACCATGGCCACCAAACCCATCCGGGTCGCCGTCATCGGCTGCGGCCCCATCGGCAACCGCCACGCCGACCTGCACCAAGACAACCCCATGGCCGAACTCGTCGCCGTCTGCGACTTCCGCCGCGACCGCTGCGACGCCGCCGCCAGACGCCTCGACGTCCCCGGCTTCTACGACGTGCCCAGCATGCTCAAGGCCATCCGACCCGACGTCTGCTCCGTCGCCACCGGCGGCGTCGAGTACGGCTCCGACCACTACCTCCCCACCATCCAGGCCCTCGAGGCCGGCTGCCATGTCCTCTGCGAAAAGCCCATCTGCAACACCGTCCCACTCGCCAGAAAAATGGTCGACTGCGCACGCCGCAACGGACGCTGCCTCGGCGTCGACTTCAACCACCGCTTCACCGAGGCCGCAAAGGTCGTCGAGAAGTGGCTCGCCGACGGACGCGTCGGACAGCAGCTCTTCCTCAACATGTCCATGTGGATCAAGAACCCCAACGAGAGCTCGCCCTTCTACATGTTCAAGGCCCTCAACCCACACACCATCGACGTCATGAGACACTTCGGCGGCGACATCGCCGCCGTCCAGTGCTTCGCCACCAAGGCCCGCGGACGCGACATCTGGACCACCCTCTCCATGAACTGCCAGTTCGTCTCCGGCGCCGTCGGACACCTCTCCGCCAGCTACGACATCGACCGCGGACACCCCATGGAACGCTGCGAGATCGCCGGACTCAAGGGACGCATCGTCCTCGAGGACATGTGGCGAGAGGCCACCCTCTTCCCCGCCGGAAACCCCATCCGCGAGTCCTACGTCAACCCCGTCTTCGGCGGACACCGCGACTTCACCGACACCTTCCGCAACCGACTCGCCGCCTTCATCGCCCAAATCGCCGACGGCGCCAGCCCCGACGACATCAACGGCTCCGGAGCCGACGCCCTCGAGGTCCTCCGTGTCCAGCAGGCCATGATCGACTCCTTCAAGTCCCAGACCATCATCCGACTCGAACACGGCCAAGACTGACGGCGACCCATGGAAAATTCCCCCTCGGCGAATTATCTTACCAACTGGTAACGGAAAACGCCGACTCCCCCCCACCCACACCAACCAGACCCCATCCCCCAAAACACCATGAAGAACAAGGACATTGCCTGCCGCGTCAAGGAGATGCGCGAGCTGATTGGCATGACCCCTGAGCAGGTGGCCACCACCATCGCCATCCCCGTGGCCACCTACCTCGACTACGAGAACGGCGACGGTGACCTCTCCGCCTCCGCACTCTACGAGATCGCCCAGGCCATGAACGTCGACCTCGCACTCCTCCTCACCGGAGACGCCCCCAAGATGAGCGTCTTCACCGTCACACGCAAGGACAAGGGCGTCTCCGTCAACCGACGCAGCCAGTACGCCTACCAGGCCCTCGCCGCCAACCTCGCCGGCAAGAAGGCCGAGCCCTTCGTCGTCACCGTCCCCACCACCGAGCGCGACGCCCGCATCACCCTCAACGCACACCCCGGACAGGAGATGGACTACGTCCTCGAAGGCACCCTCAAGGTCGTCATCCACGGCAACGAGGTCGTCCTCAACCCCGGCGACAGCATCTACTTCGACTCCAGCCACCCCCACGGCATGGCCTCCATCGGAGACATCCCCGCCAAGTTCCTTGCCATCATTATGTAGGGATGGGGCGCCGCGACCCCCATCCCCGTAATCCCAAAGGGGCGACTCCTCTCCCTCCCATCCCAACGCCCCCAGCGCATCACCATCCCCCCATAATGTAGGCAAACAGAACGCTTAGCGCCGCCGAGACCCAAAACGGCAAAGACCCGCACCACAGGAACGTGCGCACTCTCCGGCGGCAGGAGTCTCCACACACCATGATCGAACCCCTCTTCAAGAACTACCTCGAGCGCACCGAATTCTCCTCCTACGAGGACTTCTTCCAGAACTACAAGCTCATCATCCCCGACCACTTCAACTTCTCCTTCGACATCGTCGACACCTACGCCGAACTCGACCCAGACCGGCTCGCCATGATCTGGTGCGACGACAACGGACACGAGCTCCGCCTCACCTTCGCCGAACTCGCCAAACGCGTCAACCGCTGCGCCAACTTCCTCAGACGCATCGGCGTCCAGAAGGGAGACCGCGTCATCCTCACCCTCAAGAGCCGCTACGAATTCTGGGACTGCATCCTCGCCCTCCACAAGCTCGGCGCCGTCGTCATCCCCGCCACCCATATGCTCCGCACCGAGGACATCGCCTACCGCATCCAGGCCGCAGGCATCAAGGTCGCCATCTGCGTCGACTCAGACACCCTCCAGGAGGACACCGAGGCCGCCAACCGCGAGTGCGGAAACAGCGTCCAGACACTCGTCGCCGTCAACAGCCGCCGCGACGGCTGGCTCACCTACGACGACGAGGTCGCACGCGAAAGCGACACCTTCACCCCGCCGCCACGCGACCAGCGACCCGACAACTCCGACCCCATGATCATCTACTTCACCTCGGGAACCAGCGGCTACCCCAAGATGGTCCAGCACAACTTCACCTACCCCCTCGGACATATCCTCACCGCCGTCTACTGGCAGAATGTCCAGCCCGGCAAGCTCCACTTCACCGTCGCCGACACCGGCTGGGGAAAGGCCGTCTGGGGCAAGCTCTACGGACAGTGGCTCGGCGGCTGCGTCGTCTTCGTCCATGACCAGGACCGCTTCTCCGCCGGACAGCTCATGCAGAAGATCCACGACTACCGCATCTCAACCTTCTGCGCACCCCCCACCGTCTACCGCTTCCTCATCAAGGAGGACCTCTCCAAGTACGACCTCTCCTCACTCCAGTACTGCGTCACCGCCGGCGAACCCCTCAACGCCGCCGTCTACAACCGCTTCCTCGAACAGACCGGACTCAAGCTCCGCGAGGCCTTCGGACAGACCGAGACCGTCTGCGCCATCGCCACCTGGCCCTGGCTCGAGCCCAAGCCCGGCTTCATCGGCAAGCCCGCACCCGGATACAACTTCCAGCTCCTCTCCCCAGAAGGCGAGGAGGTCGAACTCGGTGACGAGGGCGAACTCTGCATCAACACCAACATCGCAACGCCATCCGGCTTCTTCGGTGGCTACTACCAGCACCCCGAAATGACCGAAAAGGCCTTCTCCAACGGCTTCTTCCACACCGGTGACACCGCCTGGAAAAACGAGGACGGATACCTCAAGTTCGTCGGTCGCGCCGACGACGTCATCAAGTCCTCCGGATACCGCATCGGCCCCTTCGAGGTCGAAAGCGTCCTCATGAAGCACCCCGCCGTCCTCGAGTGCGCCATCACCGGCGTCCCTGACCCCACCCGCGGACTCGCCGTCAAGGCCACCATCGTCCTCGTCAAGGGACAGCAGCCCTCCGAACAGCTCGTCCACGACATCCAGCAGTTCGTCAAGGAAAACACCGCGCCCTACAAGTACCCACGAGTCATCGAATTCGTCGACGCCCTCCCCAAGACCATCTCCGGCAAAATCCAGCGCACCGAAATCAGGCGCCGAGACATGGAGAAGTACAGCCAGGACGTCTGAGCACAGACACACCGCCACCCACCTCAACCTCACATACGGGTCCCCACACCCGGCACAGCCTCGGCGGCACGCGTTCCGCCAAGGCGACGTCCCGCCAGCGACACGACGACGCCGCTGGCGGGACGCGTCCCCTCCCCCCCCTTGAGGAGTTAACCCAGAGACCAAGAGAAACGGTCAATTCACAAGGAGCAGCCATGAGCACATTCGTCATCGTCGGCGCCGGCATGATGGGGTCAGCCATGACCTTCCCCGCCGCCTGCAACCACCACGACATCCGCCTGGTCGGCACCCCCTACGACCGCGCCGTCATCGACCAGCTGCGCGCCTCCCACATCCACCCCGCACTCAAGACCGAACTGCCCGCCTCCGTCCAGCCCCTCCAGTTCGAGGAGCTCGACCAGGCCCTCCAGGACGCCGACCTCCTCATCAGCGGTGTCCCCTCCTTCGGCACCGACTGGTTCGCCGAAAACGTCCTCGCCCGCATCCCCGACTCCCTCGTCACCCTCTCCCTCACCAAGGGACTCCACGACCTCCCCGACGGCACCCTCCTCCCCATCTCCCAGGCCTATCTCGTCCATCCCGCACTCCAGGGCCGACACCTCACCATCTGCTCCATCGGCGGCCCCTGCATCAGCCACGAACTCTGCCGAGGACTCCACACCACCGTCGCCCTCGTCGGCGAGAACCGCGTCCTCCTCCAGGCCCTCGCCGACCAGCTCGCAACCCACTACTACCACATCCAGCCCATGACCGACGTCATCGGACTGGAGTCCGCCATCGCCATGAAGAACGCCTACGCCGTCGGCGTCGCCCTCGCCATCGGCATCGCCGAGGCCGCCGGCTCACCCATCCAGGACAACCCGCAGGCCGCCCTCTTCGGACAGTCCATGCGCGAGATGATGCGCCTCATCGCCCTCCTCGGCGGCAGCCCCGAAAGCGTCGTCTTCGCCGCCAGCGACCTCTACGTCACCATCGTCGGCGGACGTAACCGACAGCTCGGCATTCTCCTCGGAAAGGGACTCTCCCTCGCACAGGCCCTCGAGCAGCTCAAGGGCGTCACCCTCGAGTCCATCTCCATCATCACCCACGCCGCACGGGCCATCCGGCGCCGACACGACGCCACCATCAACGACTTCCCCCTCCTCCGCCACCTCGACGAAATCGTCAGCCAGAACGCGCCACTCAACATCCCCTGGCACGAATTCCACTGACGGCCCCCCACCAGATGCCCCTCCCCGACCTCCGACGGCCCCCTTCCCCCACACACACGAGGGCGGCCGTCGGAGTTTTTTAGCGGATTGCGCTATCTTTTCCGCCGATGATGTCATTCCCCTCCGTCGGTTCAGATAGTATACTATTCCCGCCGTCGCAGCCCATGACATCAGCCTTGACAGCCTCGCGGCCCGACGTCTCCGGCAGCCACCCTCTGCCTCACTCTCCCCATTCCTCCCGTAGACCGAACAGCCCCACACCACCATGAACGGACTGACCTTCTTCAGCGGCGACACCGTGAACATGCCGCCCTCCACCTCGGTCATGCTGGAGCGCGCCTTCCAGCTCACGGAAGTCACGCTCCACTCGCACGACTTCATCGAGGTGGCCTTCGTCGCCAAGGGGTCCGCCCTGCACACGCACTTCGACCGCCTGGGCCGACAGCACAGCAACTGTCTCTTCCAAGGCGACGTCTTCTCCGTCCAGCTCGGCGAACGCCATCTTTTCGAGAACGCCAAGGACTTCGTCCTCTACAACATCTTCATCCGCCCCGCCTTCCTGGACAAGTACCCCGAACTCATGACCTGCCCCGGATGGCAGAGCTTCTTCGCCCCGCGGGAAGACCTGCCCAGCACCGTCACACACCTCTCGGCCAGCATGCGCTACCATGGCATCCAGGCGCTCGACCTCGCGCTCAACGAGAAGCTGCGCTGCCAGTGCTGCCATAAGCTCCTGCTGGAGGGTTATATCCTCGATTTCCTGGTGACGGCCATGCGACAGCCCGAAATGAAGCGTCCCGCCCTCAAGGAGGACCGCTTCTGCATCCTCAACGCCATCGCCCTCATGGAGGAGCATCCCGAACGACACTACACCCTCCGCCAGCTCGCCAAACTCTCCATGATGAGTGTCCCCACCTTCACCCAGAAATTCCGGACGGCGCTGGGCATCTCACCCATGCGCTATCTGCAGCGGGCAAGACTGTCACAGGTCCAGACGCTGCTCGCCGAAACCTCGCTCACCATCGAGGAGATCGCCCTGAAGACCGGCTTCTGCAACGCCAACTACCTCATCAAAATCTACCATCGGGAACTTGGCGTCACCCCCGCGCAGAGCCGCGCCAGCCAGGCCGCACCCACCCAGCCACTGTCCTGACGCTCCAAACACCCACACTCGCTCCCAGTCAAGCCAAGCCAGACTGCCTTCACACACACAGCCACATCCACTCAACCAGACGCACCCCGGAACATTCCCCGGATCCCTGCGCCGACACCCCCAATCCTGATGGACGGCAAGCGACTTCTGCTGGCTCCTCACGCTTGTGTGTGCCATCCTTGGGACTGCGCCCCCCAGTCCTGATGGACGGCAAGCGACAGCTTGACCTGCGTCTTCTCATGCCCGGACTCCTGAGCCGACAGCCCCCGCCCTCCCAGACGCCTCCCCCTGGCTCTCCGTCATCCCATCCTGTGTCCGCCGAGCCCTCGTTTCAGCAGATTGTTATACTTTTGTGAAATTTTACCTCTTTTGAGCCGACAGCCCCCGCCCTCCCAGACGCCTACCCCCTGGCTCTCCGTCATCCCATCCTGTGTCCGCCAATCACGAGGCCAGCCCTCGTTTCAGCAGATTGTTATACTTTTGTGAAATTTTACCTCTTTTAGGAAAATAGCGTTTGCTGTATAATATGCAATGTACGGACAGACCATGACAAAAGCTCCTTTCCCGAGCCTAGAACAGCCTGTCTTACACCTTCAGGCCAATGGGTTTTGCGCCTCGCCATCCATCAACACCATCAGACACAGGAGCCAACAGAAATCATGAACAGAAACCTGAGCCAGGCAACGCGGCAATCCTTCACGCTCATCGAGCTGCTTGTCGTCATCGCCATCATCGCCATCCTTGCCGCCATGCTGCTACCGGCGCTCTCGAAGGCCCGCGAGAAGGCACGGCAAATCTCCTGCACCAGCAACCTCAAGCAGTTCGGACTCGCCTACCGTATGTACACCGACGACAACAACAGCACGCCTCCGCAATCCTACTGGGCCGACGGCGACTGGCAGCCCACCCCAGACCGCTGGAAGGGACTCATGCTCACCTACATCGGCGACGAGAAGGCCATGGTGTGCCCTGCCCGCACCGACACCTACCTCAAGGACAGCAGCTACTACACCATGTATGTCTACAACGCCACGTTCTGGATGGGCAACAAGTACACCCCCTCCACCATCGAGCCCTCCGAGCGCTACTGCTTCGCCGACGCCGCCGTCTTCAACGCCGACGCCGTCATCGACAACGTGAATCAGGTCTGGCCCCAGGCTCCGACCGACTCCGGCTACAACCGCATCTACTTCGCTCACAACGAGATGCTGAACGCGGTCTTCGACGATGGCCACTGCGAGTCCAAGAAGCGCTACGCGGTCGAGCCGAACAAGTGGTACCAGGGCTGGAGCAAGTGAGTCTCCCGCCTGCCTGAGCCTCCTCATTACCCCATGGCCGCTGTCCTCCCCACCACCCAGGACAGCGGCCATGGCCCTTTTTGTATGTTTTGTGTTATTTTGTGTCTTTTGTGGACAATCTGTGATTCGCCAGCCTTATAGGTCTTATAGGCCTTATAGGGAAATCACATCTTCTCCAGCAGGGCGATGACTTCCCGGAGCTGTTCGGCGCCGTGGTCGGAGTGGAGGGTGGGGAGGTTGCCGTGGGCGTCCTTGTAAAGGCCATGCGGGGTGTCGATGACGAGGCGTCGGGCACGGACGTGGAGCCGGGAGATGCGGCGTCGCTGACAGAGGATGCGGACGCGCGTGTAGTCGAGAAGCGCCTCGAAGCAGGTGGGAAGCGGTCCGAAGCGGTCGCGGCACTCGTCGGCGTAGGCGTCGACCTCGCCGACGGAGACCATGCGGTTGAGAGTTCGGTAGCACTCGACGCGGGCCGCCTGGTCGTCGATGTAGGCGGCGGGGATGCCGAGGGCGGTTCGTCCGTCCGTGGTGGAGATGGCGAAGGCCAGCCGGTCGAAGATGATGTCGGCGGGACGGATGGTGTCCTTGGCGGCGTTTCGGTCGAGTCGGGAGACGGCCTCCTTGAGGAGCTGGCAGTAGAGCTCGAAGCCGACGGCGGCGATGTGTCCGCTCTGCTCGGTGCCGAGGATGTTGCCGGCGCCGCGTATCTCCAGGTCTCGGAGGGCGAGCTTGAAGCCGGCTCCGAGGTGGGTGTAGCGGCGGATGGCGTCGAGCCGGTCTCGGGCGTTGGCGGGCAGGGCGCCCTGGGGCGGGAGCAGGAGATAGGCGAAGGCCTGGCGGTCGGTTCGTCCGACGCGTCCGCGGAGCTGATAGAGCTCGGAGAGCCCGAAGCGGTCGGCGCGGTCGATGATGATTGTGTTGGCGTTGGGGATGTCGACGCCGCTCTCGATGATGGTGGTGCAGACCAGGACGTCGAACTCGTGCCGGACGAAGCGGGTCATGATGTCCTCGAGGTGTCCGGGCGGCATCTGGCCGTGCGCGACGACGACGCGCGCCTGTGGTTCGAGGGAGCGGATCATGTCGGCGAAGCGGTCGATGGTCTGGACGCGGTTATGGAGGATGTAGGCCTGTCCGGCGCGCTCGAGCTCCCTGCGGATGGCCTGCCGTATCAGCTCCCGGTCGAAGTTGGCGACGACGGTGGTGACGGGGAGCCGGTTGGTGGGGGCGGTCATGATGGTGCTGAGGTTGCGGATGCCGGAGAGGCTGAAGTAGAGCGTCCTGGGGATGGGCGTGGCGGTCATGGTGAGGATGTCGAGATTGGCGCGCAGGGCCTTGAGGCGCTGCTTGTCCTTGACGCCGAAGCGCTGCTCCTCGTCGATGATGAGGAGTCCGAGACAAGCGAAGGAGACGTCGGACGAGAGGAGCCGATGGGTGCCGATGAGGATGTCGACCTCGCCGTGGGCGGTCCGTTCGAGGATGTCGTCCTGCTCCTTTCGGGTGCGGAAGCGGCTGAGGGACTCGATGGTCAGGGGGAATTCGCGCATCCGCTCGCGGAAGGACTGGAAATGCTGTTCGCAGAGGACGGTGGTGGGGACGAGGACGGCGACCTGCTTGCCGTTGAGGACGGCGCGGAACGCGGCGCGCATGGCGACCTCGGTCTTGCCGTAGCCGACGTCGCCGCAGAGGAGCCTGTCCATGGGCTTGGTCTGCCCCATGTCGGCGAGGACGGCCTCGATGGCCTCGCGCTGGTCGGGCGTCTCGGTGTAGGGGAAGGAGCCGGCGAAGGCGCGCTCCCACTCCAGGCTGGGCTGGAACGAGACGCCCTCGGACTGCTGGCGCATCGCCTCGATGCGCAGCAGCTCGGCGGCGAGGTCCCAGGCGGCGGCGCCGGCGGCGGCCTTCGTGCGCCCCCAGGCGGCGCCGCCGAGCCGGCTCAGGGCCGGCATGGTCTTGCCGGCGCCCAGGTAGCGGCTCACCAGCGAGGCCTGCTCCAGCGGCACATACAGCCGCGCCTCGTCGGCGAACTCCAGCTCGATGACCTCGGTCATGTCGCCGCCGCTCTCCATGAAGTGGACGCCGTGGTAGATGCAGATGCCATGCGACAGATGGACGGCCAGGCAGCCCTCCTCCAGCTCCGTGACGTTGCGCAAAGCCATGTCCTGGCGGTAGTCGAGATGCCGGCGCCGGCGGTGCGGCGTCTGCCGTCCGAACAGCTCCTGGTCGCTGAGGAGGACGAGACCCGCGTCGGGCAGCAGGACGCCCTGCGGGAGGCTGGCGACCTCCAGGCGCACCGGCAGTCCGCGCGTCTGGGCATCCTCCTCGAGCAGCTCGCGGAAGCGGTCGCGCTCGCCGTCCTTGGCGCAGCAGGCGACGAGCTCGTAGCCGGCGCGGCTCCAGCGGAGGAGACTGTCACGCAACTGCTGCCAGTGCCAGAGCACGGCGCTGTCGCCGGCCTCGGGCAGGAGCGCGGAGAGCGTTCCGCCCAGGCTCACCGCGTCGAGGGCGCAGACCGGGCCGCCGGCCCGTCCCTTGAGCAGCTCGCTGCCCCCGTCGGCCACCAGCCGCACCGTGCCCCTGGCCTGGGCGACCGTCTTCTCCCAGGCCTCGGCCGCCCCCTCCTCGCCAAAAGAGGACAGATGGGAGGCGATCAGCTCGGGGTCGCAGAGGAGCATGGGCACCTCCGGAGGGAAGTAGTCGCGGACGCGTCCCCGCTCCCGCTCGTCCGCCTGCAGGACCGTCTCTCCTCGGGGAACGACGCGCAGCTCGTCGACCTCGCGGAACGAGCGCTGCGTGTCGGGCAGGAAGAAGCGCATCCCGTCGATCTCGTCGCCCCAGAACTCGAGGCGGACCGGTGCGTCGTAGCAGGGCGAGTAGATGTCGAGGATGCCGCCACGATGGGCGAATTCGCCGGGAGCCTGGACCTCGAACTCGTTGTCGTAGTCGAGCTCGACGAGCCGGCGCTTCAGGTCCTCGGGGGCGATGGTGTCGCCTCTGCGCAGTGTGAAGCTGCGGCGGGCGAAGCACCTGGGGGCAAGCGTCTCCGACATCAGGACGGCGGCCGTCCCGACGAAGACGGCCTCCCTGCCGGACAGCGCCAGCTCCAGCGCGGCGCAGCGGCTGGCCTCGTTCTCGGGCACCCACTGTCCGCGGCCACAGGTCAGCTCGCTCAGGGGGACGACCAGGCGCCCGTCGCCCAGCAGCCGCAGGAACGACGCCACCCCCGCCGCCAACTGTTCGGCACGTCCCTCGTCGGCGCAGACGACCAGGACGCGCCCCCGACGCTGGCTGGCGACACGCGCCGCGCCCAGCGCGAGCAGCTCCTCGTCATGGAGGGCGACGCGCAGCGCCCCCTCCGGCAGCGGCGTCGCCGCCCAGCCCTGCAGCCGTCCGCGCCAGTCCGTCAACGTCTCCCCTGTCTTCTTCTGCGCAGTCATGGCGGGGCTCACTTTCGCCAGTCGCCAATGGCGCGCCCGAGCACGAGGCGGAAGCCGATGAAGGGACGGCGGAAGTTGAGCGAGCCCTGTGCCCGACTGGCGCAGCGGCAGTCCTTGGCGGCGTCCTGCCAACTGCCGCCGCGCCGGACACGCCGCAGGGCATTGGCGTAGCGGCTGTCGGCGCCATAGCCGCCGACGGGGTCGGTGACCTGCCCCGAGCCGTAGTCGCCATACTTGTCGAAGCACCATTCGGAGACATTGCCGTGCATGTCATGGAAGCCCCAGGCGTTGGGCCTGAGCTGCCCGACCGGATGGGTGAACTCGTTGCTGTTGTCGCGGAACCAGGCCAACTGCTGCAGGGGCTCGAACGTGCCGTCCTCGCGCTGGAGACTGGAGCCATCGCTGAACGCGGACTGGGTGCCGGCGCGGCAGGCGTACTCCCATTCCGCCTCGGTGGGCAGACGGTAGACATAGCCGTCGGGGAGGCGCCCCGCCTCCTCCTCCTCGCGCGTCAGGGCCTCGCACCAGAGCTGGGCGTCCTCCCAGCTCACCGTCTCGACCGGCAGATCCTCGCCCTGGAACTGGGACGGATACGGCGTGAGCGACCCGCAGCGCCGGGCCACCTCCGCGTACACGCGCTGCGTCATCTGGAAGCGCCCCATCCAGAACCCGGACGTCAGCTGAACCTGATGGCGCGTCTCGTTCTCGTTCCGCCCACGCTCCGTCGTGCCGCCCATGAACCAGCCTCGAGGACTGCCCATCTGGAAGCCGCCAGGGCGACACCACACCATCGGCTCGCCAAAGCCATACAGATGGTAGTTGTCCGACTCGCTCGACAGCCCCCCCGTCGGCAGCGAGAACTCGTAGCGCCCGACAAAGATCTTCGCCCGCGGGTTGCCCAGGTCGGCGGCCTCGCGGAACAGCCTAGCCGCCAGGTCGGCGTCCCGCTCGCAGCCGCGCCCCTCCTCACGGCACTCCGCCAGCGCACACATGCAGGCCGAGCTGCCGCGGTCACGCCCATCCTGAAGCAGCCGCAATGCCTCGGCGTCCTCACCGCCCGAAGCCAGCAGACGTCGCGCCCGCCGGTAGATGGCGTCGAGGTCATCCTCCTCGCCCACCGTCACCACCAGCGGCTCCAACGCCTCCTCCTCCTGAACCGGCTCCTCCTCCGCCAGACGGGCGGCCTGCTCCTCGGCAAGACGCTTCTCCTCGGCCTCGCGGGCGGCCTCCTCCTCCACCAGGCGCCGTTCTTCGGCCTCGCGGGCGGCCTCCTCCTCCGCAAGACGCTTCTCCTCGGCAAGGCGCTTTTCCTCCGCCTCGCGGGCGGCCTGCTCCTCCACCAGGCGCCGTTCTTCGGCCTCGCGGGCGGCCTCCTCCTCAGCCTGACGCTTCTCCTCGGCAAGACGCCGTTCCTCCGCCTCGCGAGCGGCATGCTCCTCGGCAAGACGCTTCTCCTCCGCCTCGCGGGCGGCCTGCTCCTCGGCAA
>CALZPA010000012.1 GCA_945827525.1 uncultured Lentisphaeria bacterium | reverse complement strand
CGCTGGCGCCGCCGTCTGTCCAGCAGCCGTCCGTCCCCGCCGTTGCAGAGGCGTCCGCCGCTGTTCCTGGGTTGCAGGAGCCGTCCGCGCCGGTCGCCGTCGTGTCCGGGGCGTGGTCGGCGGAAGTCCAGCCGGCGGTGGCGGAGCGTGAGCGTCCGCTGGCGTCCATGTCGTCGTCGTCGGGAGCCTCGTCCATTTTAGGCGTCGCGCAGCCGTGGGAGGCGCTGTCGGGCGCGTCAGCGGTCGAGCCGTCAGCGGCGGGGCTCGCTGTAGCGCCGCCGCCCGCGCCGTCCTCGGAGGTGCCCGTGGCTGTGCCGCCCGCGCCGTCCTCGGAGGTGCCCGTGGCTGTGCCGCCGCTTCCTCTGTCTGGTGCGATCGCCGTGTCGGCGGCTGAGGCGGAGCGGACGCAGGCGTGGGGGGACATGCCGGTCGTGGTGGAGGGAGAGCGCCAGACGCTATGGCTGTCGTCTGAGCCGACGCTGGTGCGCGCGTTTCCGCTGTCGGACGCGGAGTCGGCGGAGGAGCCGGGTGGCACGGTTGGCCAGCAGCAGGCAGTCGTCCTCGTCTGCCAGGCGTGGCTGACGCCCCTGTTGCCGCAGACGCAGGCCGTCGGGGAGGTGCCCGCCGCGCCGTCGCGTCCGTCCGTCTCGGTGTTTGGCGACGCCTCGCAGCCGTTGCCGTTCGCGGTGCGGGACGGGATGTCGGAGGAAGGCGGTCTCCCGCTGCTGACGGCCTATGTGCTGACCTCGCGTGGCAGCGTCTGCGAGACGCGGCTGCCGCTGGTTCAGGCCGAGGCGCTGCTGGCCCGTCTTGCGCCCGCCGTCCAGGCCGGGGAGGGCGTGTCCGTGGGGCGTGCGCCGAGTTCGTCGTCGGCGCCGTCGTTCAGCCTGGCGGGCGCGTCGTGGCGGCGTCAGCCGGTGCTGCTGCTGGTGGCCCCGCCCGAGACGCCGATGACGCTGGCCGATGTCCAGGGCATCGCCGCCGAGACGCTGCCGAGGCTGGCGGAGCTCGCCGCGACGGCCGTCGCGCCCCAGGCCGCGCCGACGGTTCCGCGCGCGGAGAGCCTCAGCCCGCGGGTCGCTCAGGTGGCGACGCCGGCGCCGGAGGCGGCGGCGCGTGCCGACGTCCAGCCGAGGCAGCCGGTGTCGGGCGGAATGCCTGCGCGGACGGATGTCGCCGCGCCGTCGTCGGAGCGTGTCGTGCGTCGCCAGGCGTGGTCGGGCGAGTCGGGCGCGGGGGAGCGTGCGGGGGAGCGCCGTCCGGCGTCGCCGTCCGTGTCCCAGGTGGCGGCTGGTGCGCCGCCGTCGCCGGAGGTGGTGACGGTGGATTTGCGGTCGCCGGTGGCGCCGCTGCTGTCGCGCGCGATGTCGGATGCGTCACGGGCGGCGCTGCTGCTGCAGGTGGCGGACGGCGTGGCGGAGGCGGTGGTGATGCGTCCGTCGCTGATGTGGGGCGAGGGCGAGGTGAGTGTGCGGCTGTCGCCGGACGTGCTGGGCGGGACGGAGATACGTCTGCGCGTGTCGGACGGCGGTCTGCTGGTGCAGTTGACGCCGGCGGCGGAGGTGGTGACGGCGCAGTTGCAGGCGGCGCAGCCGCAGTTGCAGGCGTGGTTGTCGGAGCGACTGGCGGTGTACCAGCAGCGCATCCGCGTGGAGGTGCGGTCCGCCTCGCGCGAGGAGCGCGACGCCTAGCCCAGTGCGATTTCTTCTGAGACGGAACCTAACGGGAACAAGTCATGCTAGCTGTGGATTTACTGTCGAATTGGCCGGGCATCGGCAAGGCGAGCCATGAGGATGTGATGGCGTCGCCCGCGTATGGCATTCCCTGTCCGTGGCCGGAGGAGGGGGGGCGTGTGCGGCTGGCGTCTGTGCGGCCGTTGCCGTCGCTGGCGGTGACGCTGCGTCTGGGCGGCGAGGAGCAGGTGCTGGGTCTGCCGGCGCTGCCGCTGTTTCCGACGGTGCGGCTGCTGTCCGAGACGCCTGGTGTGGAGCAGGAGCTGCTGCTGGCGGCGCTGGAGGCGGACGCGGGCGGGCTGTTCGCGTGGCTGGAGAAGCTGTGTCAGATGCAGTTGGAGGTCACGGGGCTGGCGGCGCTGGACGATGTGCGCTTCGAGCGCGCCCGCGAGTTCGCGGTCGTGTCCCCTGACGGTCGTGAGCTGGGCAGCTTTCTGCTGAGCCTGTCGCCGGCGATGGCCCGTCGGTTCGGGAGCCTGTCGTTCCTGGACGCCGGCCATCCGGTGTGGGACGCGCTGGCGCTGCCGGCCGAGGTGCAGGTGGCCACGTTCCGGCTGTCGGACGAGGAGCTGGCGGGGCTGGCGCCCGGCGACATGCTGCTGCTGCCGGAGCTGGATCCCGCGCAGGAGCCGTGGACGGTGACGCTGCGGCTGGAGGACCGCCTGAGCGTCCAGGCCACCTGGCAGGGGACGCGGCTGACCGTCGCCGGCGTCCCGCTGCCGGCGGGCCGTCCGGCGGAGGACGAGACGCTGCGCGTCTCGCTTGTCCAGACCATCCCCCTCTCCGTGCGGGCGCTGCTGCCGCTGCTCCAGCCCGACGGCCAACTGGAGCTGACGCTCCGTCCGCCCTTCGCCCTGCGTCTGGCGGACGCGGGCGGCCGGGAGCTGGCCGAGGGGCGGCTGGAGCGCGTCGGCGTCCAGCACGCCATGGCCATCGAGGCCAGGGGAGGGCACTGAGCCATGTTCAGCCTGGACCCCTACGCGCTGATTGTCCTGCTGACGGCGCTGTCGCTGCTGCCGTTCGTGGCGATGATCACCACGTCGTATCTGAAGCTGGTCGTCGTCATGTCGCTCATCCGCAACGCCATCGGCATCCAGTCCATCCCCCCGAACATGGTCCTCAACGCCATGGCGCTCATCCTCTCCTGCTACATCATGGCCCCCACCCTCGAGCGCTCCTGGGCCATCCTGCAGCGGGAGATGGCCTCCGAGGAGGCTCCCAGGACCTTCCGGACGGAGATGCTCCTCAAGGCGGCCGAGCCCATGCGCGAATTCCTCGAGCGGCACGCCGCCGACCGGCACCGCGCCTTCTTCGTCCGGACCGCCGAGCGGCTCTGGAGTCCGGACGGCGAGAGCGAGGCCACCGTCGACGAGCGCAGCTTCTACATCCTCATCCCGGCGTTCACCGTCACCGAGCTGACCAAGGCGTTCCAGATTGGCTTCCTCGTCTATCTGCCGTTCATCGCCATCGACATCATCATCTCCAACATCCTGCTGGCGATGGGCATGATGATGGTCTCGCCCGTGACGATATCGCTCCCCTTCAAGCTGCTGCTCTTCGTCCTCGTCGACGGCTGGACGCAGCTCATCCAGGGGCTTGTGCTCAGCTACGCGGCGTAAGGCCAGGAGGCGCACCATGGATCAGGCACAGATACTCAGCTACGCCGAGCGCACGCTCGTCCTCATCCTGCAGCTCTCGATGCTGCCCATCGTCGTCGCCACCGTCATCGGCATCCTCGTCAGCCTGCTCCAGGCGCTCACCCAGGTCCAGGAGCAGACGCTGGGCTTCGCCATCAAGCTCATCGCCATCTCGCTCACCCTGATGGTCGCCTCGCAGTGGATGGGCGGACAGCTCATCGTGTTCACCAACGACATCTTCGCCAACTTCCCGCTCATCGCCAACTAACTGAGAGTGCCGCCCTGATGGACTACCCCACCTTCCATCGTCTGCTGCTGGTCTGGCTGCTTGCCGCGGCCCGGCTCGGCGGCGCCATGGCCATCTGCCCGGCGCTCACCGACAGCATGATACCGGGCGTCGCCCGGCGTCTCGTCGTCCTGGCGTTCAGCGCCGTCGTCGTCCCGCACGTCCTGCGGGAGTGCCCGGCGGAGACGCAGACCTGGGCGCTGCTGCTGGTTGCGCTGCGCGAGGCATTGCTGGGCGCCCTCATCGGCTTCTTCGCGGCCATCCCGTTCTGGGTCGCGCAGATGGTCGGCAGCTACCTGGACAACCAGCGCGGCTCGACCATGGGCGAGGTCTTCTCGCCCCTCAGCGGCACCCAGGACTCCACCCTCGCCATCCTCTTCTCGCAGGTCGTCACCACGCTCTTCTTCTGCTGCGGCGCCCTCCTCGTCTTCCTGGCCGCCGTCTACGGCAGCTACCGCCTCTGGCCCGTCTTCGGCGCCTGGGGCGGGCTCAGCCCCGCGCTGCCCGCCGAAATCCTCGGCCAGGGCGACTCCATGCTGGCGCTGGCCACCGTCATCTCCGCGCCCATCATCATCGTCATGTTCCTGGCGACCATCGGTCTGGGCTTCGTCAACCGCACCGCGCCCCAGCTCAACGTCTTCTTCCTCTCCATGCCCGTCAAGAGCGCACTCGGCATCTTCATGCTCATCCTCTATCTGCGCTACATCATGGACATGCTCATCTACACCAGCGAGGACGCCATCCTGACTCCCCTCCGGCGGCTCCTCCTCTCCAGCGGAGGCTGACGGCGCATGGCGGACGGCAGCAGCGGCGAGAAGACCGAGATGCCCACCCCGAAGCGTCTCCGCGACGCGCGGGAGAAGGGGCAGGTCTGCGTCAGCCGTGACGTCGTGTCGACCGCCCTCCTCATCGTCCTGCTCTGGGTCACCTGGATCTCCCTGCGCTGGCTGATGGCGGACTTCCGCGAGCTGGCGCGGTACGTCTCGCAGCTCTACGGCGAGACGCCCGAGGGCGCCGTCAGCGAGGCGGGCACGATGACCGCGCTGCTCATCTGCAAGCACTCGTTCATGGTCGCCGGCGTCGCCGCCCTGGTCGGCGTCGCCGCCAACCTCTGCCAGGTCGGCTTCCTCTTCACCCTCAAGCCGCTCCAGCCCGACCTGGCCAAGCTGAATCCCGTCCAGGGCGCCAAGCGCATCTTCTCCCTCAAGAACCTGTTCGAGTTCGGCAAGAATGTCCTCAAGGTCTGCTTCCTGGGGTACCTCATCTACCGTCTGGTGCTCGTCTCCATCCCCATGCTGCTGCCGCTCTGCTACGGCACCGTGACCGACATTCTCCCCGTCCTCGGCGATGTGCTCCGGCTGCTGGCCACCTATACCGCGTTCGGCTACCTCGTCATCGCCGCCGCCGACCTCTTCTTCCAGCGCCGCAACTACACGCGCGAGCTGATGATGACGAAGGAGGAGGTCAAGCGCGAGTACAAGGAGATGGAGGGCTCCGCCGAGGTCAAGCAGGCGCAGCGGCAGTTCGCCCAGGAGATCCTCAGCGGCCCCAACCCGGTCAAGGCCGCCAAGCAGTCCACCGTCATCGTCACCAACCCCACGCACCTCGCCGTCGGACTCCTCTACCGGCCCGGCGAGACGCAGCTTCCCAAGGTGACCGTCAAGGGCGCCGACGCGATGGCCGCCGTCATTCGCCGAGCCGCCGCCGAGGCCGGCGTCCCCATCGTCGAGAACGTCCCCCTGGCGCGCGCCCTCTACCGCCAGGCCAAGGTGGACGCCTATATCCCCGAACCGCTCTTCGAGCCCGTCGTCGAGGTACTCAAGTGGGTCCACGACATGCAGAAGGCGCGCCAGGAGGAGCAGGATCTCGAGAACATCACCCTCGACGACAGCCTCGGCGACGACCCCACCACACCCCCCGGACAAGGACACCCATGAGCTTCAGCATCTTCCGGAAGAAAGGCCCCCTCGAGCATTTCGCCCGCGGACTGCTCCTGCTGCTCGGCGCCTGGCTCTGCCTCCTCACCTGGCAGGACGCCTGGCAGACACGCCAGGACTACCTCCGGCTCGAACAGGAAAGCGTCACCTGCCAGGCCACCGTCACCGACAAGGTGCGACGCCGCAGCAGCAGAGGCAGTCTCATCTTCGGCGACGAACGCCATCGCCTCGAATACGACTACCGTGACCCCTCGGGACTGGTGCACAGCGACAGCATCGCCGTCAGCCGCCCGACCTTCGACTCGTATGAGGTCGGCGACACCTTCTCCGTGGCCGTGGACCCGGCTCGCCCGCAGGCGAACCGCCCTTCCTTCGCCGAGCCGCCGCTGCTGATCCTGTTCGGGATGGGCGCCGCCTGCCTGCTGACCCTGGCCATCGGCTGCTGGGAATGGTGGCTCTGCCTTTCGGGACTGGGAAAGCGCGCCCGCCCGGGCGAAGCCGACTGAACGGGCAGACGCCCTGCGGCGAGGCGAGGGCAGGCAAAAATGCGCCATCGCCGTTCGACAAGACAGCGGACAGGCGGTAATGTATCATCGGGCTGGAAGCCGGTTCCGGCCTCGTGCGAACGCGTTTTTTTCATCGTGAATTGAAAGGGAGCATGAAGCTGATGAGGTCAACGACGAGAGGACGAAGGAGAGGATGCCTGCGAGGCATCGCACTGGTCGGCGTCTGGCTGGCGATGGTCTGCCAGGGAGCCGAGAACCCCGCCACGGAGCCGCTTCCCATACGCAATCCTGGGTTTGAGGAGGTCGGCCAGGATGGCAGTCTGAATGGCTGGGGACGCTGGTGGCAGCGCAACGGCAAGGGCTCCGCCACCATCGTCGAGGACGCCCACAGCGGACGCCGCGCCATCCGGATCCAGAACGACGACGTGCGCGACTGGGCGCTCACCAACGGCAAGATGTTCGAGGTCCCCCAGGGGGGCCAGTACGTGATCCGCGCCTGGGTCAAGGCCACGAAGCCCGGCGGCGCCCACGTCCAGGCCTCCGCCTACGACGCGAACCGCAAGCTCATCACCTGGTCTCTCGGCGCCGCCGAACTCGAGCCGGGCAAGCCTGGCGAATGGCAGGAGATTTTCGGGCACTTCGTCGCGGCGCCGCCGGTCCGCTTCATTCAGGTGCGACTGGTCGGCAGCGGCCCCACCGACGTCATCTTCGATGACCTCAGCATCCGTCCGGGGCTGGCCTCGGACATCCCCGCGCCGCCCAAGCCGCCGCCGTCCCCGAAGGTCGAGGGCTTCGCCAAGACGCCGGTGACCGAGACCTTCGGGCGCGGGCTCTGGGCGCAGCGCACCGACGAGGGCGTCTACCTGTCCTGGCGCCTGCTCGCCGACGAGCCCGCCGACACCGGCTTCGACGTCTTCCGACTCGCCGACGGCAAGCCCGTGAGGCTGAACGCATCCCCCATCGTCCAGACCAGCGACTGGCTGGACACCACCGTCGGCGTGCCCGCCGGCGCCGAGTACGAGGTCCGCGTCGCCGGGCGCCCCGAGGCGCCTGCCGGGAGGGCCGCCGTCCTGGAGCGGGACGACGAGGCGTTCACGGCCAGCCGCGTCTACCGGCTGTCCGACCCCACTGCCACCGTCGGCAAGGTCGGCGTCGGCGACCTCAACGGCGACGGCGTCTACGACGTCATCGCCCAGCATCCCAGCTCCAACGTCGACCCCTGGCACAAGTACTGGAAGCCCTCGAAGGCGACCTTCAAGCTGGACGCCTTCCTGGCCGACGGCACGCGCCTCTGGACGTTTGACCGGGGCTGGTCCATCGAGTGCGGCGTCTGGTACTCGCCCTTCGTCGTCGCCGACGTCACGGGCGACGGCCGCGCCGAGGTCATCCTCAAGGCGGGCGAGGGCGACCCACGCACCACCAACGGCGCCGACCGCACCGACCTGTCCGAGGGCTGCAACGGCATGGTCGAGTCCGGCGACGAGTTCATCCTCGTCCTGGACGGCATGACCGGCAAGGAAATCGCCCGGGCACCGTGGCCTTCCCGCGAGGGCTTCAAGGGCATGGGCCACGCCTACAACTACTACTCGCGCAACCAGTTGGCCGTCGCCCGCCTCGATGGGCGCACGCCCTGCATCGTCGCCCTCCGCGGCACCTACAACCTCATGCTCGCCGAGGCCTGGCAGCTCAAGGACGGCAGACTCGAGCCCGTCTGGAAGTACAGCAGCCGTGATCATGGCCGACGCTACAGCGGACAGGGCGCCCACACCACCATCATCGCCGACGTCGACGGCGACGGCCGCGACGAGGTCGTCCTCGGCTCCGCCGTCATCGACGACAACGGCGACCCGCTCTGGACGACCGGGCGCGGCCATCCCGACGGCCTCTACTACGGCGACCTGATTCCGTCGCGCCCCGGCATGGAGATGGCCTACGTCATGGAGACGCATCAGCGCATCAGCGGCGGCCTGCACATCCTCGACCCCAAGACCGGCACCCTCATCTGGGGACTGCCCGAACCGGCCGGACATGTCCACGGCGGCGGCCTCTGCGCCGACATCGACCCCCTCTACCCCGGCATCGAATTCGCCGCCATGGAGAGCGTCGGCGACCACAAGAAGTCCGACCGCAGCTGGCTCTTCAGCGCCGACGGCACACTGCTCGCCAAGGGCGCCGACAACCCCTTCGGCTTCGGCCAGCTCACCCTCTACTGGGACGCCGACCTCCAGAAGGAGCTCCTCCGGGGCAAGCCCCAGAAGTACCAGGGCGGCGAGGCCGGCGGCCGCTTCCAGGGACGCGCCGTCCTGGTCGCCGACGTCGTCGGCGACTGGCGCGAGGAGGTCTACGCCAGCGTGCCCGGCGAGCTGCGCCTCACTTCGACGCCCATCCCCGCCATGGACCGCCGCCCCTGCCTCATGCAGGACTACGGCTACCGGATGCGCGTCCAGACCAACGCCCAGGGCTACTACAGCGACCCCTGTCTCGGACGTCTTCCCTCCGCCGAGGCCCCCAACCTCAACCTCACCTACCAGCATGCCGACGGGCAGCTCCGCATCGTCGTCACCGCCCCCCAGAAAAGCCCCCTCCAGGGCACGGTCAGGCTGCTCCCGCAGTCCGGCCTCGCCTTCGACGCCGACTCCTTCGACGTGAGCCTCCAGCCCGCCGGCATCCAGGTTCTGAACGTCAAGGTGCGCGGCGAACAGCTCGATGACGGGTTCCGCGGACTCGTCCGCGCCGAGATGAAGCTGTCCGACGGACGGCTGCTCAAGGGACGCATCCCCATCGTCATCCCCACCCGCGAACTCCGCAACGCCGTCTATGCCGAGGCCGAGGACTTCGTCGCCCAGACGGGCGGCGAGGTGAAAGTCCGCGCCGACAAGAAGGGCATACGCGGCAAGGCCATCTCCCACTGGGACAGCGCCGGCCATACCCTCACCTGGCGACTCACCGTCCGCGAGGCCGGCTCCTACGCCGTCGCCGCGCGCTACTGTAACAGCAGTGGCGCCTGGCGCTCCCTCAAGGTCGACGGACGCCCCGTCGGCGACTTCTTCCTCTTCGGAACCGGCGGACTCGGAGACGCCGAAAGCGACTGGGACCACTTCTTCGCCATCCGCAATGGCCAGCGCCTCCTCTTTGAGCTCACCCCAGGCACCCATACCATCGAGCTGACCAACACCAGGGGACAGGCCTGCAACCTGGACTACGTCGCCTTCGTCAAGATGAAGTAGCGAACGGCGCACAGCCGCCCCAGAAAAGCGCCCCCGACGCCCGAAAGCCGGTGCGTCGGGGGCGCTTCGCGTGTGTACCCGGAAGGAGACCGGCGAAGGCAAGCCGTGCCCACAGACCTGAACCCCACCTCACCTCCCCCCTCCCTTCGCATAAAAATTAGAGATTTCTAATTAAATTCTTTTTGATGTGGCTATATAGTAAGAAGTGAAAGCGGCATGAGGCGATGCTGCAGAACACGGACGCCGTGGTGCAGTCCCGCTCGTCCAACAGTTGGGGGCCGCTGTCGCTGGACCATGTCTACGAGTTCACGGGCGGCATCTCCATGGCGGTGCGCCATGTGACCGGCAAGGAGGCCGCCGCCTACTTCAATGACCTGCGGACGCCGGGCCGGGCGCGCATCCAGGAGGCGGGCCCGGCCGTCATGGTCGAGGCGCGCGCCACCGTCCTGAACGACAAGTACCTCAAGGAGATGATGGAGGAGGGGCCGGGCGCGGCGGGCTCCTTTGCCGCCGTCGTCCAGAACACCTTCGGCTGGGAGACCACCCGGCCCGGCATGATCGACGACCACCTCTGGGAGGACTACAAGTCCGTGTTCCTGGACGATGCCCTCAGGCTGGGCATGAAGGAGTACTTTGAGGACAAGAACCCCTATGCCCTGCAGGAGATGACGGGCGTCATGCTGGAGGCGATACGCAAGGGCTTCTGGGAGGCCTCGCCCGAGACCGCTCAGGAGATCGCCCGCCGCCATGGCGAGCTGGTGGAGCGCTTCGGGCCAGGATGCTCCGGACACGTCTGCGACAACGTCGAGGTGCAGAAGGCCGTCGCCGCCCAGATGGCCCGCCCCGAGGCGTACCAGGCCGCCATCCGGAAGGTCCGCGAGGCCGCGCCCGCCGGCAAGGAGGCGGAGGAGGTCACCGGACAGCGCATGAGGCGCCAGGACACGCCGGAGCGCCAGCCCGATGAGGCCACGACGTCGCGACGGACGCTCATCATCTGGTCGCTGCTGGCGCTCTGCGCCGCCGCCGTGCTGGTGGGCGGTCGACGCCGCGCCAGACGGCGCTGACGCCGTTGCCTGCGGCGCCCCGAACGGGCGCCGGGGGGGGGGAGGGAGCCTTTTGTCCCCGGGCCGAGTGTGTGCTGCGCCTTGTCCGCGCTCAGCGCCGAGGCGGCGGGACGGGTGCGGAGTGGGCGGCGAGCCGGCAGAGGAAGGCGTCGGGGGAGACGAGGCGTCCGGCGAGGATGTCATCCTCGCGGAGGGCGGAGACGAGGATGTGGCCGCCCTGCTGGCGGTCATGGTCGTGGATGATGCGGAGCGAGCCGTCGGGGAGCTGGGTGGCGTCGGGGTAGGAGACGCCCGGGCGCGGGTCGAGGAGCAGTCGGTGGGGCCAGGAAAGGCCGTCGTCGTCGGAGAGGAAGGCGGTGAGGCGCTCGCGGGCGGTGGCGCTGTCGTGGTTGACGAGGAGGAGTCGTCCGGACTGGAGTCGGGCGATGAAGAAGCGGGAGTTGGGGCCGATGAGGGGCGCGTCGCCGCGGAGGCGCGGGGGTGTCCAGGTCTGTCCGCCGTCCTGGGAGCGGCTCTCGGCGATGCCGCGCCTGACGCGGAGGTAGCAGGCGAGGGAGCCGTCGCGGAGCTGGATGACCTGGTGCTCGTCGAAGCAGGGGCCGCCCTCGACCTGGCTCATGTCGATGCGTCCGCGGACATGGTAGGTTTGCCCGCCGTCCTCGGAGGCGACGATGGCGGCGCCCTGGTGGACGTCGAGGGAGGGGTGTCGCAGGTAGCTGGGGCCGGTCCAGACGGAGCAGGGGAGGAGCCAGGCGCCGTCCGCGAGGACGGTGGGCTTGTTCATCATGATGCCGTTGGCGATGCGCCGCGGCGTGGAGAAGCGGAAGTCCCGGGGCGGGTCGAGCGGGTTGGCGAGCTCGGAGACGAAGACGCCGGCGATGCCGTCGTAGGGCGTCCAGGAGCCGTCGGGGCCGGCGCAGCTCTGGGACCAGAACCAGCGCAGGACGCCATCCGGACCCAGCCAGAGATTGGAGTCGAAGGCTCGGACGAGGGGATGGGGCGGGTCGACGACGGCGACGGCCTCCTCCGACCAGGTGCGTCCGCCGTCGTCGCTGACGACGAGAAGCACATAGTTCTCGCGGCACTCGGTGGTGCCGCCGGCGTACCAGACGGCGAAGAGCCTGCCGCCGGGGACGTGCGCGATGCTGGGGATGCCCTGGAAGGTGCGGCGGCTGGCTGCGGCATGGGGGCCAGGCTTGGTGACGGGGACGGCATCCAGGGAGACGTGGGTGAATTCCATGCGGGTCGCTCCTGCGCTTGCTGGTGGCTGACAGAAGAAGGGCGCTGTCCAGTGGGAATCTGGACAGCGCCCTGAAAGAATGGAGCGGGTGAAGGGAATCGAACCCTCCTAGCCAGCTTGGAAGGCTGGAGCATTACCACTATGCTACACCCGCGTTGGGTCGTCTGCTTGTGTCAACGTCAATACCATAGCCCTCCCGGGCGAAATTGCAAGCGAGCCCGGCGAATTTTTCGTCACTTTGGGGCGGAAGGCGTCTGGGTGGCATTGGTCTTGGGGAGGGTGGCTGGGGGGAAGTGCCGGGCAAGGAACTGGGTCTGGAGCCGGAGGGCGTCAGTGGCGGGCTTGGAGCCGAGGTAGAGGACGAAGTTGTGTCCGGCGTTGGGCATGACGTGGTACTGGTGCGGGTGATTGCGGCGCCGGAGCTGTTCGATGAGGTCGTCGTGGGACTGGTGGAAGACGGAGCCCTGGTAGGCGCCGCCGATGAAGAGGAGGAGGGGGGCCTTGAGCTTGTCGGCGTGGTGGACGATGGAGCGGGTGAGGAGGCCTGCGAGCTGCGCGGGGACGGGCTGGTTGCAGAAGTCGGCCCAGGAGAGCCAGTTGTTGGCGCGGCGCGCCATGCGGTCCCAGTAGTAGCGCTGGGGGGAGACGAGCCAGGCGTCGTAGCTGACGGCGGCCCGGCACTGGTCGGCCGCGCGGGCGGCGGCCAGCAGCCCGACGCCCGCGCCGAACGAGTGTCCGATCATGGCGAACTGTCCGGGGACGGCGAAGGGGAGCTTCCAGGTGGCGCTGAGCATGGCGAGGCAGTCGTCGACCTCGCCGTCGAGGTTCTCGATGTCGCCCTCGCAGGCGAGCAGTTTGCCATTGATGGGTATGTCGCGCTGGAAGAGGGGCTCGCCGCGCATGGCGGGGCCGGCGATGACGTAGCCCTGGCGGGCCAGGTCGGCCAGCCAGCTCAGGAAGCCGACGGGGACGCCGAACGCAGCGCCGTGCGTGTAGAGGATGACCGGCAGGCGCACGGAGCCGTCGCGGACGGCGGACGGCAGGATGAGGACGCCGTACTGGCGGAGCTTGCCGACCTGCCACTCGACGACGTCGACGTCGATGTCGGGGTAGTCCTTCAGCTTGAGCGTCTTGAGCGTCCTGAGCGTGGCGTCGGGGATGGGGCGCCAGTCGGGGCGGGGGAGGAGGGGGAGCGTCTGGGGGGCGTCGAGGGCCTTCAGGCCGTCCTGCCAGGCGCGGACGGCCTGGTCATGCTGTCCCTGCGTGTCCAGGAGGCGTCCGTCGAACCAGCGCTGGAGGGGCGCGGTGACGTCGCGGCCCTCCAGTAGCGGCTCGCGGAGGGCGCTGACGAGGCGCTCCTCGGTCTGGTCGGGGATGCTGTACTGCGTCTCGAGCGGCTCGAGCCCCGGACGGATGGAGTCGCCTGCGAGGCAGGCGAGGGCGGTGAGGCAGACGAACAGGAGGGCTTTCAGGTCGTGGCGCATGGTCTGTGGTGGTTCCTGTGCTGGGCTGTGCTGGAGGGATGGGGGCAATGCGAGCCAGGCCCCGTGACGGGCAGCCGGGTGGCGGATGCGTCGCGGGACCTGGAGGAGGGGTTGCGGGACGTCCGGCGGCGGCTGATGCCGTGCGCCGTCCGTCCCGCCGCCGGATGGCGGGCGTCAGCCGAGGAGGCTGATGAGCTCTTCCTCGGAGGGGTCGCCGGCCTGCCAGTCGAGGAGGTCGTTGTCGAGCGGCTTGACCTCGCGGATGGTGGCCTCCTTGCCGTCGGGGAGCGTGATGTGGTCTCCGGGCTTGTGGTCGAGGAGGGCCTTGGCGAGGGGCGTCTGGAAGGAGAGGATGCGGCGTTCGGTGTCGGTGTCGAGCATGCCGAGGATGTGGAAGGTCTGCTCGGTGCCGTCGTCGTAGGCGAGGGCGACGGTACTGCCGGGGATGACGGTGTTGGTGACCTGGGTGTTGCGGAAGTCGACGACGCGGATGTCGGAGTTGACGAGGCGCTCATAGTCGCTGCGGCGCTGGTTGAGGAAGCGCTGGCGCTCCTTGGCGAACTTGTACTCGGAGTTCTCGCGGAGGTCTCCGTAGCTTCGGGCGACCTCGATGTCGTGGCGGTTCTCGGGGATGAGCTTGTCGATGAGCCGCGCGAGGGCGAGCTGCCTGAGCTTCATGCTTCTGGCGGAGGTGATCTTGGGCAGCGGCGCGCGCTCGGTGGTGGGCTTGTCCTCGACGAGGTGGCGGTAGTCGGGGAAGAGTCGGACGATCTGGACGAGGAGGCTCTGGCGCTCGTCCTTGTTGAGGAGGGTCATGGTCTTGGCGCAGCGGACGAGCGAGGCGATGGACTTCTCCTCGCCGTGGTTCATGACGGCCATCTGGAAGGTGGCGTCGGAGAGGAGCATCTTGTGGAGGTCGCGCTGAGCCTTGAGGTAGGAGCCCTTGGTGTCCTTGAGGAGGGTCTTGAAGATGAGCGGCGCGTTGGCGATGTAGGCGGCCTTGAGGGCCTCGTCGCCGCACTTCCAGACCCAGTAGAGCATGTCGGGGGTGGCCTTTCCGGTGCGGAGGACCTCGTCGACGCGGTTGCGGAAGCGTTCATGCTCCTCGGCCTGCTCGAAGGCCTTGGCGGTCTGGGTCCAGAGGCGGTAGGGGAGGTCGAAGGTGGCGGTGATGAGGTAGTCGGTGCCGCGGGCGAGGCGCGTGACCTTGAGCCAGGGGAGCGACTGCTTGCCGGGGAGCTTGTCCGTGGTCTCGGCGAAGACTCTGGCGTCGGCCCAGATGAGCGCGGTCTCGGCGAGGTCGGCGATGGTCTTGTCGAGCCATTCGGCGAACGCGGCGCGGTTGTCGAAGAGGAGGGCGAGGGAGGAGGCGAAGAGGAACGCGTGCTCGTCGCGGGTGGAGCCGCCGGTGAGGATTTCGGCGACGTTGGCGAGGTTGGTGTCCTCGCGGACGGTGAAGTCGGTGGCCAGCTTGAGGCGCTCGTTGAGCTCCTGGAGGCTTCGCGAGAGGTCCCAGCGGTGGGCGGCGGCGGCGGGCGCGCCGCCCTGGGAGCTGGCGGCGGCGGGCGCGGGCTGCGCGGCGGCGGCCGCGGCGGTGAGGTTGCGGAGGCCGACGTCGGTGAGGACGCGCGGGACGAGGAGGGCGCGGGTGAGGTTGAGGGGGAGGTCGACGACGGAGACGACGCAGGCGCGGACGTGCTGCTCGAGCTCGGCGGCGGTCATCTTGGGGGGCTGGCTGCGCCTGGCGAGCCACTCGTGGACGTCGGTGCCGGTCTTGACGACGATGGTGTTGTCGAGGAAGCTGCGCAGGGCGAGGCAGTGGCGGCGGACGTCGGTGGGCTTGGCGGTCTTGGACTTGCCCTTGCCCTTGGCGCCGCCGAAGGCGACCTTGACCTCGTTGGCGTTGCCGTCGAGCTGGATGATCTCGCCGAGGCCGAGGCGACCGTAGCAGAAGGCGCCGGCGGTGAGGTGGGCGAGGACCTGCCACTTGCGGGCGATGCGGCTGAGCCGGACGTCCTCCTGCTTGAGCCCGAGGGCCTCGATGAGTCCGGCCTGGTCCTCGTAGGAGGCGAAGTCGTGTCGGATGTAGGCCTCGTAGAGGGCGCGGAGGGCGGCGGAGTCGAGCCCGGCGGCGAGCATGGCGTCGACGAGGGCATGGGCGGCAGGGGGGACGCTCTGGGCGGCGCTGACGGCGAAGGGCTCCAGTCCGGAGACCCAGAACTGGGTGATGGCGGGCTGCCATTCGCCGCTGTCGGCGGGCTCGGCCTGGGCGAGCAGGTCGGCGAGGGCGGAGATGGCGTGGGCGTCACCCTGTTCGGCGAGGTTGAAGAGCTGCTTCAGGTCGTCGTCGCAGGCGGAGTAGCTGGTAGGTTCTGGCATGGGTGTTGACTTTGTCCTCGGGGTGGTTAGTCGTCCGTGTGCGGACGCCGGCACCGGCGGCCTGGCGTCCAGGTGGGCGAGGTGTATGGATGGCTTTGACGTTGGTCTTGAAGGTGGGTGGGTCGGTCGGCCGGTCGGGGCCTGGCGTCCGCCGCGTCAGCGCGAGTTGAAGTGGCGGTAGTTGGAGACGACGTGCTCGGCGATGCGCCGCGCCTCGTCCTCGGGCCAGAGGGGCGGCAGCATGACGTAGCCGCTCTCGTCGTAGGCGGGGAAGTCCATCAGGCCGGCGAAGAAGCCGTCGACGACGATGGCGAGCCGGAGCCCATGGTACTGGGCGGTGGCGGTCCGCCAGAGGTGCAGGCCGCGCTTGTCCATCTTGAGCCGCAGGCCCCACTTGCCGTCCCGGCCCTCGACGAGCTGGACGTCGCCGAAGCAGGAGGAGTCGACGATGGGGAATTTGCTGACGGACGCCTGCGGGGCGTTGGCGCTGTCGCTGACCTGGTAGATGAGGAGGGTGTCGGGGGCGAAGGCCCCCGGCTGGACGACGCGGTTGAGGCTGATGACGAAGGCGGGCTGCTCGAAGGCGGAGCGGAGCTGCGCGCAGGAGGCCAGGAGCAGGGCGAGCAGGGGCGCCGCTGCGGCCCGCGCCAGGGCGGTGATGGTTTTCGGTGTCCGGGGGCGGCTCATGGTTCGAGTTTCCTGTAGAGGGTGCCGATGGAGATGCCGAGCGCCTTGGCGGCGCGCTCCTTGTCGCCGCAGCAGTCGCCGAGGACCCGCTGGATGTAGGCGCGCTCGCAGAGGCGGAGGTACGCCTTGAGGGTGAGCGTGGCGGCGCCGGGCGGCGGCTCGGGGGGGGCGTCGTCCGCCGGCGCGGCGGCGTCGGCGCCGGGGAGGAGGAGGTCGTCCGGGGCGATGCGGTCGCCGTCGTGGGCGACCGCGGCGGCGCGGGCGATGACGTTCTGGAGCTCGCGGACGTTGCCGGGCCAGGCGTGGCGTCCGAGGAGGGCGAGCGCCTCCGGCGCGAACGCGAGGGAGACGCCCTGGCGCTCGGCGGCCTGCCGCAGGAACAGCCGGGCCAGCGCCGGGATGTCGGAGGCGCGCTCGCGCAGCGGCGGCACCGTCAGCGGGAACGCGGCCAGCCGGAAGAAGAGGTCCTCGCGGAAGAGCCCCTCGCGGATGCGGCGCTCCAGGTTCTCGTTGGTCGCGGCGACGACGCGGACGTCGACGGCGCGGGCGGCGGTGGCCCCGACGGGGCGGATGGTGTGGTCCTGGAGGACGCGCAGCAGCGTCAACTGCATCGGGACGGGGATGGAGCCGATCTCGTCCAGGAAGACGGTGCCGCCGTCCGCGGCCGCGAACAGGCCCTCCTTCGCCCGGAGGGCGCCCGTGAACGCGCCCCTCACGTGCCCGAAGAGCTCGGACTCCAGGAGGGTGGCGGGGACGGCGGCGCAGTTGATGGCCACGAAGGGGCGGGCGGCGCGCGGGGAGGCGGCGTGGATGGCGTGGGCCACCAGCTCCTTGCCGACGCCGCTCTCGCCCCGGATGAGGACGCTCATGCCGGTGGCGGCCACCTTCGCGATCGTGTCATAGAGCTGAAGCATCGCCGGATGCTCCCCCACGAGGGTGCCGAAGTGGCGCTCGGGCTCGGGCTCGGGCGTCGCGCCGGCGTCTGGAGCGGGCGAGGGCGGCTCGTCCTCGCGCTCGCGGCGGAGCAGGGGGAGGATGGCGCTGACGGCGTCGATGGCGCTCTGGGCGCGGACGGGCCGGGTGAGCATGGCGTCGGCGCCGTCGCGGACGGCGGCGGCGCCCTCCTGGAGCTCGTCGTAGGCGGCGGTGACGATGGTGTGGGGGCGTCCGGCGGGGGGGAGGCTCCGCCAGTCGCGGCAGCCGCAGACGAGGATGTCGGGGCGCTCCTCGGCGAGCGCCGCGGCGAGGCCGTCGCCGCCGGGCGCCGACTTGACCCGGTGCCCGAGGCTCCTGAAGAGGGACTTCAGGACGTCGAGGAGGTTCGGGTCGTCCTCGCCGATGAGGATTCTGGCTTTGGTGACGTTGGCGCTCACGGTTGGCTGGAGGTCTGGTGTTGCACGGCGCAAATGACATAACATAGCGTTGGAAGCGGCCTATGGCAAGCGGGCGCCTCACAAAAGGGCGGGGGGCGTCCGGCGGGACGCCCACGAAAAAAAGCGCGAAAAAGTGCCGTCGGGCAGTATGCAAGAGCGGCAAGGCAAAGTATAGTGTGGGTCATGGCATCATGTAAGCAACAGCAACCCGCACCCAAGAGGAAACGACACATCAATGGAAGAGTACATCTGGGAGATGTCGGCGAACAACGACGCCCGCGTTCAGGCTCTGATGACGGAGGCCGGCGTGACGCGTCCGATCGCCCTGGTTCTGGACATGCGTGGGATAGGGCCGGAGAAGATGCGCGACTTCCTGTCGCCGTCCCTGGCGGACATCGGCGACCCGTATCTGCTGCCCGGCACGCGCGAGGCGTCCGAGCGGCTGTGGAAGGCGATCCGCGCCGGCCAGCGCATCCTCATCCACGGCGACTACGACACGGACGGCATCACCGCCTCCGCGCTGCTGGCCTGGGTGCTCCGGCGCAACGGCGGCAACGTGGAGTGCTACCTGCCTCACCGCATCGACGACGGGTACGGGCTGACGGTCGAGTCCATCTCGAAGGAGCCGGCCACCCGCTGCGACCTGCTCATCACGGTGGACTGCGGCATCACCTCCTATGAGGCGGTCGCGCTGGCGCGGTCGCGCAAGCTCGACCTCATCATCACCGACCACCACACGCCGGGGCCCGAGCCGCTCGACGCCCTCGCCGTCGTCGACCCCAAGCTGCCCGGCTCGCCCGTCGAGATCCAGGAGCTCGCCGGCGTCGGCGTCGCGTTCAAGATCTGCCATGCGTTCCTCAAGTACGGGCGCGAGCACGGCTACGGCGGCGAGGACACCGACCTCCGCCAGGGGCTCGACCTGGTCGCCCTCGGCACCGTCGCCGACATCGTCCCGCTCCTCCATGAGAACCGCATCCTCGTGCGCCACGGACTGCGCGTCCTGGCCGGCAAGCAGCGGCCCGGCATCCACGCCCTCTGCGAGATCGCCGGCGTCAGCGAGGACCTCGCCACCGGCGACATCACCTACCGCCTCGCCCCGCGCATCAACGCCACCGGCAGGCTCGGCGACCCCTCCGACAGCCTCCGCCTCCTCGAGGCCGACAACATGGTCGACGCCTCCTCCCTGGCCCGCGTCCTCGACGAGCAGAACCGCGAGCGGCAGGTCATCGAGGAGGAGGTCGTCCAGGGCGCCGAGGCCCAGATCGCGCGGCGCTACAACCTCGACACCACCCGCTCGCTCGTCGTCTGGAGCGACGGCTGGCACCAGGGCGTCGTCGGCATCGTCGCGTCCCGGCTGACGCGCAAGTACCACCGCCCGTCCGTCGTGCTGACGCGCGACCCGCAGGGCCAGTTCACGGGCTCGGCGCGCTCCATCCGCCGCCTGAACCTGGTGGACCTGCTGGGCGAGTGCAGCGGCTGCCTGCTGCGCTTCGGCGGCCACGCCATGGCCGCCGGCCTCTCGCTCGAGGAGGAGCGCCTGGAGGAGTTCTGCCGGAAGTTCGACGAGGCGGTCCAGAAGGTGCTGGGCATCGAGTCGATGCGCCCCATCATCCCCATCTGCGGCGAGGTCGCGTTCGGCGAGCTCGACGACGTGTTCTTCCAGGAGCTGGAGATGCTCGAGCCGTTCGGCCACGGCAACCCGGAGCCGGTGTTCATCGCGCACGGCGTCCACTGCGAGCGGCGGATGCCGGCGGGGCGGAACCACACGCGCGGGATGCTGCGGGACGCGCAGGGCACCCGGATGCAGTTCATCGCGTTCGGACGGCTGCCCGAGGCGTTCCCCCCGCCCCCCTGGGACATCGTGTTCTCGCCGCACATCAACCGCTTCAACGGCAACGCCGTCCCGCAGCTCCGCATCCTCGACGTCAAGGCCGCGCAAGGCGCCACGCCCTAGGACGGGCCGCGCCATCCCCTCCCGCCACCACCCACCACCCACCACTCAAGCACAGAAGGCACCGCCGTCACCATGCCGTCAAGCAGCGACTATCTCCGGCTCCTGGAGCGCTGGCTCCCCTCGACCCGCCGCCATCTCCGCCCACATCCGCAGAACCCCGGTCTCCTCAGCTATGGCCCGGGCGTCCACGGGCACTGGTCCATGCAGACGCACACCACCGCGTTCGCCGCGTTCGCCGTCCTGGCGGCCAGCCCGCTCACCGACGTCGCCCGGACGGGCATGAGCCGCGACGAGCTCTGGGACACCGCCCTGCGGATGCTTCGCTTCACCCTCAACGGCCACCTCTCCGGCCCCGGACACTGCGTCGACGGCGAGCGCTGGGGCCACTCCTGGATCAGCAACCTCTGCCTGGAGCGCATGATGCACGCCGTCGAGGAGCTCGACCCCTACCTGACCGACGAGGACCAGGACGGCCTCCGCCGGATGCTCCTCTCCGAGTGCGACTGGCTCACCGACCAGTACGAGGTCGTCGCCGGCCCCATCCCGCCCGCCAACCGCCCCGAGAGCAACATGTGGAACGGCAGCATGCTCTGGCGCACCGCGCTCATGTACCCCGAGGCGCCACGCGCCGCCGAGTACCGCGAGCGCGGCACCGCCTTCCTCCTCAACGCCATGTCCTTCCCCCAGGACGCCACCAGCGACCAGCCCTTCGCCGGACGCCCCCTCCGCGACTGGCACGTCGGCGCCAACTTCCTCGACACCGGCGCCTGCTACCACCACAACTACATGAACGTCGGCTACGTCAACGTCACCCTCTCCAACCTCGCCATGCTCCACTTCAGCGGCCGGCACCACCGCTGGCACCTCCCCGAGGCCCTCTACCTGCACCTCGCCGACGTCTGGCCCCTCGTCAAGTCCTGGATGTTCCCCGACGGACGGCTCCTCCGCATCGGCGGCGACACCCGCGTCCGCTACTGCTACTGCCAGGACTACGCCCTCGCCGGCTGGCTCATGGCCCGCGACCGACTCGGCGACACCGACACCGCCGCGTTCGAGGACGGCTGGCTCCGGCAGGTCGCCCGCGAGCAGGAGACCAACCCCGACGGCTCCTTCCTCGGCGCGCGCCTCCGCCGGCTCGAGGAGCAGTCGCCGCTCTACTACTGCCGCCTCGAGGGCGACAAGGCCGCCTCGCTCTCCATGGCCGCCTGCTGGAGACGACGGCTCGCCGACTTCCACGGACGTCCCGAGGCACCGCGGAACCCCGCGCCCATCCGGCTCTGGTCCGACGACTTCCACGGCTCCATGATGGCCCTCGGCCCACGCCGCAAGGCCAGCTGGACCTGGCTCGCCGCCGAGAAGCCCATGGGACTGTGCGTCCCCACCGCCCACTCCGACATGGCCGAGTGGCGCTACAACCTCGCCGGACGCATCTTCGGCACCGGACAGCGCATGGAGCCCATCGTCCACCCCGTCACCAAGCAGACCTTCGACGGCGGCTTCCTGACCTCCGGCTGGACCGACATGAAGAACCGCGCGCCCATCGCCGAGGGCGAGAGCGAGGACATCATCTCGCGCACCTACCTCGCCTGCGCCGCCCTGCCCGACGACGCCACCGTCCTCGTCCTCCAGCGCTGCCGCTCCCTCAACCGCTTCTACTTCCGCATGGCCAAGGGACTCTTCCTCAACGTCCCCAACGACACCTTCAACGGCGGCTTCCGCCGCCTCGAGTGCGACGCCCGCCTGCCCGAGACCCTCCGCTCGCGCCCCGGACGGCGCGAGACCCTCGACTGCGGACAGTGGCTCACCCTCGACGGCGACCTCTCCGTCCAGTCCCTCAACGGCGCGCCCCTCCTCCTCAACCGCCCCGACCACCCCACCGCCAACATCCACCACCACCTCGAGCAGGTCGGAGGCTGGCTCTACCTCGACGAGATCTGCCAGGGTAGCTGCCACGACGGACTCCCCCTGTGCCGCGACGCCGGCGAGGTCCTCTTCGAGGCCGCCGCCGCCGTCCGCGCCGGCTGCGACGCGCAGGAGACCGCCCGCCTCGCCGCTGAGCGCCCCGCCGCCGCCATCGCCGTCCTCGACGGCGGCGACGCCGACGCGCTCCTCTCCTGCGTCGCCCGAGCCCTCGACGGCAGCCTCCACGCCCTCGTCCTCAACGCCTCCGACGCGCCCCTCCGCGTGGCGGTCGCCGGCGGCGAGCCCCTCGGGCTCGCCCCGGGGGAGGCCCGCCTGACGCGCCTCGACGACAGCCATTGAGTTTTGCGGCGAAGCCTGTATATTATATAATCTTAAACGTACTTGACCTGCATCATCATGAGAGCCTAACAGGCAATCGGCCACGGCATCCCTGTCTGGGTGCCTCCCGCCCGTCGGCCGCGCACGGGCGGGAAGGCGTCAACGGCGCGGCACTGGAGAGACGCATTCCTATGGACATCGACTGGTCAAAACTGGGCTTCGGCTACATGCCGACGGCCTGCCACATCCGCTACACCTGGCGCGACGGCAAGTGGGACGGCGGCGAGCTCGTCACCGACCCGCACATCAACATCCACATCGGCGCGACCGTCCTCCACTACGGCCAGGCCGCGTTCGAGGGACTCAAGGCCTACCGCTGGAAGGACGGCACCGTCCGTGTCTTCCGCCCCGAGATGAACGCCCGCCGCATCTCCGCCTCCGCCCGCCGCATCTGCATGGCCGAGGTCCCCGAGGAGCTCTTCCTCGACGGCGTCCGCCGCGTCGTCCGCGCCAACATCGACTACGTGCCCCCATACGGCCTGGGCGCCACCCTCTACATCCGCCCCGTCCTCTTCGGCACCGGCGTCCAGATCGGCGTCAACGCCGCCGACGAGTACACCCTCATCATCCTCGTCACCCCCGTCGGCGCCTACTACCGAGGCGGACTCAAGCCCGTCCGCGCCATCGTCTTCGACGACTACGACCGCGCCGCCCCCCACGGCACCGGCATGATCAAGATGGGCGGAAACTACGCCGCCTCGCTCCTCCCGCACAAGATCGCCCACGACCGCGGCTTCCCCGTCGACCTCTACCTCGACGCCGCCGAGCACAAGTACGTCGACGAGTTCGGAACCTCCAACTTCCTCGCCATCGACGCCAAGGGCGCCTACGTCACCCCCAAGTCGCACTCCATTCTCCCCAGCGTCACCAACGACGGCCTCCAGAAGGTCGCCGCGCACCTCGGCATGCCCGTCGAGGTCCGCCCCGTCCTCTTCGACGAGATCCCCGACTTCAAGGAGGTCGCCGCCTGCGGCACCGCCGTCGTCATCACCCCCGTCAACGAGATCGTCCGCGGCGAGCGCGTCATCCAGGTCGGTCCCCGCGAGGGCTGCGGCCCCACCCTCCAGAAGCTCTACGACGCCTACACCGGCATCCAGTGGGGCGAGCGCCCCGACCCGTTCGGCTGGATGGTCGAAATCTAGGCGCGCACCCACGCGCCAGGCGGGGGGCGCGCCAATAACCGCGCCTCCCGCCGCGTTATCCCCTTTGCAGGGGCAGTCGCGTCCGCACACACCGCACACACCGCACACAGGCGCACACAGGCGCTGGACGAACGGACGCAACGGCGGGCGCCTTCTCCCCAAGGGCGCACCCCTCCCCCTCACGCACACATAACACCCAGACAAGTTGACAGCGGCACGGGACGGCCCCTCGGCGGCGTCCGTCCCGGCGGAGAGACCTCATGGACAGCGAGAACATCAGCGAGATGGCCAGCCTGCAGGAGCTGGAGGCGAACCTGACGGCACAGCGACAGGATGAGACCGAGGGCGAAAGCGACATGGTCCTCGTCGAAAGGATGTGCGACGGCGACTCGTCCGCCGTCCACACCATCGTCATGCGCTACGAGCGCAAGCTCATCGCCTACGCCCAGAAGATTGTCTGCTCCGAGGATCTGGCCCGCGACATCTGCCAGGAGGTCTTCGTCAAGCTCATCACCCGTCCGCCGCTGACCCTCCAGAATGGCTTCCTGGCGCCGTGGCTGTTCCGCGTCGCCCGCAACCTGGCCATCGACATGTGGCGCCGCCGCCGCTTCGAGGTCACCGGCGAGGAGCTCCCCGAGGAGCCGCAGGGCGACACGATGCCCTTCATGAACATGACCCGCGAGCACGACATCGCGCTGCTGCGCAAGCTCATCCGCAAGCTCCCCGAGAAGTACCGCCAGGTCGTCGAGCTGCGCGTCTACGCCGAAATGCCCTACCGCGACATCGCCGCCACCCTGAACATACCCCAGGGCACCGCCCTCTGGTGCTACCACGAGTCCATCCGCCTGCTCAGCGCCATGTGGAGGCAGCATGAGTCGTGACTGCAGCGAACTGAGGCGACGCGCCCTACGGCATGGCGAGGGCTCACCCGAGTATGACGTCTGGGTGCGCCACAGCCGCCACTGCGAGACCTGCCGCAGCGAGGTCTACATCCAGGGGCTCCTCCGCTCCGAGACCGACGGTGACGCACGGCCAGGACATCTGCCCGCCGAGAACATCGCCCGCCTCATGCAGCTCGCCGAACAGCGCTACACCGGCGGAAACCACCGCCGCCGCCGCTCGCTCCAGCGACTCTGGGGATGGGCCTGGCGACTCTCCGGCGCCTGCGCGCTCGCCTGCGCGCTCGCCGGATTCGCCATCCGGCTCGAACTCCTCCCCCACCGCGACGACTCCGCCCAAGCGCTCGCCCTCATCAACCGACACCTCCTCAGCCGGCCAGCCGCCGACGACGCGACCGCCCAGGCCGACGCCGCCGGCGAGCCAGCCGCCTCCCTCGGCGACCACCTGTTCGACGACGAGCTCTACGGTGCGCCCGCCGGCTCCGGACTCTCCCCCGAAATGGCCCTCCTCGCCGACGGACTCCTCCTCGCCGAGGCCGCCGACGCCTCGTTCGCGCCGCTGGCACGCCCCGACACCGCCGAGCCGCCGGCCACGCCGCCCGTCCCGGACGCCCGTGAGCTGGCCGCCGCGGAGACCTACAGCGTCGAGCCGGAGATGCTGTCGGGCTGGCGCGTGGACGGAACCATCCAGAGCTGCCGCCGCCGCATCGGACGGCAGCGCGAACGGCTCTTCCAGGCCCTGGACGAGGATCAGGTCGGCGGACTTGGCCATGCGGAGCGCTAGACTGCTCGCCCTGGCCGTCCTCCTGCCGCTGCTGCTGGGAGCCCCGAGGCTGGCGACCGCCGCCGCAGCAGCAGACACCGCCGCCGCAGACGCCTCGGAGCGTGACCGCGCACAGGTGCGGGCGCGCCATCCCGAGCTGGACTTCGCGCTGCTGGAGCGCTTCTACGAGGTGTACTCGCCGGATCTGCTGGCGGAGTGGCGCCGCCGCGCCGAGTCGGGCAGGGCAGAGGAGTCGGCGGAGTATCTGGAGCGTCTGGCCGCGCACTTCCTGCAGTTGGAGGAGGTTCGCCGCTCCGACCGCGCCGAATACGAGCGTCTGCTGGAGTACGAGCGCCTCCAGCGCCAGATACGCCTGCTGAGCCGTGAGGTGCAGCGCCTGCTGGCCCTCGGCGGCGAGCTGCTCAGCCAGGAGACGGAGGCGGCGCGCCAGGACAACCTCGCCCAGGCGCAGCGCACCCTCCGCGAACTGCTCGAACGGGCGTTCGACGAGTCGCTGCGCCAGCAGCTCCACGAGATCGACCGCCTCCAGGACGAGGTGGACGCCCTGCGGAGACTCGTCGGCGAACGGCGCATGAACCGCCAGCAGACGCTGGCGCGGCAATACCGCAAGCTGACCGGACAGCCACTCCCCCAGGAGGGCGGCCAGACGCCGCCCCCGGACGGCGGCCAGGCTCTCCCCGCGAGGCCCTGACAAAACGCGACACATCATGTCATGAGCAAGGAGACACACACGATGCTGAATGTCGGACTGATTGGATATGGCAACATGGCCCGTTCCCATGGGCAACTGCTGGACAAGCACGAGGGCGTCAGGCTCGTCGCCGTCGCCGACGCGCGGTCCGAGCGCCGTGAGATGGCCGCCGCCGACCATGAGGGCATCACCCTCTACGAGGACGGCCGCGACCTCATCGCCAGGGAGAGCTGCCAGGTCATCTTCGTCTGCTGCCCAACCTTCCTCCACACCGAGATGACCATCCGCGCCCTCGAGGCCGGACGCGACGTCTTCTGCGAGAAGCCCATGGGACTCAGCGTCGACCAGTGCGACCAGATGATCGAGGCCGAGCGGCGAACCGGCCGCACCCTCATGATCGGTCAGGTCCTCCGCTTCTGGCCCGAATACGTCTACCTCAAGGACACCCTCGACAGCGGACGGCTCGGCAAGCTCAACGCCCTCTCCATGATGCGCGTCGGCGGCGTCTCCGTCGGCTGGGACAACTGGTACCTCGACGAGGAGCGCGGCGGCATGCAGATCTTCGACCGCCACATCCACGACACCGACGCCATCCTCTGGATGCTCGGCAAGCCCCAGGCCGTCCAGGCCTTCGGCGTCTCCCGCGATCCGCGGACCGAGGGCGGCATCTACCACAGCTTCACCCAGTACCTCTTCCCCGACGTCATCGTCAACGCCGAGGGCAGCGCCGACGCGCCCAAAGGCTTCCCCTTCACCGCGCGCTACCGCGCCGCCTTCGAGAACGGCGTCCTCGACTTCGACAGCACCCGCCAGACCACCCTCATGGAATACGCCAACGGCGAGGCCAGGGCCGCCGAGCTGCCCAAGCCCATGGAGGCCCTCACCAGCGGACTCAACATCTCCGCCTCCTCACCCTACTACAACGAGCAGGTCTACTTCTTCGGCTGCCTCCGCGAGGGCAGGCGGCCCACCCGCGTCACCCCCGCCGATGCCCGCGAGACCATCCGCGTCATCAAGGCCGAAATCGAGAGCGCGCGCTCCGGAAGACCCGTCGAGCTCTGACGCCGACTCACCCCACTCACCACCGCACGCGCACACTCAGGGCCCGCGACCTGCCCCCCCTCCATTCATTCCCCGGGGGACCGGACGCGGGCCCGCCCCGTCTCCGTGTCCCCACACACATCACAATTGCATTTGGCATAAGTGGCATTATAATACAAGTCTGACTTGTTTTGACACGTTATGTCGCGCCCTCCATCTTCAAACGACAGCCCTATGGACACCCTTCAGGAAATCAATCGCCGCCGGACGTTCGCCATCATCTCGCACCCGGACGCGGGCAAGACCACCCTCACCGAGAAGCTGCTGCTGTATGGCGGCGCCCTGCAGCTGGCCGGCTCCGTCCGCGCCAAGAAGAACCAGCGCGACACCACCTCCGACTGGATGGACATCGAGAAGGAGCGCGGCATCTCCATCTCCTCAACCGTCCTCCAGTTCGACTACCAGGGCTACTGCGTGAACCTCCTGGACACCCCCGGACACCGCGACTTCTCCGAGGACACCTACCGCGTCCTCACCGCCGTCGACTCCGTCATCATGGTCATCGACGCGGGCAAGGGCATCGAGGAGCGCACCCGCAAGCTGTTCGAGATCTGCCGGATGCGAGGCATCCCCATCTTCACCTTCATGAACAAGATGGACCGCCCCGCCATGCAGCCCCTCGACCTCCTCGACGACCTGGAGAAGGTCCTCGGCATCGGCGCGTTCCCCGTCACCTGGCCCCTCGGCGACGGACCCGACTTCAAGGGAGTCTACGACCGGCTCACCAGGACGCTCCACGTCTACGCCAACCAGGGAAAGGGCACGGCACGCGCCGCCGAGCAGCTCACCGGCGCCGACGACCCCAAGCTCGCCGAACTCCTCCACCCCGACACCTACCGCGAATGGCTCGAGCAGCTCGAGCTCCTCACCCTCGCCGGCGAGGAGTTCGACGACGCCAAGGTCGCCTGCGGCGAGCTCACACCCGTCTTCTTCGGCTCCGCCATCAACAACTTCGGCATCCAGCTCCTCCTCGACTACTTCGTCCACCACGGCATGCCGCCACGCCCACGAAAGTCCTCCCTCGGACTCCTCCCCATCGACACCCCCGAATTCTCCGGCTTCATCTTCAAGATACAGGCCAACATGGACCCCAACCACCGCGACAGCCTCTCCTTCCTCAGAGTCTGCTCCGGCATCTTCCACAAGGACATGACCGTCATCAACCCCAGAGGCGGAAAGCCCATCCGACTCTCCTACCCACAGAAGCTCTTCGGACAGGACCGCGAGACCGTCGAGACCGCCTACCCCGGCGACATCGTCGGACTCGTCTCCCACGGCAACTTCCGCATCGGCGACACCCTCACCAACATCCGCGGACTCCAGTTCAACGAAATCCCCCGCTTCCCCCCCGAGGTCTTCTGCTACCTCCACAACTCCGCCCCCTCCAAGTACAAGCAGTTCCAGGACGGACTCGACCAGCTCCTCAACGAGGGCGTCATCCAGGTCTTCCACATGGTCGGAACCATCCAGAAGACCGTCCTCCTCGGCGCCGTCGGACCCCTCCAGTTCGAGGTCGTCAAACACCGTCTCGAAACCGAGTACTCCGCCGAGGTCCGACTTGAGGACAGCCCCTTCGCCGTCGTCAGATGGCTCCCGAAAGGCACCACCGCCGACGACTTCAAGGGCGTCTACCTCGGCTCCAACGTCCGACTCGCCACCGACGTCGACGGACTCCTCGTCATGCTCTTCCCCGACGAATGGTCCGTCGACTACTTCCTCGAGAAGAACAGCGACATCCGACTCACCAAGTACTCCCCACTCCAAGGCGACACCATCTGACCGACCAGAACGGCACCCGAACCAGACGCCAGCATCCCTCCCATACCATGGAACAGCACGAGACACGAGCCTACGACCCCGACGACTTCAAGCCCGAGCGCGCACCGCATCTCGCCTTCCCCGACGACGACTGGCAGTGGTTCCGTGACGCCTGCGCCGACTTCGGCATCCCAGACCCCGACGCGCACCGCGAAACCCTCCAGCGCCTCTACAGCCACCTCGTCCACGTCAACGCCTGGCTCAACCTCACCCGCATCACCGACGCGCGCGGATACCTCAAATTCCATGTCCTCGACTCGCTCTCCGTCCTCAGCCTCGTCACGAACTTCACCGCCCCCGGCGACATCGTGCTCGACCTGGGATCCGGCGGCGGCTACCCCGGACTGCCACTCATGACCTGGCTCCCCGACCGGCACTTCGTCCTCGTCGACTCGCGCCCCAAGAAGGTCGCCTTCCTCGCCGAGACCATCCGACTCACCGGCTGCGGCCCCGCGCAGGCCCTCGCCTTCCGAGGACGCGAGGTCGCGCACTTCGCCCCACAGCTCCACAACGCCTGCCGACTCGTCACCGCGCGCGCCGTCGGCAAGGCCGCCGAACTCCTCACCGACTGCGCCGAACTCCTCGACGACGGCGGCTACTTCCTCTGCCTCAAGGGACAGTCCTATCCCACCCAGGAACGCGAACACTTCCTCCGCACCCTCCCCGCCGCCGGCTTCGAGCTCCTCGACGAAATCCCCATCGCCCTCGATGAGGAGGACCCCGACCGCTGGTGCGTCGTCACCAGCCGCCTCGCCGGACACGGACGGCGCAAGAAGCCCGCGCGACGCCGCTGAGCGCTTCTTCGATTAGGTCGACTCCGCGCCGCGAAGCGGCGCCTGTCCCGACGGCGCCCCAGCCGTCGGGCGAAAATCGACTCAATCGACTCAATCGACTCAATCGAGAAAACGGCGCCGCGCCAGCGGCGCCTGTCCCAGAGGCGGGCCTATTCCTGTCGGTCGAGGAAGCGGTAGGTGGCGGCCTCGCGGAGGTTGACGGCGCTGATGTCGGGGTGGCCGTCGAGGTCGGCGAGGGTGCGCGCGACCTTGAGGATGCGGTCGTAGGCGCGCGCGGAGAGGCGGAGGTCCGTGATGATCTGGCGGACAAGCGTCTGCTCGTCCGGGCCGAGATGGCAGCAGTCGTCGAGGAGCCGTCCGGCCATGTCGGCGTTGCAGCGCACGGAGGTGCCCTGGAAGCGTCGGTACTGGATGTCGCGGGCCTGGAGGACCTGCTCGCGCATGGTCTGGGAGGAGAGTCCGTTGCGACGGCCGATGAGCTGGTCATGGGTGACGGAGGCGATCTCGATGTGCATGTCAAGCCGGTCGACGAGCGGGCCGGAGAGTCGGCTGCGGTAGGACTGTATCTGGAACGGTGTGCAGGTGCAGCGCCGCACACGCGAGCCGTAGTAGCCGCAGGGGCAGGGGTTCATCGCCGCCACCAGCATCACCTTCGCCGGGAACGTGAAGGTTCCGCTGGCGCGCGCCAGCGTCACCTCGCCGCTCTCCAGTGGCTGCCGGAGCACCTCCAGCGTGCTCCGCCGGAACTCCGGCAGCTCGTCCAGAAACAGAACCCCGTTGTGGGCCAGCGACAGCTCGCCCGGACGCGGATTCGCCGAGCCGCCCACCAGCCCGCCGTCCGAAATCGTGTGGTGCGGCGAGCGGAACGGACGCAGCGTCACCAGCCCGCGGCGACTGTCGAGAACCCCCGCGATGCTGTGGATTTTGGTGACCTCCAGCGCCTCCGGCAGCGTCAGCGGCGGCAGAATGCCGGGGATGCGCTTCGCCATCAGCGTCTTGCCGCAGCCCGGATTCCCAATCAGCAGCAGGTTGTGGCCGCCGGCCGCCGCCGCCACAATCGCCCGCTTCGCGCTCTCCTGCCCCTTCACGTCGCTGAAGTCCGGACCGTCCTCGCGCTCCACCGTGAACAGCGCACTGGCCTCCGACGGCTGCGGCTGCCGCGCCCCCGGGTTCGCCAAAAGCTCCAGCGCCTCCCGCAGCGTCTGCACCCCGAACACGTCGATGCCCTCCGCCATCGCCGCCTCCCGCGCGTTCTCCTGCGGCACGATGAGACGCTCCAGCCCCATGCCCCGCGCCGCCATCGCGATGGACAGCGCCCCGCGCGTCGGGCGAACCCCGCCATCCAGGGCCAGCTCGCCGATGACCATCGTCCGCTCCAGCGTGGAGGGCGCGGGCATCTGCCCCAGCAGCCGCATCAGGCACAGCGCAATCGGCAGGTCGAACGCCGTCCCGCTCTTCCGCAGGTCGGCCGGCGCCAGGTTCACGGTGATGCGGCTGTTCTGCGGCAGAAACGCGCCCGTCTCCCGCAGCGCCGCCCAGATGCGCTCGCGGCTCTCCCGGATCGCCGTGTCAGGAAGCCCCCCAATCGTCATCACCGTCCCCCGCTGGCTCTCCTGCGACTCCAGCTGCCGCCGCAAATCCACCTCAACCTCCACCGCGCTCACCTCCAGGCCGCTGATCGCGGCGCTCAACGTCTTCGCTAGCATCGCTTCTCTCTCCGACTGACTGACTGCTCCAGATCTTCGCCTCCTGCCGACCCAGCCGCGCAGACAACGCGCCCGCTGGGCCAAACCGACGCCCCACTATATCCCCGCATCCCCATCCCCGCACCTCACGGTCATGCGCTATCATGACCGGTCATCCACTTTCCTGAAAGCGCCCACAGGCAGGGCACAAAAATCGGACGCAAAAGGCGCCATCGCCCCGGGCAGCGCTTGTTTTCGCCTGCAGAAAGCGTATATTAATGTCAATCATACGACAACTCATGACAGACTGTCGCTTTGTCGTCACTCAAGGAACCTTAAGGAGTGCATCTGCCGCCGAGCGCGGGAGGCGCGAAGAGAGACCATGCTGAAGCTATTGAAGTTCACCCTGATCGAACTGCTTGTCGTCATCGCCATCATCGCCATCCTGGCGGCGATGCTGCTGCCCGCCCTGTCGAAGGCGCGCGAGAAGGCGCGCGCCATCTCCTGCACCTCGAACATGAAGCAGGTCAACCTCGGCATCAACATCTACACGGTCGACAGCGACGACCACCTGCCCTGCGCCACCGGCAACCGCGGCTCCAAGGGCTCCTGGCATCAGGTCATCTACGACGGCGTCGGCGACAAGAAGACGTTCCTCTGCCCCTCCAACGCCTCCGGCCTCAAGTCCAACGCCGGCTTCGAGGATCCCTCCCTCACCACGGGCTTCCCCGCTTCCTACCTCTGCCACAGCGGCGGGTGGGCCGCAAACCAGTTCTCCACCGCCGCCGGAGCCGTCCTTCCCATGAAGCAGAACGGCTCCGCCTCCCTCGGCGACATCAAGTCCGCCTCCTCCCTCATCCTCTTCACCGAGAACAATGACCGCATCGACCCCTACCTGTGGGGCGGAACCGGCGGCGACACCCACAACGTCCACTGGGCGCTCATCGGCCATGGCGGCAAGACCAACTTCGCGTT
>CALZPA010000011.1 GCA_945827525.1 uncultured Lentisphaeria bacterium | reverse complement strand
CTCGACACCGCCAAAGGCACCATCGCCGACTGGCAGTGCGAGGAGCTCGACCGGGAAAAGCTGACCTGAAGGCGCGACCGCCGAGCGCAGCGAGGCCTGTCCCGACGGCGACCCCGCCGTCGGGACAGGCCTCGCTGAAACGGCTCGGTTGTGTGGTGGGCAGCCAGCCAGTCAGTCCAGCCGCAGGACCTTGGTTTCGGCGAATTTGAGGTTGAGCGTGAGGGTGGACAGCCGCTCGCCCAGCCGCTGTCCGGTCATGACCTCGGTGACGGAGGCGGCATAGGGAAGTCGGAGCCGAACCGGGCCATCGTGTGTGGCGTGCACCATGATGAAGGGCAGTTGGCTGAAGAGAACGCAGTCATCATCCGTGAGCGTGGCCTGTCCGGAGATGCCGAGTGCGACGCGGAGGAGCTGGCGTGGCACCATGGGAATGGCGCAGAAGATGCTGGCGTCTGGGCCTTTGCCGCTGAGGACGACGGCTGGCGAGCCGTCGGGCCAGGTCGCGAGCACGCGCTGCGAGGCGGTGGGGACGACCGCGTAGAGCAGGGGAGGGCAGGGAGTGCCCTTGGGTAGGCTCCAGGTGGCCGGAAGGCCGAGCTGCCGCCCCAGTTGGGTGGCGCTGACGACGCAGGTCTCCTGCAGCGTGGGAAGTGTCCTGAGCCTGAAGCCGGAGAGTTCCTCCATCTTCTCGGCGCTCATCGGCGTGGGGCTGTCCGGATCGATGGGGGCGGCGGCATAGCCCCAGACGAGGCATTTGCCGGCGGTGGCCTGCCTGAACGCCTGTCTCTGGCTCTGGTCAAGAACCCAGGCGTTGTGGAGGAGGATGACGGGGGAGTCGATGCGTCCTCGGAGCAGGTCGTCCAGGAGGTACTGCCCGAAGGAGGTGCCGGTGCGCGCGAGTTCAGCGCGTCCGAGATAGGTGAGCGGGCGCGAGACCATGGAACCGCCTCGCACATAGAGCATGGAGCGCTCGTCGTAGACGGAGGCGATGACGGGACGATAGGGTCTGGGGTTCTGGAGGAGCGGGGCTTCCATGGCCGCGAGCGTCCGCATGTCGTCCCAGAAAAGCGGGTCATTGAACCAGCCGCCGCGTCGGAGATCCATCCACCAGCAGGCGATGTTGCGGCAGATTTCCTGTGCGGTGTTGCGGACCAGGAGCTGCCTGGACTCCAGGGAGGTATGGACTTTCTCCTTCCAGCCGGGCGCGTCGCCGGAGCTGAGGTAGGTGGCGGTGTCATCCTCGTAGAGCCAGACCTTGCCCGCAAGCTGCACGGACTCGGCGGCGGCCATGGACTGGGCGGCGCCGCCCTGCTGCCGGTCCGTGTAGGAGATGGGTGAGCAGAGGATGTCGATGTCGGGGCTGTCGAGGAGGCGGCGCAGCGCGTTGTGTCCGCTGGCGCTGGGGCGTGCCATGGAGCTGAACTCATAGCCATAGCCATAGAAGAAGACGGAGAGCTTGCGTCCGGCGGTGTGGGTGCGGATGACGCGCGCCATGGCGAGGAGCGCGTCGGTCATCTCGTCCTGGAGGAAGTCATTGAAGTCGATGACATCCTGGCTGGCCTGCGGGAGGAGCCAGATGCCGTGGGCGGGTGAGCCCTCACGGCGGTCGACGGCGGGTGCGGTGGCGGTGGCCAGCGTGGCCTTCGGGTCGTTCCAGGCCTGCTGGAGTCTCTGGTCGGAGGCATACTTGCGGGTGAGCCACTCGCGGAAGGCCTTGGTTTCGGCGGGGCTGAAGCCGTGATGGTGGTTGAACCAGGAGTCCTGATAGAACCATTCGGCGGTGTTCTGCCCGCCGGGATGGTATCCGGCCATGTTCTCGGGGAAGGTTTCCTCAAGATGGTCGATGAGCCTGGCGAGATGCGTGAGCACGGCGTCGCGCCAGATGCGCGAGCTGACGCTGTAGTTGGGGCGGTGGCGGGCGGCGACGGCGGGATCCCAGCCCATCATCTCGTCCGGGTAGGCGTTCCGCCACCAGTCGGGCGCATTGACGTTGACGCGGACCAGCAGCTTGGCCTTGGGGTTGACGCGCAGGACGGAGCGGAGGAAGTCGTCGATGGCGGTGAAGTCGTAGAGGCCGGTCGTCTGGTCAGGCCAGGCGAGGCCGATGGGCACGGAGACAAGATCGACGCCGGCGCCGGCGGCCAGGCGGAGCTGGTTCTCGAACTGCCCGTCGGACAGCTTGGCCGTGAACATGCCGCCGCGTCCCCGGGGCGGCTCGTAGACGCCCAGGGAGAGGGTGGTTTCGACGTCGCTGTCCAGCCAGAGGGTGATATGGTACTCATGTCCGGCGGCGAGTCGGGTGGGGATGGTGATGGTGTAGAGGTGGAAGTCGGGATAGCGCCTGTTCTCCTGCCAGTCCAGCTTGACCTCGATGGCGTTGGCACCGTCGGGCCCGTTGCCTGGGGCGAGGGCGACGGCGGCGAAGGGGGCGTCGGCGGGGGCGGGCCACTGGCGGAAGAGGCGCCGGTAGTCGGCCAGCCCGTTCTCGAAGGAGCAGGGCGGCAGGAGCGTCTCGCCCGAGGTGATGTCCGTGACGGCGAGCTGGCTGAAGCGTATCAGGGAGGGGCGCTTGCCGAAGCGGAGGTGGAACGTGAGCCCGCCGTCGAAGTCGGAGGGCGCGAGTCGGCGGATGGTGAGACGCTGCGGACCTGCCTTGACGGGGACGGAGGAGGAGGTCGGGCCGCCCCAGAACATCCGTCCGCGGATGGGCAGGCCGTCCTGATGCAGCAGAGCCACCCCGTTGCGCTCACGGACGCGCAGCTCGAGGGCGAAGGCGGAGAGGGCGGCAAGGACAAGAAACAGCGTCAGACCACGTGTCATGGGAAGCTCCTTCTGCTGGGGGGGAAGGTGCGGAGATGAGGGGAGAGACCGATCTTACCGGACCTTGAGTCCGCGCGACTGGAAATAGAGCCGGAGCGGCAGCAGCCAGTCCGTCTGGATGATGTCGAAGTGACGGTCGGCCAGCCAGCCCCAGCCGTAGTCGGGATTGCCGACGATGGCGGCGTCGTCGGAGTGTCCGGCGGTGAGCTGGGCCTTGTAGTAGTAGACGATGGCGTTGACCCAGAGGAGGAGTCCGCGGCGGTGCATGGCGTCGATGTACGCCTCGGAGGCGGTCTGGCAGTCCTCGGAGTCGAAGAGGACTTCGGCCCCCAGGTAGTTGATGTGGCGCTTGAGGAGCTGCTCGGTGATGGTGTCGGTGTTCTGGATGATGGGCATGTAGGGCATGTCGGGGGCGTGCTGCTCGAGAAGGTCCAGGAACTTCTCCTCGACGGGTGCCTTGACGATGACCTGCTCCTGCATCCCATGACGGCGGATGCAGGCGGCTATCTCCGGCACAGCCGTCCAGAATTTGTCGACGTTGACGAAGCACTTGCCGTGGAGGAGGTCGAGTACCTCGTCGAGCGTGGCGATGGGGCATTCGGTGGGGGCGCCGTCCTGGTTGACGAAGCGGAGCCTGCGAACCTCCTCCGCCGGCAGATCCTTGAGCTGCGCCTGGGAGCGGAGGTGCGAGAACTCCATGCCGGGATGGAAGACGAAGAGCTGGCGGTCTGCCGTGACGGAGACGTCGATCTCGACGATGTCGGCACCCTGATTGAGCGCAATCTGGTAGGCCTGGAGTGTGTTGCAGGGGATGTTGCCCCCCGCGACGCCGCGATGGGCGGCGAGGAGAATGTGGTCTTGGGCAGCGGTGCGAATCATGGCGGTTCCTGAAGCTGGATGGTGGACGGCGAAATGGCCCGGTCGGTGAGGAATATAGCCGCCATCCCGGCACTGGCAACAGAACCGGCCAAATTTTGTCCGCCGTTGGCATTATAGGTGGCTGACAATTATATTATGGCTTTCGCCATGTCTCTCGGTCGGGGAGCGGCACTTCTCACTTGGGTCACACATTTTTCACCTGGAAGGACATCGTTCGCGGACATGGACGAAATCCTGCGCTTTGAGAACATCACGAAACGCTACGGCAAGAACACGGTTCTTGACAATGTGACGCTATCGATCGGGAAGGGCGAGGTCTTCTCGCTGCTGGGACCCAGCGGCTGCGGAAAGACGACGCTGCTGAGAATCTGCGGCGGCTTCGAGCCCCCGGACGCCGGCCGCGTCATCCTGGACGGCGCCGACATCACCGAGCTGCCCGCCAACCGCCGCGAAGTCCGCACCGTCTTCCAGAACTACGCCCTGTTCCCCCACCTGACCGTGTGGGAGAACATCGCCTTCGGACTGCGCGCGACGCATCAGCCGCAGCATGTGCTGGACACCGAAATCCCCAAAATCCTCAAGCTGGTCCAGCTGGAGGGCTTCGAGAGCCGACGCCCCGCCCAGCTCAGCGGCGGCCAGCGACAGCGCGTCGCCATCGCACGCGCCCTCGTCAACAAGCCCAAGGTCCTCCTCCTGGACGAGCCGCTCGCCGCGCTCGACCTCAAGCTGCGCCAGCGCATGCTCATCGACCTCGACACCCTCCACGACGAGGTCGGCACCACCTTCATCTTCGTCACCCATGACCAGCAGGAGGCCATGTCCATCAGCGACCACATCGCCGTCCTCAACGGCGGCCACGTCGAGCAGATCGGCACCCCAACCCAGCTCTACGAGGCTCCACGAACCAGCTTCGTCGCCGCGTTCATCGGTGACACCAACTTCTTCTCCGGACGCATCGAGAGCGTCGACGGCGACTACTGCAGCCTCGCCATCGACGCCTTCCCCACCCTCCGCCTCTTCAACGACAAGAAGGCCCACGTCGGCGCCGAAGTCCACGTCAGCATCCGCCCCGAGAAGTTCTCCATCGCGCTGAACCGCCCGGAGCGCACCGACGCGAACACGAACCTGCTCGAGGGCAAGGTCGAGGAGGTCGTGTACCTGGGCGCCCACACGCGCTACTGGGTGCGCGTCCAGGACTGGCGCATCTCCGTCATCAAGCAGCATGACGGCTATGCCCTCGACGAGCGCGCCATCCGCTGGGACGACACGGTCTGGCTGAAGTTCGAGGCGGACAACGCCTATATGCTTGACCGCTACGCCGAGGATGACGAGGAGCTCCTGGCGCTGCCGGACCTGTAGGCCACACACAAAGGAGAGGCGGCGATGAAGCGAGCAAAGCTGGCCAATTTCCTCATTGGCACCCCCACCTTCGTCTGGCTGGTCGTGTTCTACGCCCTGCCGGTGCTCATCATGTTCCTGCTGGCGTTCAAGCCCGTGGACGCCAACGGCGGCATCGGCGACGGCTGGACACTGCGGACCGTCATGGAGCTGCGCAACCCGAGCTACCCGTCCATCATCTGGCGCACGGCCTGGCAGGGCGCGCTGTCGACGGCGCTGTGCATCATGATGGCCGTGCCCATCAGCTACCAGCTGGCGCGCATGGCTCCGCGCTGGCGCAACCTGTCGCTCATGCTCATCATCGTGCCGTTCTGGACGAACTTCCTGATCCGCATCTACGCCTGGAAGGTGTTCCTGCATCCCCACGGCGCCTTCAAGACGGCGCTGGTCTGGCTGGGGCTGGCCGAGCCGTCGACGCAGCTCCTCTACAACGAGTGGGCGGTGCTGGCCGTCATGGTCTACACCTATCTGCCCTATGCCGTCCTCCCCATCTACGCCGTGGCCGAGAAATTCGACTTCTCCCTGCTCGACGCGGCGAAGGATTTGGGCGCCAGCTCGTTCTATGCGTTCCGGCGGGTCTTCCTGCCCGGCATCGCGAACGGCATCTGGACGGCGCTCATGGTGGTGCTGATACCGGCGCTGGGCGCGTACCTCATACCGAGCCTGGTGGGCGGCCCCACCAGCGAGCTGCTGGGCGACAAGATCGCCCAGCGCGTCTTCGTCGACCGCAACCTGCCCCACGCCAGCGCCCTCTCGGCGCTGCTCATGCTGGCGGTCTTCCTGCCCCTGCTGGCCGGACTGGTGCTGCGACGACTGCGCGAGGCACGCCAGAGCACGGAGGCGGAGCGGCAGGCCCCCGCCGCCGCCAAGGAGGTCCGCCCATGAGCCGACGCTGCAACCGCAACAGCCGCTTCCCGTTCTATGTGCTGATGTTCGCCATGGTGTTCCTGTACACGCCGCTGGTGATGGTCGCCGTGGCCTCGTTCAACGCCAGCAAGTACGGCGGCGCCTGGAAGGAGTTCTCCCTCAAGTGGTACGTCCAGCTGTTCCACACGGGGGCCATCTGGGAGGCGCTGGTGAACACGCTGGTCATCGCGCTGCTGGCCACCGTCTTCTCCACCGTGCTCGGCACCCTCAGCGCCCTGGCGCTCCATCGCAGCCGCAGCCGCCTGAAGGGCATCTACTACGCGCTGGTCCACACGCCGCTGGTCGTGCCCGACATCCTGCTGGGCATCAGCATGCTTCTGCTGTTCGTCACGGTCATGGACGTCTGCGGCGGCTGGCTCGAGTCGCTCTTCGGACTCCGGCTGGAGCTCGGCATGACGACCGTCGTCATCGCCCATGTGACCTTCTGCCTCAGCTATGTCGCCATGGTCGTCCTCGGGCGGCTGAAGGAATTCGACAACTCCCTGCTGGAGGCGGCGCAGGACCTCGGCGCCAGCGGACTCTACACGTTCTTCCATGTGACCCTGCCGGTCATCATGCCCGGCATCGTCGCCGGCGCCCTCTTCGCCTTCACCCTCTCCATCGATGACTTCGTCATCACGTTCTTCGTCAAGGGCGCGGGCGACACGACGCTGCCCATCTACATCCAGAGCGCGATGCGCCGCGGGACGCCGCCGGTCCTGAACGCGCTCTCCGTCATCTTCCTGCTGCTGACGTTCGGACTGGTGTTCGTCACCCAGAACCTGCTGTCCAAGGGCAAGTCGGAATAGGTTTCACGTTTCCTCACACCCAAACTCGCTGCAAGCTTTAAAAGGAGTACAAGAGAATGAAAAGGCTGTTGACGCTGGCTATGGTTCTGTCCGCGATGTCCCTGCTGCTGGTTTCCTGCGGCAAGCGGCGCGAGACGCTGCACATCTACAACTGGGGCGACTACATCTCGGAGCAGGTCGTCAGGGACTTCGAGCAGGAGTTCGGCTGCGAGGTCAAAATCGACACGTTCGACTCCAACGAGGCCATGTACGCCAAGCTCCAGACCGGAGCCGGCGGCTACGACATCGTCGTCCCCTCCACCTACCTCGCCAAGCTGATGTTCGAGGAGCAGATGATCGACCGCCTCGACCACGCCAAGCTCCCCAACGTCATCAAGTACTTCGACCGCTCCTACGCCAAGCTGACCTTCGACAGCGACATGACCTACACCGTCCCCTACTTCGTCAGCTTCACCGGCATCGGCTACGACTCCACGCAGGTCAAGGACTTCCAGCCCACCTGGCGCATGTTCGAGCGCACCGACCTCAAGGGCTCCATGTCACTCCTCGACGACCAGCGCGAAGTCCTCGGATGCGCCCTCGCCACCCTCGGCCACAGCGTCAACGACACCGACCAGAAGCACGTCGACGAGGCCGTCGCACTCATCACCCGCTGGAAGGCCAACATCGCCAAATTCGGCGTCGACGACACCAAGCAGTCCCTCGCCTCCGGCGAATTCAAGCTCATCCAGACCTACAGCGGAGACATGCTCCAGGTCATGATGGAAAAGCCCGAGATCCGCTTCGTCATCCCCAAGGAAGGCTCCACCGTCACCTTCGACAACTTCGCCATCATGCGCAACTCCACCAACAAGGACCTCGCCTACGCCTTCATCAACTACATCTACCGCCCCGAGGTCGCCGCGCGCAACATGGATGAGATCATGTACATCACCCCCCACACCGAGGCCGTGAACAGGGTCGACGCCACGCTCCGAGCCAACCCCGCCTTCACCATCCCCGCCGAGGAACGCCAGCGCTGCACCCCCCTCGACAACCTCGGAGACAAGAAAATCATCTTCGACCGCGCCTGGGATCAGGTCAAGAGCGTCGAGTGAGGCACCACCGGAGGCCATCGCCATGAAGTTCGTCAGTCAGGCCAATGAGAGCACGCAGGCGCTGGGCGCCGCACTGGCATCCCTGCTGCGCAACGGACAGGTCGTGGCGCTCCATGGCGACCTGGGAGCCGGCAAGACCGTCCTCTCACGGGGCGTCGCGCGCGGACTCGGCATCACCGAGGCCGTCACCAGCCCCACCTTCACCGTCGCCCAGGAATACCAGGCACCCGACGGACGACGCTTCAACCACCTCGACATGTACCGCATCGACGACGAGCGCTCCGCGCTCGCCTTCGGCATCGAGGAGTACCTCTTCGACCCGGACGCCATCACCCTCGTCGAGTGGCCCGAGCGCATCGCCGGACTCCTCCGCGGCGGCGACTGCATCGCCCTCACGCTCGCCTACGGCGACGGCCAGGACGAGACCCGCGTCATCGACCTCCCCGATGACCTCGGACGCCAGCTCCTCGCCCACGGACTCCCACAGGGCGTCACCCCACTCGGCGACTGAACGCTGACCTGACGCAGAAACCATAGCCACACCAAAACCCCACACCCAAAGGAATCCCCCATCATGGAATTCAAGAACGACGAGCAGAAGACGTCCTACGCGCTGGGACTGAACATGGCCATGCAGGTGATGCAGATGCCCCTCGACTTCGACAAGGAGGCGTTCTTCGCCGGCTGCCTCGACATGTTCGACAACCAGAAGCCCCAGATCACCCAGCAGGAGTTCACCGGTCTCCTGGAGACCCTGTTCGCCAAGATTGAGGAGCAGCACCGCAACCATCACTGCGACTGCGGCTGCGACGGCGACTGCGGCTCCGGCTGCCACGGCGGCAAGTGCGGCGACGGCGCCGAACACGCCAAGAAGGGCGACGACTACCGCGCCGAGAACGCCAAGAAGCCCGGAGTCCAGGTCACTCCCTCCGGACTCCAGGTCGAAATCCTCCGCCAGGGCGACGGCAAGTCACCCAAGGCCACCGACAAGGTCCGCGTCCACTACACCGGAAAGCTCATCGACGGCAAGGTCTTCGACTCCTCCGTCGAGCGCGGACAGCCCATCGACTTCCCCCTGAACCAGGTCATCGCCGGCTGGACCGAGGGCCTGCAGTTGCTCAAGGTCGGCGGCAAGGCCATCCTCACCATCCCCCCAGAGCTGGGCTACGGCTCCGCCGGCGCCGGCAACGTCATCCCTCCCAACGCGACCCTCGTCTTCGAGGTCGAACTCCTCGACGTCCTCTGAGGACAGACCCCACTCCCACTCCTAATCATCAGGGCAGCAACTATGGCAGCAGGCATCATCGACGGCAAACAGGTGGCGGCGGACATGCGCGCCGAAATCAAAGAGCAGACGGCGACTCTGCGCGAGACACTGGGCATCCAGCCCGGACTCGCCGTCGTCCTCGTCGGAGACAATCCCGCTTCCAAGTCCTATGTCTCCGCCAAGGAGAAGGCCTGCGCCGAGGCCGGCTTCGCCTCCTTCGACCACCGACTCCCCCAGGACATCTCCGAGGAGAGCCTGCTCGCCCTCATCGACAGGCTGAACCATGACCCCGCCGTGGACGGCATCCTCGTCCAGCTCCCACTCCCTCGCCATATCGACGAGAACCGAGTCATCATGGCCATCGACCCCGAAAAGGACGTCGATGGCTTCCATCCCGTCAACGTGGGACGCATGCTCATCGGACAGCCCTGTTTCCTCCCCTGCACCCCGCACGGCATCCTCCACCTCCTCAAGCGCAGCGGCGTCTCCACCGACGGCGCACACGCCGTCGTGGTCGGACGCTCCAACATCGTCGGCAAGCCCGTGGCCAGCCTGCTGCTCCAGAAATCAGCCCTCGGCAACGCCACCGTGACCCTCTGCCACACCCATACCCGCGACCTCGCCGCCTTCACCCGGCAGGCCGACATCCTCATCGTCGCCTCCGGCAGGCCCAACACCGTCACCGGCGAGATGGTCCGCCCCGGCGCCGTCGTCATCGACGTCGGCGTCAACCGCGTCGAGGCCCCCGACAGCCCCAAGGGCTATCGCCTCGTCGGGGACGTCGACTTCGACAGCGTGCGCCAGGTGGCCTCCCTCATCACCCCCGTCCCCGGCGGCGTCGGCCCTATGACCATCACCATGCTCCTCTACAACACGCTGGAGGCCGCGCGCCGCCGCCCCGGCAGAAACAAACCATTGAGCCGCTGAACCAGGCCAGGGACATGAGCAACGAACCAGACAGACCCAACGCCATGACCACCGAGGAGTGCGTCAGGCAAATCCTCCTGAACGAGGGCGAGGACATCCACCGCGAGGGACTCCTCAAGACTCCCGCGCGCGTCGCCAAGGCATACCAGTTCCTCCTCCAGGGATATACCCAGAACCCCGACGATGTCGTCGGCGACGCCATCTTCCACGAGGAGTGCAACCACATGGTCATCGTCCGCGACATCGAGGTCTACAGCCTCTGCGAACACCATATGCTGCCCTTCTACGGACGCTGCCACATCGGCTACATCCCGCGAGGCAAGGTCTTCGGCGTCAGCAAGCTGGCACGACTCGTCGACTGCTTCGCCCGACGACTCCAAATCCAGGAGCGACTCACCCAGGAAATTGCCGACTACATCAAGGCGAAGGTCAACGCCGAGGGCGTCGGCGTCGTCATGGAATGTCACCATCTCTGCATGATGATGCGCGGCGTCCAGAAGCAGAACTCCTGCATGGTCACCAGTGCCATGCGCGGCTCCTTCCTCAAGTCCGTCGCCACACGCAGCGAATTCCTCCGCCTCATCGAAGACCACCACTGAAGAAGACCTACCCACCGGACATGGCGACGACGACGACACCGACACCACACGGCACGGCCGCGACGCCCCAGCCCCAGCCCGGCACCCTCCTGATCCTGCTGCTGGCCGTCTTCCTCCTGCGCACCTTCGCCTGGGCCTCAGCGGAGCTCTGGTACGACGAGGTGCTCACCCTGCAGCGCTTCGTGCTCCCCCATCTCGGCGAGCCGTCGGCCATCCTGCGCGACTACCCCATCGCCAACAACCACCTACTGTTCACGCTGGTGGAGGCCGGGTGGCTGCGCGTCCTGGGCGGACGGTTCGACGAGTACCTGCTCCGTCTGCCGTCGCTGCTGTTCGGCCTGGCCACCGTGGCGACCGTCTTGCTGCACTGGCGACGCCTGCTGGGACTGCGCGTGGCGGCCCTGGGCGCCCTGACCCTCGCCATCAGCCCCGTCTTCACCGCCTACGCCTACCAGATGCGCGGCTATTCCCTCAGCCTCCTCCTGGCGACGCTCGCCATCTCCGGACTCCTGGAGCTGCTGCCCTCCGTCGAGGACAGCGCCCCCCCACGCCCCGCCCCGGGCTGCTCGCTCCTCGGCGCGACTGGACTGGCGCTCCCCCTGGTCATGCCGACCAACCTCCTCTTCGCGCCCGTGCTGGCCACACTGGGCTGGCTGCTGCTCCGCCGTGACGGCCAGCGCCCTACGACGGCGCTCCTGAAGCTGCTTCCCTGGTGCGCCGGCACCCTGCTCGGCGCCGCCTACTACCTGACCATCCTGGAGCAGGTCCGCCGCGCCCTCGCCGAGCCCGACGGCTGGAACTCCGCCTGGCTCGTCGCCGGCAATCTGCTGCTGGCCGTGGCGGCCCACCTCGGCGCAACGCTCGCCCTGACGCTCCTGTGCGCCTGGCGGCAGGGCAGGGCGGTCGCCTGCCCCGTCCTGCGTCCCCTGCTCTGGGGCGCGGCCTCGCTGGCGCTCGTGACGGCCCTCGGACTCGCGCTCTCCCGTAGCGGCCATGCCCCGTTCCCGCGCGTCTTCCTGGTCCTGCTCCCCGCCGCGACGCTCCTCCCGCTCCTCGCCTGCCGCTGGCTCAACGCCGACCAGCATCCACGACGACTCCTCAACACCGCCTTGGCGACGCTCGTCTGCGGCATCCTCGTCGAGCGACTCGCCGAGGGACTCACCGACACACAGCTCAAACGCGGCGTCATCCCCGACAACCTCCTCCAGCAGTACTACCGAGGCGCCGAGGACCTCCGCGAATTCGCCGAGAACGAGAGCCTTGCCGCCAGCGAAGCCACCGTCCTCACCGACGCCTACGACATGATGACGGCCTCCTTCTACCTGGGCCTGTACCGCAGGCCCGACGTCCAGGGACTGGTCATCGGCAGCCCGATGCTGGAGACCGCCTCCGCCTGGCTCCCCCGCACCCCCGGACGCCGCCTCGCCATCGCCCCGGACGCCGCCGCCGCCCGCGACCTCTTCCGCCGCGCCGGCCTCCCCGACGGCGATCTCCGCGAACTCTATCGCGCCCGCTCCGCCCGCCGCGCCGTCTTCGAGCTGAAGTAGACCCGCACTATTTTCCGCGGGTCTCCCATGCGATAATGTCGGCGAGGATGTCGTCGAGGGAGCGGGTGGGGACATAGCCGATGAGGTCGTGCGCGCGCTCAAGCGCGGGAACACGCCGTATCATGTCCTCGAAGCCGTCGCCATACGCCTGGTCATACGGGATGCGGACAATCTCCGAGGAGCTGCCCGTCGCCGCGATGACCCGCCGCGCCAGCTCCAGGATCGAGATCTCCTGGTCGTTGCCGATGTTGACGACGCGTCCGCGCGCGGCCTTGCAGTTCATCAGCGCCGTGAGTGCGCCCACGACGTCCGAGACGTGCGTGAAGCAGCGCGTCTGGGTGCCGTCGCCGTAGACCGTGACCGGCTCGCCGGCCAGCGCCTGCCGGACAAAGCGGGGGACCACCATCCCGTACTGCCCCGTCTGCCGCGGGCCGACCGTGTTGAAGAGCCGGCAGCAGACGACCGGCAGACGTGCCTCCACCCAGTAGGCCAAGGCCAGGAATTCGTCCATCGCCTTGGCGCACGCATAGGACCAGCGGCGCGTCGAGGTGGCGCCCATCACCGAGTCGTCGTCCTCGTGGAAGGGCACCCGCGAGCCCTTGCCGTAGACCTCGGAGGTCGAGGTGAGCAGGAAGGGACGGCGGTAGCGGGCGCAGGCCTTGAGCACCGTCTCCGTGCCGCCCACGATGCTCTCGATCGTCCGGACAGGCTGGTCGATGATCAGCCGGACGCCGACGGCCGAGGCGAGATGGTAGACCTGGTCGGACTGCCGGACGCAGGCGTCCACGATGTCACGGCTGTTGACCGAGTCCACGATGAGCGAGAGATGCCCGGTGTCCTCCAGACCGTCGATGTTGTCGTAGGAGCCGGTGGAGAGGTCATCGAGGACCAGCACGTCGTGTCCCTGCTGGAGGAGAAGCCTGCAAAGGTGCGAGCCGATGAAGCCGGCGCCGCCGGTGACGAGTATCTTCATGAGGGAAGGGGAGAGGGTTGGGGGTGGAAGTCTGGGGCGCGAATATTTTTCAGTAGAAAATATTTGCCGTTTTGATGTTCGAAGTTATGTTATACCAGCAAACCGAATTTTCAACTGGCGGAGGAGTCGTGGGACGCATGTTTCGCGCCGTCCGCCGCCGGCGGTAGGAACCCTGAAAGACGAAAGGTTGTAGGATTATGGCAAACGACGGCGACCTGATGAACAAGATCGTTGCCCTGTGCAAGCGGCGGGGCATCATTTTCCAGAGCTCGGAAATCTACGGCGGCATCAACGGCTTCTGGGACTATGGCCCCTATGGTGCGCCGCTGCGCCGCGCCGTCGAGCAGCTGTGGTGGAAGTACATGGTGGAGACGCGCGACAACGTCGTCCCCCTGGACTCGACCATCATCTGCCATCCGCAGGTCTGGAAGGCCTCCGGACACCTCGACCAGTTCTCCGACCTGATGACCGACTGCATGGACTGCAAGAAGCGCTACCGCGTCGACCAGCTCCCCGAACCCGGCGTCTGCCCGAACTGCGGCTCCCATAACCTGACCGAGCCCCGCGAGTTCAACCTCATGATGAAGACCTTCGTCGGACCCGTGTTCGACGAGGAGCACGCGGCCTATCTCCGCGCCGAGACCTGCCAGCCCATCTTCGTCGACTTCCGCACCATCCAGGTCGCCTCCCGCCAGAAGCTCCCCTTCGGCATCGCACAGACCGGCAAGTCCTTCCGCAACGAGATCAACCCCCGCTACTTCACCTTCCGCTCACGCGAATTCATCCAGATGGAGATGGAATTCTTCTGCCGCGAGGAGGACTCCATGCAGTGGTTCGACTACTGGCATGAGCAGCGCTGGAACTTCTACACCAAGATCCTCGGCATCCCCGAGAGCCGCCTCCACATCTACTGGCACGAGAAGCTCGCCCACTACGCCAAGAAGGCCCTCGACATCGAATTCGAGTTCCCCTTCGGCTGGGGTGAGGTCGAGGGCGTCCATCACCGCGGACAGTGGGACATGTCACAGCACTGCAAGTTCTCCGGAGAGGAGGCCGCCTGCAAGTACTTCGACGCCGAAAAGGGCGAGGCCTACTTCCCCACCGTCGTCGAGACCTCCTGCGGACTCGACCGCATCTGCCTCATGCTCCTCTGCAACGCCTACGAGGTCGACTCCGCCACCACCGCCAAGGAGGGCAAGGAGGAGGACGAGCGCGTCGTCCTGAGACTCCCCGCCGCCGTCGCCCCCGTCCAGGTCGCCGTCCTCCCCCTCTCCAAGAAGCTCAACGAACCCGCCGAAAAGCTCTACCACGACCTCCGCAAGCGCTTCCGCGCCGAATTCGACGACGCCGGCTCCATCGGCAAGCGCTACCGCCGCGAGGACGAGATCGGAACGCCCTTCTGCGTGACCTTCGACTTCGACACCGCCAACGACAACGCCGTCACCGTCCGTGACCGTGACACCATGACGCAGGAGCGCGTCAGCCTCGACCAGTTGGTCGCCTATCTGGACAAGCGCGTCCAGATCGAATTCTGACGCAGGCTGCCGATCGCAGCCCTGAGGGAAAGGCACACGGTGGCCGCGCAGTCGCGTGTCCCTCGTGTGTCTTTCTGTCTTTTAGTTAGTTACATGATGAGATGGCGCTCGCCAGGCTCCCGGGGAACCCCGTGAGCGCCGTGGATGACGACGCCTCGGCTCCACGGGGCAAAACGTGCGTGAAGGAGTGCAGATGAAGGTGCGGTCGTTGGGTGTCTGGGTGACGGTGTTGCTGCTGCTGGTCAACCTGTGCGTCGGATACCGCCTCCATTCGCAGGAGGCGGCGGCTCAGGACGGCCAGGACGATGTGTATCGCCAGATCGACGTCCTCATGGAGGTCATCCAGGCCGTCCGCACCAACTACGTCGACGCCGACAGAACCGCCGCCAAGGATCTCTTCCGCGGCGCCATCCGCGGCGTCCTCCGCACGCTGGACCCGTTCAGCGCCTACCTCGACGGCGAGAGCCAGACCCGCCTCCACGAGGAGACCGAGGGCGAATTCGGCGGCATCGGCGTCCAGATCGACTTCAAGCGCGGACGGCTGGTCGTCGTGGCCCCCATCGACGGCACTCCCGCCTATCGCGCCGGCCTCCGCGCCGGTGACGTCATTCTGAAGGTCGACGGCGAGGAGGTCGCCGGACTGGGGCTGGAACGGACTGTGGCGAAGATGCGCGGCAAGCCCGGCACCACCGTCCGCCTCCTCTACACCCGCGAGGGCTTCAGCGAACCCCGTGAGGTGACGCTCGAGCGGGCGATGATCCCCATCCACAGCGTGACGAAGGCGACGGTCGTCGACGGCGTCGGCTATGTGCGCCTCACCCAGTTCATGGAGAAGACGGCCGAGGAGCTGAAGACCGCCTTGGAGCAGCAGTTCAGCGGCGAGGAGGTCCGCGGACTGGTCATCGACCTCCGCGACAACCCCGGCGGACTGCTGGTGAGCGCCGTCGAGATCTGCAGCTACTTTCTCCCGGAGGGCAGCTTCGTGGTCTCCGTGGAGGGCCGCCAGCAGAGCGTCTCGGAGAAGGCGAAGGGCGGCTACAAGTTCCGCGACATCCCGCTGGTGCTGCTCGTGAACGGCGGCAGCGCCAGCGCCGCCGAAATCATGTCGGGCTGCCTCCAGGCGCAGGGACGCGCCGTTGTGGTCGGCGAGAAGACCTTCGGCAAGGGCTCGGTCCAGAGCATCGTGCCGCTCAGCAACGGCAGCGAGCTCAAGCTGACCATGGCCTACTACTTCGTCCAGCCCCAGGGAACCCCCGACCGGCGGCGCATCCACGGCAACGGCATCCTCCCCGACGTCGAGCTCGCCTACTCCGAGGAGGAACTCGACGCCCTCGAGCACGACTACGAGGTCTTCAAGGCCGAACAGGACAAGGCCAACCTCAGCGAGACCGAGAGACTCCGCCGTCAGCAGGAGTTCCTCGACCGCCAGACCACCTCCGACAAGGTCTACCGCAAGGGCATGGAGCTGGCCGCACATCCCGAACGCATCCAGGCCGAACGCGAACGCACACAGGCCGAACGCAAAAAGGCCGAGCAGAACCAGGCACAGAACCCCGACGGCGACGGCGACGGCGACCAGGACGGCGAACCGTCCGCCGAGGAGCCGGAGCAGGAATAGGTACACGAGACAGAACCCGGTCGCCCCAGACGGCTGCCGGACAGGACGAACAGACAGGAGTTACGCACAAGATGATCAGAACTGTGGTTGTTGGAGCCGCTGGCCGCATGGGCCGGATGCTGGTTGCCCATGTGATGGCTGACGCCGACCTCGAACTTTGCGGCGCACTGGAGGCGGAAGCCTCGCCCTTCCTCGGACAGGACGCGGGCGCCGTCGCCGGACTCCAGCCCTGCGGCGTCACCATCACCGCCGACGCGCAGGCCGCGTTCGCCGACGCCGACGCCGTCATCGACTTCACCTTCGCCCCCGTCACCATGGCCCTGGCCCCACAGGCCGCCGCCGCCGGACTCGCCCTCGTCATTGGCACCACCGGCCTCACACCCGAGAACAAGGCCGCCCTCAAGGGCCTCGCCGACCACGGCGCCCGCATCGTCTGCGCCCCCAACATGAGCGTCGGCGTCAATCTCCTCTTCGCCCTCTGCGACAAGGTCGCCCGCACCCTTGGCCCCGACTACGACATGGAAGTCGTCGAGATGCACCACAACCGCAAGAAGGACGCGCCCTCCGGCACCGCCGAGCGCATCGGCGAAATCCTCGCCGCCGCCGCCGGACTCGACTACGCCACCGACACGCGGCATGGACGCGTCGGCAACGTCGGCGCCCGCACCAAACGCGAAATCGGCATGCACTCGCTGCGCGGAGGCGACGTCGTCGGCGACCATACGGTCATCTTCGCCACCGACGGCGAACGCGTCGAGCTGACCCACAAGGCCTCTAGCCGAGACTGCTTCGCCAACGGCGCCGTCCGCGCCGTCAAATTCCTCCAGACCGCCGTCCCCGGCATGTACGACATGCAGGATGTCCTCGGACTGCGCTGATTTTTGCCCTTTCAAGCAAGCACACACAGGAGCGACCATGAGACAACGACTGACACGACGCCTGAGCCTCTTCCTTGCCCTCAGCCTGGCCTTCGTCGCCGTGGCGGCCTCGCCCGCCTGGCCCGCCCGCCTCTTCATCGACGGCGGCGGACGCTGGACGGGACGGGTGCCGCTCCACATCGCCAACAGCGGCGAGGCCGACCTGCTCGGACGCGTCCGCCCCCTGCCCATCGCCGAGGGCTCACCCCTCATCGGCGAGATCGCCGGGACGCTCCGGGTGGTGGATGACCATGGGACACAGCTGAAGTACCGCGTCGTCAACGCCCAGGGCGAGACGCTCCAGGAGCAGGCCGTGACGGCGGGCTGCCTGCTGTATGTGCCCGTCAGCGTGAAGGCGTCAGGCGAGGCGACCTACTACATCTACATCGGCAACCGGAAGGCGTGGTTCTCGCCGGATCTCCTGCCGGAGCCGCGGCAGGTGCGCAACACCGGCTTCGAGGAGGCCGAGAGAGGCCTGCCCAAATACTGGCACGCCGAGATGTCCGACCGCGACCATCGCCTGTCCGTCTCCGAGGAGAGCCCCGCCGAGGGACGCCGCTGCCTGAAGGCCGAGGTGCAGGACGGCGCCTCCCCCAGCTGGTTCAAGCTCCACACCGGAGCCATCGCCGTCGAGCCCGGCTCCAAGGTCTCCATCCGCGTGAAGGTGCGCGGCGAACGCACCGGCGGCCACGCCGGCTGGTACGTCCACTGCGGCAACAGCTCCAACGGCATGAAGGTCAACCATGTGGCCACCGTCAAGGAAAGCACCTTCGGCTGGCGTGAGCTCACCATCGACTTCACCGCCCCCGAGGACGCAGACCGACTCGTCACCGGATCCGTGTTCAACGGACAGGGCGGCATCGCCTGGTACGATGACTTCCGACTGCTGATACAGCCCACGTCCACCGTCCGCGTCACGCTCCGCACCGGCATCCCCGAACGGCGCGAGACACGCGAGCTGGGACAGCAGCCCCTGAAGCAGTGGAACCAGAACTACGCCTTCCGACTCCCCCTGCGCGTCGTCAACAGTCTCGACCAGCCCATGGAGAAGGTCCTGGCCTGCGTCAGCGTCAGCGATATGCGCAACCTGAGCGTCCGACAGGCCATCGTGGAGGCGGACGGCAAGCCACAGCCCACCTTCCAGCTAGGCGGTAACCTCTTCTTCCACGCCAGCGTCCCCCCACGCACCACCCGCTACTACTACCTCTACACCAACGAAAAGACCCCCGAGGAACTCGAGACTCCCGCCAACGTGACCCACACCCTTGGTAGCGACATCCCCTCAGACCAGATCCTGGTCGAGCAGAGCAACGGCACCGACATGCGACAGGTCGCCGCACTCCTCGCCGGCTCCGCCAACCTCGCCGTCAACCCCTCGTTCGAGGACACCGACGCCCAGAACATGCCGACGGGCTGGAGCGCCGCCGGCGAGAAGCGCCCCGCCGCCGGCGTCCAGTTCGGCACCGCCACGCCTGGTGGCTTCGGACGCCGCCATGCCTTCATGACCGTTCCCGCCGACGCCCCCACCGACTGGATCGGCTGGCGACAGTCCATCCCCGTGAAGCCCGGACACCACTACATCTACGGCGTCTGGCTGCTCGGCGACGACAAGCTGGACACCAGCGTCGCCGTCCACGCCCATCTGCGCGACGCCAATGGCGATGTGGTTGACAGCGGCTATCTCTCCGCACCCGCCAGCGGCAAGCCCCTCCAGTGGACACCCTGCTTCGGCATCGCCGCCATCCCCGCCACCGCCACCCACCTGCAGGTCCATCTGACCATGAACGGACACGGCACGCTGCGCCATGACGGCGTCATCGTCGCCGAGACGACCGAGGTGCAGGTCGAGGCCCTCCAGTCACGGCCGCTGCCCGAGACCGACCTCGCACTCTGGCAGGTCGACCCCGTCTTCAAGGTGTTCCCCGAGACCATCGCGGAAACCGCACCCATCCCCGGAGACGCACCCTACGGACGCGCCACGCTGAACCTGACCTCCAGCAAGCTCACCGTCAGCTCCCCCTTCGGCATCGAGATGGCACGGCGCGAGCAGGAACCGCTCCAGCTCGCCCTCCGCGCCGGACGAGACCTCCAGAACCTCAGCGTCAAGGTCGACGGACTCCAGGGAACCGGCGTCTCCTGCGAGGTCGGCGTCGTCGGCTTCGTCCCCATCGACTGGCGCAGCAGCTACTTCGGCTCGCGACAGGAGGCCTGGATCCAGCTCGTCCCCGGCGGACAGGGCGCCTCCGACGGCTGGGCCGGACTCTGGCCAGACCCCATCCGACCCGAACACACCTTCAGCCTCCAGGCCAACAGCACACAGCCGCTCTGGCTCCTCTTCAAGACCAACCCAGACGCGCGCCCCGGCACCCATGCCGCAACCGTCACCATCGAGGGACAGGGCGTCCGCGCCGCCTTCCCAGTCCAAATCAGAGTCTGGCGCTTCACGCTCCCCGAAAACGCCACCTTCGCCGCCCTCTACGACATCCGACTGTCCCACCACTGGAACCGCCCTGGAGTCCCCCACGACCAGATCCGGCGCGAAATCATGCAGCTCATGAAGGAGAAGAAGCTCTGCCCCGACAGCGTCGGCGCCGACCCCCACTTCAAGCGCCAGCCCGACGGCTCCATCACCGCCGACTTCACCGCCTACGACAAGGCCGCAACCGTCTTCTTCGACGAGATGAAATTCCCCGTCAGCTACACCCCAGGCATCTTCTACATGTTCGGCTGGGCCTACCCCCCGAAGACGCTCCTCGGCGAAAAGCCCTTCGACGGTGACTACCCCTGGGACAAGGGCGAACCCCGCGACACCCTCAGACCCGAATACAAAAAGACACTCCAGACCATGCTCCGGCTCTACATGGACCATCTCCGCGAAAAGGGCTGGGACAAGAAGGTCGTCTACTACATCTCCGACGAACCCCACTTCAGCCACCCATACATCCGCAACCAGATGAAGGCACTCTGCCAGGCCATCCGAGAGGTCGAACCCGGACTCCTCATCTACACCTCCTCCTGGAGACACTGCAAGGACTGGGACGGCTACATCTCACTCTGGGGCGCCGGACACTACGGATGCTTCCCCGAAGACGAAATCCGCGAACGCCGACAGGCCGGCGAACGCTTCTGGTTCACCACCGACGGACAGATGTGCACCGACACACCCTTCGCCGGCATCGAACGACTCCTCCCCTACTACTGCTTCAAGTACGGCGCCGACGCCTACGAATTCTGGGGCGGAACCTGGCTCACCCTCGACCCCTGGAAGTACGGCTGGCACTCCTACATCCGACAGTCCGACTCCCCCACCCAAAAGCCCTACTGGATACGCTACCCCAATGGCGACGGCTACATCATGTATCCCGGACAGCAGTTCGGTGACGGACGACCCGTCACCTCCGTCCGCATGGAGGCCGCCCGCGACGGCGTCGACGACCACGAGTACTTCACCATGCTGAAGGCCATCGGAACCCCAGAGGCCAAGGCGCTCCTCCAGGACGTCTGCTCCCTCGTGGACATGCCATCCGCCGGCGGACGGTACACCTCGCGCTTCATGCGTCAGCCACTCCAGATACGAGCCGTCCGCTACAAGGTCGGAAGCCTCCTCGACCGACTCCAGGACAACCGCTAGTCCCTCCCCCGAAAAAACACACACACTACGCCTCGTCCGCGCCTGGTGACGACTTTTCCCCCCAGACGCGGACGAGCCACCACAACAACCAACAACGCAGGGAGACTTAGACCGTGAGCTACTGGATGGTGGTCTTGCTGATTCTGGCCATGCTGGCCATCGAACGGGTGCTGATAACGAAAACCACCCGCAATCCCCGCCTCAAGCACTGGTTCCGAGACATCTGGCTGCTCACACCCAACGGACTGTCCGTCATGAGACTCCCCATGGGCATCGTCAGCATCCTCCTCGCGCACCAGGGCTGGTGGGCCGCCGCCACCCTCTGGTTCGCCTTCTGGATGATCACCGACATGACCGACGGCACCATCGCACGAAACTGCGACCTCGTGACCGAAATGGGCAAGTGGCTCGACCCGCTCAGCGACAAGTTCATGTACTTCCCCGCTCTCGTCTACTTCAGCAGCGGAAACCTCTTCGGCTGGGGCATGACCATCCTCCCCTTCTGGCTCGTCGTTGCCTTCATCATCCTCGACACCGCCGGACAGCTCTCGCGCCTCTGGGTCCAGAAAAAGGCCGCCAACTCCTTCGGCAAGGCCAAGACCGCACTCGTCACCGTCGTCCTCTCCCTCATCTCCCTGAACCAGATCTCACCCCTCCAGTTCGGCGGCTTCGTCCTCCTCAATGAGGGCTTCGTCCTCATGCTCATGGTCCTCTGCACCTCGCTCGCCTTCCTCTCCTTCTACTGCAAGGTTATCCCCGACCAGTGGTACGCCAACACGCTCATCCTTCTCAACTACCTCTGCGGCGTCGCCTCCGTCTTCCTCTGCATCCTCGGATACCTCAACGACCGACACAACTACTACGTCCTCGCCTTCTGCATGATCTTCGCCGGTCAGTTCTTCGACCTCTTCGACGGACGACTCGCACAGAAATTCGGCTCCACCGCCAATGGCGACGTCTTCGACGAGATCGCTGACGCCACCGCCTACGGCGTCGGCGGCACCATCATGATCTTCTGCTGCCTCACCTTCGGAGAGGAACTCATCAGCTGGTCGGTCGCCGCCTGCGCCGGCGCACTCTACTGGGGCGCCATCCTCTTCAATGTCTTCCGCTTCCGCCATTCCTCCTTCAAGCCACGCCCAGGCTGGTTCTGCGGACTGCCCGCCAGCGCCGGCGCAGCCCTCGCCGGCTCCGCCGTCCTGTTTGGACTGGAGTTCGCACAGCCACTCCTGGGCATCCTGTCCACGGCCGTGGTCCTCCTCGCCTGCCTCCTGATGGCCTCCAAAATCCCCTACAAGCACTTCGGACTGATGATGTGGCCGAGCATCCCCAGAATGCTCAAGCTGCTGGTCTGCATCCTGCTCGCCATCTTCGTCTGCCTCACCCTGTCACACCGGTCGCTGCGCTTCGCCTTCGTCTGCGTGAGTTTCCTGCTCAGCGTGGCCTATGCCGTCTGCGGCGCCGACTGGCGTTCCCTCCGACACGCTACACCCCATACCTCAACCCCCCAGGAGTGAAACAAGGTACGATGCTGACGCCTAACACCACCATCCCACTCGCAGACCTGCATCTCGTCTCCGGAGGCGACCTGCTATCCGCCACACCAGACCATCTTACCTTCGCTCGACACGAGGGACAGGAACTCGTCCTCAGACTCGACGCCTCCCAGAACGGACACGCCTGGACCCCACAGGAATTCCTCCTCCTCGACTTCGAGGCCGACCAGCTCTCCAAGGTCGACACACGCATCGTCTTCCACGACGGCAACGAACGCCTCACCCTCCAGTACTACATGATCCCACAGCACCGCGTCACCATGGCCGTCCAGTGCGAGGACCTCGCCTCCCAACGCTTCTTTCTCCCAACCCTCCCAGGCTCCCTCAAGGGACACGTCACCGGCAGACCCACCCACATCGACCGCGTCTCGCACATCGACATCGTCTTCGCCAAGGGACGCGCACTCAAGTCCGTCACCATCCATGGACTCCGACTCGCCTCCGAACTCCCCCCGCTGAAGGTCCAGGGCACCCCCATGGTCGACCCCTTCGGACAGTGGAAGGACATGGACTGGCCACAGAAAGTCCATTCCGAACAGCAGCTCGTCGACTACCTCAAGGCCGAATACGACTTCGCACGCCACAACAACAGCTACCCCGACGGCTTCTCGCGCTTCGGTGGCTGCCTCTCCCGACGCTTCGAACCAAAGGGACGCTTCTACAAGCTCCACGACGGCAAACGCTGGTGGCTCGTCGACCCCGACGGCTGCGCCTTCTTCTCCTCCGGCATCTGCTACGCCTCGCGAATGGGAGTCCATGGCTTCGTCGACGGCATGGAGGAAATGTTCGACTTCCTCCCGCCAGCCGATGACCCCGTCTTCCGCGACGCCTGGACCACCGCCGACCAGATACCCGAATTCGTCAAGCGCAATGGCGTCGAGGCCGGACGCGGACGTCGCATGTTCAACTTCGCCCGCGCCAACATGATCCGCGCCTTCGGCGACAACTGGTGGAACGCCTGGGTTACCATCAATGCCGCACGACTCAAGCGCTGGGGCTTCAACACCATCTCCGTCTGCGTCAACAACTATTTCGACGAACGCGTCGAGGACTACCTCAAACTCGCCCAGATCCCCTTCACCTGGACGCTCAAGCAGTTCCCCAAGACGCGCGAATTCATCTTCCGCGACTTCCCCGACGTCTTCTCCGACGAGTACCGCACACTCTGCGCCACCTTCGCCGAACAGCTCCGACCCTTCAGCGACAATCCCTACCTCATCGGCTACTTCATCAACAACGAGCCCGAATGGCTCTTCCAGCGCAGCACCAATCCCGCCGCGCGACTCCTGGAGACCGTCAATGGCTGCGAGTCCAAGCGCGTCCTCCTCGACTGGCTCCAGCAGCGCTTCCCCTCCATCCAGGACTTCAACGACGCCTTCCACACCTCCCTCTCCGCCTTCGAGGATCTCTACCGGACGCCTGTCCCCTGCGCCGACCTCCCCGCGGACGGCCCCGCCGCCCAGGCCCTCGACGCCTTCCGCGCCCTCCTGCTCGAACAGTACGTCAAGGTCCCGACGGAGGCGCTCCGCGCCGTCTGTCCCCAGGCGCTCAACCTGGGCATGCGCTACGCCAACGTCACCGAGAAGGACTTTGCGGGCGAGGCGCTCTTCGACATGTTCTCCTCCAACAACTACACTCAGGATCCGGCCGGACTGCTCAACCTGGTCAACCGCTGTGCGACGACGCCGCTTATCGTCGGCGAATGGCACTATGGCCCCTCCGACCAGGGACTGCTCTCCAACGCATTGGTCAACGCCACCACGCAGTTTGAGCGTGGCAAGGCCTGTGCCAACTACCTGAAGAAGACCATGTCCAATCCGCAGTGTGTGGGTGTCCACTACTTCGAGCTCAACGACCAGCCGCTGCTGGGACGTTTTGACGGCGAGTGCATGCCTCACGGCCTCATCGACATCTGCAATCATCCCCACTACGACTGTGTCAACCAGATGGCCGAGGTCAATCGTCGCATGTACGACTACTGCGACGGTTCCCTCACGCCAGTCTACGAGACCTGGGAGCGTAGCGAGCGCTTCTGAGCGCCTGTCCCGACGGCCCCCCCGCCGTCGGGCGAAAGGCGTCCGCCGAGCGAAGCGAGGCCTGTCCCGACGGCGCCCCCGCCGTCGGGCGAAGAAGTAGGGGGCGACCTGCGCCGCATCAGCAGCGCGGGTCGCTTTTTTTTTGTCGTTCGCAGCGATGCGTCTTTGGCGTATTTTGTGCCTTTTGTGGATCATACCCCGCCGAGCAAAGCGAGGCCTGTCCCGACGGCGCCCCCGCCGTCGGGCGAATAGCGCCCGCCGAGCGAAGCGAGGCGGCAAAAAGCGACGAGAGTGACGAGAGTGACGAGAGAAAAAAACGCCGAGCGAAGCGAGGCGAGAAAAAGTGACGAGAGTGACGAGAGTGACGAGAGCAAAAAAAGCCTGCCGAGCGAAGCGAGGCGGCAAAAAGCGACGAGAGTGACGAGAGAAAAGCCCGCCGAGCGAAGCGAGGAGCGAGGCGGCAAAAAGCGACGAGAGTGACGAGAGTGACGAGAGTGACGAGAGTGACGAGAGAAAAGCCCTCCGAGCGAAGCGAGGCGAGAAAAAAAGCCCTCCGAGCGAAGCGAGGCGTCTTTGCCGTATTCAGTCAGTGATTGGCTTGAGCGCTCAGTTCCCACAATGTGACAGTTTGTGCTATCCTCCTAAATCACTCTCTTATGCAGATACAGCATGACTTCTCCATTCAGGGAAATAACTTGTTCTTTTATTGGACAATAAACGACAAAGATTGACACTTTTGCATATGTCATAAAAAGCTCACTTATTATTCTAGATTGAGGTGGAAAAGCAAGCTTAAGGCCAGTATAGTAATGGCAGAATGTATAGGGAAAAATTTGAGTCATGAGAGGCATATAGGATAACATCACCTAATGAACCTTCGTACACAATGGCACAGAGTATGGGTAGTGAATTCATTCGCATTTATCAGGGTCGCATTACGGGGCTTACTGTCAGAGGAGAGGTCAACAGAGTCTTGTCCAAGGAGGAGATGGAGGAGGTTCTGTGGCGTCATGTGGTTCTCTATCAGGATGCGGTGAACTATTACCTGGTGGCTTTGGCCGCCATGTCCCATGATGAGAACAGCTTCATTGGCAAGCTGAAGCTGCGGATGCGGGATGTCTGGAACGATTTCCAGGCGTCAGGAGGAAAGCGTCCTGGCCTGAAGCACTCGCTGGCACGAGTCTTTCCGCAGCATCGGGAGAGGCTGTTGGACGAGACGCATGGTCTGGAGGCCGCCTGCAACCTGATTTTGGCGGGGAATCCCTCCAGTTCGGAGCTGCTGGAGAAGGCCATTTGCCAGGTGGCGGACAAGTGCATTGTCAATGGGGATGTCAAGCAATCGGGCGCCACCTATATCGCTCGTCTGTGCCGTCCCGATTATGATGGGAACTGGGAATGCGACGAGAAGGCCAATGAGGGAGCGGCTGGCAGGCAACGTCTTTTTGCCGCCTTACGTGAATCCGATGCCCTGGCCGCCATTCGGGCTCTCCAGCCTGATATCTCGCTGGAGTGGTTCGGCGTCAAGACTCAGACCGGCAAATTCTTTGAGGGTGATGATGCGAAGAAGGAGCTCAAGGACGCCATACGCTTCTATCTGGATCGAGACAAGCGTATCAGTCCACCTGCTGCGCTCGATTGGCTGGCGCAGGAAAGTGTGCAAACGGAACTTGCCAGGATGCTTGATAAGGTCGATGAACTGGAGCAGGTGCGTTTCCCGAGAAACAACAGAACCAGTCTGCCTATAAGAAATATGGCCTGGATGCTCAAGTTCTTTCCCAACGACGCCACAGTCTCTCTGGCCAAGCTGTTGCTCAAGCCAGAGAAGGAGGACAAGAAGGCACAGGTCATCGATGCTGGCATCGGAGGTGACCCCGTGCGCGAGGCACGTGGGACAAGAGGTTTTGTGTTTCCCTATTTCACCGCCCTGGTTTGTCAGGAAACAGAAAACAAATTTGACAAAGAAGCGTTTTCCGAAGCACTTAAGACCATCAACCAGTTCCGTCAGAAGACGGCTGAGCGAGATGAGGAGCTGAAGCGATACCAGGCCGCTAAAGACTGGATGGAGGGCGTCTCCGAACTCAAGAAGCCGCCACGCCTGGATGAGGGAGATGACGCGGAAGAGGCTGACGAGGAGACGGGAGCCCTTCCCATCCTTGCAGGTGATCCCCGCTGGGAACGACTCAACGAACTGCTCAAGACCGAACTGGCCGTCACCAATCCCTTCACGGACGGACAGTCCGCCGACTATGGTCTGACATGGCGAACCATCCGAACCGCCGACGAAATCTTCAAGGGCTGGAACGCTCTGCTCGCCAAGCGCCAGGGGCAATCCGACGACCAGATGCAGCAGGCTTTGCTGGAACACCTGAAGGCGGTGCAGACCAAGCGTTCGGATGTCTTTGGCAGCGCCATGCTCTTTGGGGCTCTCAGCGCTCCGCAGAACTGGTGCATCTGGCGGGCGGACAGTGCCCCTGCTGGAAAATTCCGCTCAGGCAATATTCTGCGCGATGCGGTCGTCTACGCCGAGGTGCTGGATGAAATCAAGCATTTGATGGAACCGATACGCTTCACGCCAGCAGACGCGGAGCACTCCCGGCGTCAGTTGGATCTGAAGCCGTTCATTCGCAAGAAGACGGGACATACCAAGCCAGGCCACTATGTCGTTCCTTTGACCTACCGCAACTCAGATGGATCATGTGTCTTCCAGGAGTGCCTGCTGGAATACAGTGCCCCGCGTCTGCGCCGAGACGGCCTCCTCGCCGACGGCGAAAGCGTCTATCTGCCGCCAGCCGCAAGACCGCTGCTGGAGTGCGCAGAGACAGCTGCTGATGCCGTGGACTTCAAGGAGGTCGATGTGCAGCTCATGCCCGATGTGGACCGTTCAGGGCACCGACGCTTCCTGCTGAATTTCCTCCCCTCCCTGAATGTGGCCAAGCTGTCCTCCTCCACCCAGTCGCCCTTCCTGGCCAAAGGCCAGCTCTACTATGCCAATGACGCCAATGTCTGTATGCTGTGGCCCTCCTACGGCGCGACGGCGGATGGCGCATCATGGTATAAGTCGGGAAAGCCCTTTGACCTCGTGTCGGTGGATCTGGGACAGCGCACGGCCGGCGCTCTGTCACGCATCACGGTCACCACGACGCCCCGACCAGGTGCCCTGTCCATTGGCCATGCCGAGAATCGGGAGTGGTATGCTGTGAGACGCCATTCGCAGTTGCTGCGGCTGCCGGGTGAGGACGCCAAAGTGCTGGAGAAAGACCGGTTTGTCCAGGAGCGCGATGGCGAGCGCGGACGGCATGCCAGCAAGGAGGAGACTTTGGCTGGTCAGGCACTCATGCGGAAGCTGCTGGCTCAGGACGAGGCCGAATTCAGGCGCATCTGGGGCGAGACACAGGATATGGAGTGTCTTGACAGAAACTACTTCCCCGAGCAGAACGATCTGCTGCTCGTCGGCTTTAGACGGGCGCTGTCCAGGCTAAGGCAACTGATGCGCTTCCTGATGGGGCGCACTCTGGGTAACCTCAAGGGCGTCGAGGAGGAAATAGCGGCCTGCTCCTGGCTGACTGACAAGACCAACGAGGGCATCCGTGCCCAGGTCGAGACCCTGCGTCGGGAGCTGCCGGATGACCTGCTGACCATCGCCAACCGTATACTGCCCTTGCGTGGGCGCGGCTGGCAATGGTGCCGTGTCGGTGATGGACGCTGCCTTCAGTTGCGGCAGACTGCTCGCGGAAGCGACCCCACTCCGACCCTGATACGCGGACAGCGCGGGCTGAGCTTCCTGCGCCTGGAGCAGCTCGAGACATTCCGCCAATGCTGCCAGTCGCTCAACCGCATCCTGATGACGGTTCCAGGCGAACGGCCCATGAGCGTGCAGCAGATGCGGGAGACTCCCATTCCCGATCCGTGTCCCGATGTCCTTATGCGCCTGGATGAGCTCAAGGAACAGCGGGTGAACCAGACGGCAAACTTGATACTCACCCAGGCACTGGGACTGCGCCACCGACCCCATCGGCAAGAGGACAGGCAGAGGCGAGCGGAAAACGACATTCATGGCGAATATGCACAGATCCCCGGATTGCAGCCAGCCGCCTTTGTCGTCATCGAGAACCTCAGCCGCTACCGCTTCAGCCAGGATCGCTCCAGACGAGAGAATTCGCGTCTCATGAAGTGGGCGCATCGGGCCATTCGGGATAAGCTCAAGCTACTCTGCGAAATCTATGGCATTCCCCTGGTGGAGGTCAATGCGGCCTACTCGTCCAAGTTCTCCGCAGAGGGCATTCCTGGCTTCCGCGCCGAGGAGCTGACCTATCAGCGCCTGATGGCCTCCTACGGCTTCCGTCAGGCCGCTGGCCAGACGCTCGCGAAGAGGCACATGGCCGGTAAGAACGCCCAGCCCCAGGAGCCTCCCCATGGCCAGCAGCTGCAACTGTTTGATGTGCCTGAGGAGAAGCCCCAACAGGCTTCGGATACAGGCGCCTCGGCTCTTGCACGAGTGGCCAGCCAGAATGCGCGCATCGCCAAACTGCTGGAATGGAAGCAGCCAGCCTCCTCCGTGGTTATTCCCCGCAATGGCGGCCCTGTCTTTGTCTGCTTCTGTCAGAGTGACCGTCTGGTGCAGGCGGATGTCAACGCCTCCTTCAACCTGGGGCTCCGCGCGGTTGTCGAGGGCTCCAGGCTGGACATCAATAACCGCCTGTCGATGGAGCGCAAGGGAAAGGTGCCCGGCTGCTGGCAAGTCAAGAAGACCTCCAAGCTCGCCAAGATGGTCTACCAGGAGCCGCTCGAAGTGGACTATGTGCCCAGTGGCTCCTATGCGAGGGACGGAGGCAATGTCTTTGTCCTTGGCTGCCGGACAGAGGAGCTCCATTTCTATCAGGAACAGCAGAAGCCCATCTTCAAGGATGAGGCTACACGTCGAAAATATCCCAATCTGCTGTTTGGCGGTGGACTCTGGCACGACAGTCTCCTGCAATGGAAGCGTTGCCGTCAGCTCAACTGGCAACGGCTCCGGAAACTCATGCCCGAACTGCCGGAGGCGACCCACTGGCGTGAGGACGACTGGGAAACGGCTGTGCGCTGCTTCCTGACCGATGAGGCATCGCAGTCCTGCCAGTGGCAACCTCAAGAATGGCAGAAGTTGCGGGGAAGAATATCCGTCACCAAGACGCTCTGGTCCGATAGCCCAACTGACCAGCTCGGCTATTGATGGTTCAGCCGGCAACCATCATGGCGAACAGCATGTCCGCTAAGGTAGCTGCACCCTCGGAGGACGAAAGGCAGATGATACCCGTCAGGGTCGTGCACAACTATGTCTACTGCCCGCGTCTGATGTATATCCAGTTCGTGGAGGGGGTCTTTGTCACCAACGCCGATGTCGTCGCCGGTGACGCGACGCATCGGCGGGTGGATGTGCCTTCGGTCACCGCCTATCCCGATGAACTCCTCAATGGCACACGGGAGACGCTGCGCTCGCTGGCACTCCCGGATGACGAGCTGGGACTCTCCGGCGTGGCCGATTTGCTGCGACGGCAGGAGGACGGCACTTGGTGTCTCTACGACTACAAGCATGGCGCACCGCTGACGGACGAAACGGGGCAGACGCGGGCCTGGGACACGGACACCTGGCAGGTCATCGCCTATGCCACGCTTGCACGGCGACAAGGCTACCAGGTGTCGGCTGGCGCGGTCTACTATGCCAGAACCCGTCAGGTGCTGCCCATAACCATACCCGATGATGACACGGAGCTGAGCCATCTGCTGGATGAGCTTCGCGCCTGCGCCGCCGGCGGCATGCCCCCGCCCCGTTCCCAGGATATGCGCTGTCTGCGCTGCTCAGCCTATCCCGTCTGTCTGCCCAATGAGACGTTGGTCTGGAAACATCAGCAGAAGGCGACCGGCGGCGATGCCCCGCCGCTGGCTGAACGGGAGGATGGCGTCGCGCTCGTCGTCACCAGCCCCCAGGCCAGGCTTTCAAAGCGTGGGGACACGATTGCCGTCGTGGAGAATGACCAGGTGCTTGCCTCGGCTCCCATCCATTCCCTCTCCTCCATCGCCATCTACGGTACGGCTCAACTCTCCACCCAGGTCCTGCAGATGTGCCTGAAGGAACAGATAGCCGTCGCCTTCTTCTCACCAGCTGGCTCCTATATGGGACGTCTTGACACACTCGGACTTGCGGGGCTGGACTCGCGCCATGGCCAATATCGCCTGGCGGAGAACGAGCCGCACGCCGTCAAGCTAGCTGGACAGATGATCAAGGCGAAAATCATGAACCAGCGCATTCTGCTGCAGCGCAACGCCAGGCAGCGAGACAAACAGCTCCTTGACGATTTGGCCGAGCTGGCCAGACAAGCCGTCAAGGCCACCACCCGAAACGAACTCATGGGCGTTGAGGGACGGGCTGCCGCTCTCTATTTCGGGCATTTTGCCGATATGCTGGCGCAGCCAGACTTCGCCAGCCTCTTCTCCGGCAGAAACAGACGCCCGCCACGCGACCCCGTCAATGCCATGCTTTCCCTGGGATACAGTGTCCTCGCCTCCGAAATCACCGGCATCTGCCATCTGGTGGGGCTGGATCCTGCCTGCGGCATCCTACACGCGCCCCGATATGGACGCCCCGCCCTCGCGCTCGACCTCATGGAGGAATTCCGACCGCTGATCGTGGATAGCGTGGTCCTTTCGCTAGTCAACAGAGGCGCAGTCGATGTGTCCGACTTCATCTCCGCCTCGACCGGATGCGCCCTCAAGAAAAGCGGCCATCAGGCGTTCTGGACGGCCTACTCAAGGCGGATGGCCGAAGAACTCATCCATCCTACCTTCAAGTACCGAATGTCATACAGAAGACTGCTGGAGGTCCAGACGCGACAGCTATGGCGTATTTTCCGCGGTGACATGAACACCTACCATCCCATTGTGACACGTTAATCCTCATGGCAGCCCAACGCTCGTTCATCGTCTCATATGATATTGCCGATCCCAAACGGCTCAGAAGAATCGCCAGACTCCTTGAGGGCTATGGCTACAGACTGCAGGAGTCCGTTTTTTACTGCCAATTGTCAGAGCTTATGAAAAATAGACTCATGACTGCGCTGGCTGAACTCGTCAACCACCATGAGGATCAATGTCTGCTCGTGGATCTGGGACCCAATCCCGAAGTGTTCCAATCCTTCGAGACCATCGGCAAACCCATTGCTCCGATTCCCAAGGTGATTTTTGTCTGATGACGGCTTGACGAGACACCATCATGTGCTATAGTTCCTATCGTTCGGCTTGAGTTCTGGACAGGACATTCCTCCGCCGCCATTGGAGGAACAAGGTATTGCTGTAAGAAGGCATCTCGACTGACTGTTTGTTTTTTCGCCGGACCGCGTCTCCGGCAGGACATTCCTCCGCCGCCATTGGAGGAACAAGGTATTGCTGTAAGAAGGCATCTCGACTGACTGTTTGTTTTTTCGCCGGACCGCGTCTCCGGCAGGACATTCCTCCGCCGCCATTGGAGGAACAAGGTATTGCTGTAAGAAGGCTCTTTCGACACGACTGGAGCATTGGAAATGTGATGGTATGTCACAACATACCTCAGTTGCTATGTTCCCACCTCACGTTCAGCTACAACATGACTGTTATCCCCAGCAGCTCGTGGCTTATGCACCAGCCAAGACCATGCCGAGGGGGAGACGGCCTGACGAGCAGTGAGGTCGTCAAGTCTCGACGCTTAGATGCTCGCGCTCCTTGACAGTTAGGCTCAAAGACTACTGGTGACCTTCGTTTCTAAATGTCCAGCAAGGAAACTAACAAAGGGTCATCAGTAGTCTGTTGAGAGATGCTCGCAAACGGTCGTGTAACCCATTCGAGAACCTTGAGTTCCAATGGGCGCCGTCGAAGTTCCTTCTTAAAGTAATGCTTTGAGGCGGGTCTCATTGTAGCTCCTATCGGCTGACTGGGTCGTCGAAGTTCCTTCTTAAAGTAATGCTTTGAGGCGGACCTGAAGCGTGAAATCCCTTTTTGGAGACAGGCGGTCGAAGTTCCTTCTTAAAGTAATGCTTTGAGGCGGTGTTAGTGTCTTTGCGTGACGCGACCGAAAGCAGTCGAAGTTCCTTCTTAAAGTAATGCTTTGAGGCGGGTTGACTACTACAAGTTCGGCCTTGACGCCCGGCGTCGAAGTTCCTTCTTAAAGTAATGCTTTGAGGCGGGACAAATGTAGCCTTTCCCGCATTTGACTATATCGTCGAAGTTCCTTCTTAAAGTAATGCTTTGAGGCGGCGTAGTACCTGCCGCCCCACGCTGGACGCCGTTGGTCGAAGTTCCTTCTTAAAGTAATGCTTTGAGGCGGTCGTGGATGTTGAGCGCCGCCAAACTTGGGCTTAGTCGAAGTTCCTTCTTAAAGTAATGCTTTGAGGCGGTTGCCGTCCAGGATGTTCCTCAGCCCGCCTGCGTAGTCGAAGTTCCTTCTTAAAGTAATGCTTTGAGGCGGTCTAAATATATATATAGGGGGGGACACTGTTACGTCGAAGTTCCTTCTTAAAGTAATGCTTTGAGGCGGCTCTTTCCGCGGAGGTCATCGACGACGACAGGGGTCGAAGTTCCTTCTTAAAGTAATGCTTTGAGGCGGACGAGATGCCAGTGCCAAACCACCCGAAGTGGAGTCGAAGTTCCTTCTTAAAGTAATGCTTTGAGGCGGCTTTTTCTTCCAGTTGGCGTAAACAATCTATTGTCGTCGAAGTTCCTTCTTAAAGTAATGCTTTGAGGCGGTATTAGGGAGGAGGGGCATGTTTAAGCCCCCCTGTCGAAGTTCCTTCTTAAAGTAAT
>CALZPA010000010.1 GCA_945827525.1 uncultured Lentisphaeria bacterium | reverse complement strand
TTTGTCCACCTTGCAGTTCAAATGATAACAGGGAGAATTGCCAGGTTATGTTAAGAAAACCCGAAAGGCGCACATCGCCGACTATGGTGACATCGCGCCTTCCATCCCCCCACAAAAACACCCAAACGTCCTTTTTTGCGCCGTTTGGGTGTTTTGTGGAGAGAAATGACGCTCGGGCGACGTCAGGGCGTCACTTGTCCTGCGCGGCGATGGCGTCGACGATGGCGGCGAAGGCCTTGGCGGAGGCCGACTCGGGGTTGGTGACGACGAAGGGGCGGCCGGCGTCCGAGGCCTCGCCGACGATGGGCTCCAGCGGAATGCGCCCCAGGAACGGGATGTCCATCGACTTGGCCAGCGCCTCGCCGCCGCCCTGCTTGAAGATGTAGGTGATCTCCTGGCAGTGCGGGCAGACAAAGCCCGACATGTTCTCGACGACGCCCAGCACCGTCATGTCCAGCTTGCGGCAGAAGTTGACCGAGCGGCGGACATCGGCGGCGGCCACCTCCTGCGGCGTGGTCACAATGACCGCCTTGCGGTCGGGGATGAGCTGGCAGATGCCCAGCGGCTCGTCACCCGTGCCCGGAGGACAGTCGACGACCAGGTCGTCGAGCTCGCCCCAGAGGACGTCGCCGAGGAACTGCTGCATCGCGCCCTGCTTCAGCGGGCCACGCCAGATGACCGGATCGTCGTTGCCCGGCAGGAAGAAGGCCACCGAAATCACCTTCATGCCGTAGGCCTCGACGGGCAGTATCTTGTCGTCCTCGGCGGAGGGCGCGACCTCGGTCAGTCCGAGCATGGTGGGGATGGAGGGGCCGTGCAGGTCGACGTCGAGGAGTCCGACGCGGCGTCCGCGCGCGGCCAGGGACATGGCGAGGTTGACGGCGACGGTGGACTTGCCGACGCCGCCCTTGCCGGAGAGGACGACAATCTTGTTGGCAATCCTGGCGAGGTTCTCGGCGACGGCCTTGTCGGTCTTGCTGGCGCCGCAGGCGCCGTTCTGCTTGGACGGGCAGGTCTCGCAGTTGTGTGTGCACTGTTCTTCTGACATGATGTTCTCCTTTTTGCTCTTGACGGGTGAGGGAGCTGAGCTCTCTTATGGCATCGGACGAAAACAGGACCACGGCCTCATTCGCGGAGGAAGGCGAGAAGCTCCTTCAGGACGGCTTCCGGCTGATCCTCCAGGAGGAGATGGGAGGCGTTGGGGAAGGTGCGGACCTCGAGGGCGTCGCCCAGGAGGTCTCGCCAGCGGTCGAGGAAGGCGAGCGGGAAGCAGAAGTCGTGCTCTCCCCAGAGGGCCAGGACGCGATGCCGGCGCAGCCCGGGCAGTCCACGCTCCAGCAGGCAGAACGCCTCATGGGAGGGATGGCCGGGGCCGAGCGGGATGTCCTGGGGGAAGCGCTGGATGGCGATGCGGTCGCGGTAGGAGCGGTAGGGGGCGCGGTACCCGGCCTCGACGTCCGGCGGCAGCGGCGTGAGCGGCACGCGGCGCAGGGCCACGTTCAGCAGGACATTCAGCCGTCGGACGAGCAGGGCGCCCAGCCAGGGGCACTTGGTCAGGTAGATGGCCTTGGGGAACTGCCGCGTCGCCCAGGCGATGGTGTTCATCAGCACGATGCGCCGGACACGCCCGGGATGGCGTTCGGCGAAGGCCAGTCCGATGGGTCCGCCCCAGTCGTGGACGACCAGGGCGAGGGGCACGTCCAGGTTCAGGGCGTCCAGCAGACTCTCCAGGCGGCCCACATGGGCGTCGAGGGTGTAGTCGGCGTCCTGGGGCTTGTCGGAGAGTCCGCAGCCGAGGTGGTCGGGGGCGATGGCGCGGAAGCCATTGGCGACGAGCGCGGCGATGGCGTCGCGATACATGAAGGACCAGGTGGGGTTGCCGTGGAGGAGGACGACAGGGCGTCCGGCGCCCTCGTCGACATAGTGGAGCCGTCGCCCGTCCGGCAGCGTGTGCCAGTGCGGGGCGAAGGGGAAGAGATGTCGCCAGGATTCCGCGCTCATGGCATGGCCTCCAGGGTTCCGGAGAGCATGGCGCCGTAGGCGGCGACGATCTGGAAGGCCAGATACAGCGCCAGGACGAGGAAGACGGCCAGCGGCAGCAGGACGGACAGCCGGTGGAGGGAGGCCTCGACCCGCTGCGCGAGCATGTCGGAGAGGCGTGTGGCCTGACAGTCGAGGCTGCCGGCCAGTTCGGCGGTCGCCACGAGGGAGACAAGCCCGACGCCCGTCTCGCGCCGTGTCGCGACGATGGCGAACGCCTGCGCGACGGTCAGGCCCTCCCGTTCCATCAGCGTCGCCATACGGGCGAACCGCGACCGGTGCCAGCCGGAGCCGCAGCTGTCGGCGGCCAGCCGGATGCCCTGGATGGGCCCGAGTCCGGCGGAGAGGCAGACGCCCAGCGTCCGCCAGAACGACGCGCCGTTCATCTCCTCCAGCAGTCCGCCGAGAAACGGGATGGCCGCGAGGACGGCGCCCACCAGACGGGTGCCCAGCAGCATCCCGCCGCCGAGACGCATCAGCAGCCACAGCAGCAGGGGCGTCCCCCACCAGAGGAGGCAGCGCAGGGCGATGGCCGCGCCCCAGCCGTTCAGGTCGAGGCCACTGCCGGCGGCGATGGAGGCCTGCGCCAGGTCGATGACCTTCAGCAGCGGGCCGGCCACCGCGTAGGTGAACGCCGGATACAGCAGGCCCGTCAGCAGCCTATTCCGAAGTGCCAGACGCTGCTCGAACATCTCGCGCAGCGTCCGCGCCGAGCGCTCGACGCTGCCGGTCCGCTCGCCCACCGCGACGAGCGCCGTCTCCACGCGGGAGAAGACGCGCCGCTGACGCGCCATCGCCTCGGACACGAGCCCGCCGTCGCGCAGCGCCTCCACCATCCCCGCCATGACGCGCCGCAGCGGCCCGGACAGAGGCATCCTGGCGAGCGCGGACTGCGGCAGTCCGGCGCCCAGCAGGCTCTCCATCATCCCGTAGAGCTGTATCCTGTCCCTGAGCCGCATGGCGTCCTCACCTCAGCGCTCAGGTGCCAGGTCGTCAAGCAGGCGCGAGTAGAGCTCGCTGACGCAGGTGTCGACCTCGCGGCCGTCGGTGTCCAGCCTCAGATAGGGGCTCTGGGGCTCCTCGTAGGGGGCGTCGACGCCGGTGAAGCCGGTGAGGGCGCCGCCGCGCGCCTTGGCGTAGAGTCCCTTGACGTCGCGGCGCTCGCAGACGGCGAGGGGCGTGGCGACATGGACTTCGCGGAACGCCTCGTCGCCGATGATGCCCCGGGCCATCTCGCGGTCGGCGGCATAGGGCGAGATGAAGGCGGTGATGACAATGACGCCGGCGTCGTTCAGGAGCCGCGCGACCTCGGCGACGCGGCGGATGTTCTCCCTGCGGTCGTCGGCGGAGAAGCCGAGGTCGCGGTTGAGTCCGTGGCGGACATTGTCGCCGTCGAGGAGGATGCAGAGCCGTCCGGCCTGGGTCAGGCGGAGCTCGAGTCCCTTGGCGAGGGTGGACTTTCCGGAGCCGGACAGTCCGGTGAGCCAGACGGTGCGGGCGCGCTGCCCGAGGAGGGCCTCGCGATCGCGCCGGAAGACGAGCGTGGCCTCGCGGGTGAGGTTCCGGGCGGCGGCGGCGGCGTCTGTCTGCAGGGCGGGCGTGGCCTGCTCGGGGGCGGAGAGCCGGGCGATGATCATGCCGCAGGCGACGGTGGCGTTGGTGAGGCGGTCGACGAGGATGAACGAGCCGGTCGCGTGGTTGCGGACATAGACGTCGTAGGCGAGGGGGCGGTGCATGGAGAGGTGGACTCGGGCGATGGCGTTCAGCTCCAGGCGCCCGTTCGCCTCGCGCTTGCGCATGGTGTTGACGTCGACCTCGTAGAGAATGCGCGCCAGCGTGCCTGGGGTCATGCTGGTGGTGTGCTTGACGAGGTAGTCGGCGCCCTCCCGAGCGGGCGCCTCGCTCATCCAGACCAGCATGGCGTCGAATTCGGCGCTGATGAAGGGGAGGTTGTTGACGGGGACGAGCATGTCGCCGCGCGAGGCGTCGATCTCGTCCTCGAGGGTGAGCGTGACGGCCTGCGGCGCGAAGGCGTAGTCGAGCTCGCCGTCCATGGTGACGATGGACTTGACGCGGGAGGTCTGGCGGGACGGCAGGACCATGACGCGGTCGCCGACGCGCACGACGCCGGAGGCGACCGTGCCCGCGAAGCCGCGGAAGTCGAGGTTCGGGCGCTGGACGTACTGGACGGGGAAGCGCATGTCGATGAGGTTGCGCGAGGAGGCGATGTTGACCTGCTCCAGATGGCGCAGCAGCGGCGGCCCCTGGTACCAGGGCATCTGCGCCGAGCGCTCCACCACGTTGTCGCCGAGCAGGGCCGACATCGGGATGAAGTGCACGTCCTTGAACGACTCCAGCCGCGCCGACATCTCGTTGTACTCGCGGCGGATGGCCTCGTAGACGTCCTGCGACCAGCCGACCAGATCCATCTTGTTGATGGCGACCACGATGTGGGCGATGCCCAGCAGCGAGACGATGAAGGAGTGGCGGCGGGTCTGGGTGGTGACGCCATGGCGCGCGTCGATGAGGATGACGGCCAGGTCGCAGTTGGAGGCGCCGGTCGCCATGTTGCGCGTGTACTGCTCGTGTCCGGGCGTGTCGGCGATGATGAACTTGCGCCGGGAGGTGGAGAAGTAGCGGTAGGCGACGTCGATGGTGATGCCCTGCTCGCGCTCGGCCTTGAGGCCGTCGGTGAGGAGGGCGGGGTCGAAGTCGGTGCCGGTGGTGCCGTGGAGGCGCGAGTCGCGGCGGACGGCGGCGAGCTGGTCCTCGTAGATGAGCTTGGAGTCGTAGAGGAGCCGCCCGATGAGGGTGGACTTGCCGTCGTCGACGGAGCCGCAGGTCAGGAAGCGGAGCAGGTCCTTGCGCCAGTGCTGCTCCAGGTAGGCGTTGACGTCCCTCTCGATGAGTTCCTTGTCGGGTATGTCCATGGTCTGTCTCCTCGTGCTAGAAGTAGCCGTCCTTCTTCTTCTCCTCCATGGAGGCGGCGCCGTCGTAGTCGATGACGCGCCCCTGCCGTTCGGAGGTCCGCGCCAGGAGCATCTCCTGGACGATCTTCTCGAGGGTGTCGGCGTCGGACTCGACGGCTCCGGTGAGCGGGTAGCAGCCGAGGGTGCGGAAGCGCACACGGCGCATCTGGGGCCGCTCGCCGGGGAGGAGCGGCAGGCGGTCGTCGTCGACCATGATGAGGTTGCCGGAGCGCTCGACGACGGGCCGCTCGGCGGCGAAGTAGAGGGGGACGATGGGGATGTTCTCGCGCCGGATGTAGAGCCAGATGTCGAGCTCGGTCCAGTTGGAGAGGGGGAAGACGCGGATGGACTCGCCGGGGCTGACCTTGGCGTTGTAGAGGTTCCAGAGCTCGGGGCGCTGGTTCTTGGGGTCCCACTGGTGGAAGCGGTTGCGGAACGAGTAGATGCGCTCCTTGGCGCGCGACTTCTCCTCATCCCGGCGGGCGCCGCCGAACGCGGCGTCGAACTGGTAGTGGTTGAGGGCCTGCTTGAGGGCGTCGGTCTTCATGATCTGGGTGTGCTTCTCGGAGCCGTGCGTGATGGGCGAGATGTCCTGGGCGATGCCGTCCGGGTTGGTCCACACCAGCAGCTCGAAGCCCAGCTCGCGCGCCATCCGGTCGCGGAACGCGATCATCTCCCGGAACTTCCACCGCGTGTCGACGTGAAGCAGCGGAAACGGCAGCCTGCCCGGATAGAACGCCTTCTGCGCCAGACGCAGCATCACCGACGAGTCCTTGCCGATCGAGTACAGCATGACCGGATTGCGGAACTCCGCCGCGACCTCGCGGATGATGTGGATGCTCTCCGCCTCCAGCTGCTGCAAATGGTTGAGCCTATAGGTCTCCATGGCTGAATGAATGTCCTCTGCCCTGCTGTTGCCTCAGATCCGAAACCCCGGCCGCGTGACGACGAAGTAGGGGTTGACCAGCGACGGGCCGCCGTAGGCCAGCTCGTCCTCCGTGCCGTACTGCGTCACCCGACCGCCCGCCGCGGCCACGATGGCCTGCGCCGCCGCCGTGTCCCAGTGCATCGTCGGCGCCAGACGCGGATACACGTCCGCCGTCCCCTCCGCGCACAGGCACAGCTTCAGCGAGGAGCCGACCGACACGCGGCGCGCCGGCCCGTGGTCCGCCTCCAGACGCTCGATGAAGTCCGTCGTCTCCACATTGCCGTGCGAGCGCGAGGCGACCACCGTGAACGGACGCCCCGCCTCCTGCGCCAGCGGCAGCGACGGGAACGCGCGCTCCGCGTCCGTCAGACGAGCGGCCAGCCCGTCGCGGTCGGCGTAGTCCACGCCGCGCACCGCACGGCGCGCCCCATGGCCCGCCGCGCCGAAGTACAGCAGCCCCGGGACAGGCGCGTACACCACGCCGTACACGGGGACGCCACGGCTCACCAGAGCCACGTTCACCGTGAACTCGCCGTTGCGCCGGATGAACTCCTTCGTGCCGTCCAGCGGGTCAACCAGCCAGTACGACTCCCACTGGCCGCGCCGCTCCCACGGGACCTCGCGGCTCTCCTCCGACAGCACCGGCAGATCCCACAGCTGCTGCAGACGCTCCATCAGCAGCGCGTGCGAGGCACGGTCAGCCGCCGTCAGCGGCGACTGGTCCGCCTTGTACTCCACCTCGACGTCCTCGCCGCTCTCGTAGATCCCCAGTATCGCCTCTCCCGCGTCCAGGACCGCCATGATCACGGGCGGACAGTAATGCTCCAACTGCGCAAACGGCATCCTCACTCCTCTTTAAGGCTAAAGACAGACAATGTAAAGCAGACAAACACCGGCCCTCCTTCCCCGGCTCCCCGCCAGCTCCCAGGACGGACAAGACCATCAATATAGCCCCCGCTTCCCGTTTTGATAGCCGCTTTCCCCCGCACCGACAACTATTTTTTCGCTCCCCGCACACTTGCAAAACCCCAGACATGGCAATAAATTTATGACTGACATTTTCCAGTCAGCAACACGGGGCACCCCTACAGGAGGGACGAGACATGGCGGAACACAGCAGCACCCAGTTCAGAATGGCCGATGGCACACTCGTGCCAGTCACCCAGGTGACGGACGGGCAGTGGCCCGAGCCGACGCGGCGGCTGGCGCAGTCCGCGCGCGAGGCCTCCCGGGACGCCATCCGCCGGCTGCACAAGCAGAGCCTCCCCGCCACCTTCCTCAAAGGCAAGGACCTCGTCAGCCGTTTCCCCGACGGCCACGAGGAGATCGTCCGGAGGAACCTCATCCCATGACGACGCCACGTCTCCGCGTGTTCGCCGGCCCCAACGGCTCCGGCAAGAGCACCCTGGCCCAATGGCTCGCCCGCGACTACGCCGTGAACCTCTACCACCACATCAACGCCGACACGCTGTTCGCGGAAATCGACGCCCACCGGATGACCGCCTGCCCCCTCGAGGCCGACACGGACGCGCTCCGGGACTTCGCCCTGCGCTCGACCTATCCCGACGCCTGCAAGCGCCCCTTCCGGGACGGACACATCCGCGTCGAGCGGGAATTCGTCGTCTTCGAGCGCGACGCCATCAGCTCCTACACGGTCGCCCTGCTGGCGGACTTCCACCGTCACGCCCACCTCTCGCGGGGCGACAGCTTCTCCTTCGAGACGGTCCTGTCGCATCCCGGCAAGACCGCACTCATCCGGGAGGCCCGCCAGAGCGGATACCGCACCTACCTGTACTTCGTCGCCACCGAGTCCCCAGACATCAACCTCTGCCGGGTGGCCGCCCGCGTCCGCCAGGGCGGCCATGACGTCCCGCCCGACAAGCTCGTCGAGCGCTTCGGGCGCTGTCTCCGGAACGCGGCCGAGGCGCTCCCCTGGCTCAGCCGCGCCTACTTCTTCGACAACTCCGGCGACGCACTCCAGCTCGTCGCGGAATTCGGAGATGGACACTGGCAACTCGGCCCCGCCTCTCTTCCCCACTGGTTCGGCGCCATCGCCCAGCCGATGGACAAAGACATCTGACTCCCCACCACCTGAGACCGTCCCACCAGTGCCCCAACCTTTTGCCATGACATTCCGAGACCTGTTCTGCGACCGCACCTTCAACCGCGAATTTCTGAAGCTGAGCCTGCCGCTGGCGCTGCAGAGCCTGATGCTGGCCCTGGTGGCGGCCGCCGACGCGGCCATGCTGGGCGCCTCGGACCAGAACTCGATGGCGGCCGTCTCGCTGGCGACGCAGGTCCAGTTCATCCAGAACATGGTGCTGTTCGCCATCGCGGGGGGCGTCGGGGTGCTGGGCGCCCAGTACTGGGGCAAGGGGGACCGCGCGGTGCTGGAGCGCATCTTCGGCATCAGCGTCCGGCTGTCCGCCATCGTCTCGGTGGCGTTCTTCGCGGGCTGCCTGCTGGCGCCCGAGGCGCTGATGCGGCTGTTCGCGCATGACCCGACCCTGGTGTCCCTGGGCGTCGAGTACCTGAAGATGGTGAGCTGGTCGTACCTGCTGACGGGCATCTCGCAGTCGTACCTGTCGGTGATGCGCGTGACGGGCCACGCGAGCCGCTCGGCGTGGATCAGCTCGGCGGCGGTCGTGGTGAACATCGCGCTGAACGCGGTGTTCATCTTCGGGCTGCTGGGCGCGCCGGCGATGGGCGTGCGCGGCGCGGCCCTGGCGACGGTCTGCGCCCGCGTGCTGGAGCTGGCCTGGTGCGTCCTGGGCAGCCGCGGCCCCGACTTCATCCCGCTGACGGCCCGGGCGGTGCTGCGCCTGGACCGCGCCCTGTCCCGCGACTTCTGGCACTACACGCTGCCCATCCTGGGCGCCAGCCTGCTGTGGGGCGGCGGCTTCACCTCCTACACCGCCGTGATGGGGCACCTGGGCCCGGACGCGGCGGCCGGCAACTCCATCGCCGCCGTCGTCCGCGACCTGCTCTGCTGCCTCTGCAACGGCTTCTGCGGAGCCTCGGCCATCCTCATCGGCAACGAGCTGGGCGCGGGACGCCTGGAGACGGGACGCCGCTACGGCGACCGCGTCTTCGTCCTGGCCTTCGTGGTCGGCTTCGCCTGCACGCTCCTCACGCTCGCCTGCATCCCCATCCTCTCCCGCACCATGAAGCTGACGCCCCAGGCGCACGAGTACATGGTCGGCATGTTCGTCATCCTCTCCGTCTACATGATCGGGCGCAGCTTCTGCACCATGGTCATCAACGGCATCTTCACCGCCGGCGGCGACACCCGCTTCGACGTCTACAGCCTTCTGGTCGCCATGTACGGCATCGCCCTCCCCTGCGCCTTCCTCGGCGCCTTCCACCTCGGCTGGCCCGTCCTCGCCTGCTACGCCTGCACCTGCCTCGACGAGGTCGGCAAGATCCCCTGGGTCTGCCTCCACTACCGCCGATACCAGTGGGTCCGCAACATCACCCGCGACCTCTGACCCACGCGCCCCCTCCCACACGCACGGACTTTTGCCCGCCCCGCGCCTTGAAAAACGCCGTTTCACCGATACACTAACCCCTAGCCGACGGCGCCCGTGACCGCGCCTCCCGCCCATCCGAAACATCCCCTCCCTCCCCACCCGCCCCATGTCCCAGCCCAGCGCCCCCAGCACCAAGAGCAAGTCCCTGGCCGACCGCATCATCAAGGCCAGCTTCGTCGTCGGCATCGCCCACATCCTGCTGAAGTTCGCGGGCCTGATACAGGCCAAGTGCTGCGCCCAGTTCCTGGACGACGCCGAGTACACCGCCATCATCGCCATCGCCATGGGCGCCATCCTGAACTCGCTGTTCCTCATCGGGGAGGAGGTCATCGGCCCCACCTTCCTGACGCTGTTCGTGAAGGAGAAGGACTCGCAGTCGGAGGAGGCCGCCTGGCGCTTCACCAACGTGACGCTCTCCTTCCAGTCGCTCCTGCTGCTGGTTGTCTGCGCCTCCATCGTCTGCTTCCCCGACGCCTACATCGGCCTCGTCACCCAGCTCCGCGCCCCCGCCCCGCCGCCCGAGGGAGCCGACGCCGCAACCCTCGCCCTCCACCAGGCACAGCTCGCCGACTTCAACAGCGTCTACATCCCCCTCCGCAACGGCCTGCGCATCATCGCCCCCGGACTCCTCTTCCTCTCCCTCGGCTCCACCACCTACGTCCTCCTCAACGGCTACAAGAAATTCTTCCTCGCCGCGTTCGGCGACGCCTCCACCAAAATCTGCATCGTCATCGGCCTGCTGGTCGGCTGGAGGCTGGACATGGGCCTGAACGCGCTCTGCCTCGGCATCCTGGCCGGCAGCGTCGCCAAGCTCCTCACGCACCTCTGCGGCCTCGCCGGCAAGCTGCGCCTCCTCCGCCCCTCGCTCGACTGGCGCAACCCCGCGTTCCGCAGGATGCTCTGGCTCATGCTCCCGCTCCTCGCCGGCATCCTCTTCGCCAAATTCCGCGACGTCTTCAACAACATCTACATCCTCACCGGGGACAACATCCCCAACTACGAGGCCGTCGTCAAGGCCAACGACCTCGGACGCAAGCTCTTCACCACCATCCAGTGGCTCGTCCCCTACGCCCTCCAGATCGCCCTCTTCCCCTTCCTCTGCGAACTCGTCAACAAGAACGACCGCCAGGAGCTCGGCAAGGTCATCGGCAACTCCTGCCGCCTGCTGCTCGCCGTCTTCATCCCCGTCTCCGCCGCCATCCTCGTCGTCGGAGGCCCCCTCACCGTCCTCATCTTCGCCGGCGGCAAGACCGGCGTCGAGGTCGCCTCCATGGCCGGACTCTCCACCATCTGCTACAGCCTCGTCCTCCCCGTCGCCGCCATCGAGTGCGTCCTCATGCAGGGCGCCTTCGCCGACGAGAAGACCGTCGCCGTCACCGTCATCGGCATCAGCTCCAGCCTCCTCTCCGTCATCATCTCATACGTCCTCATCGTCATGGTCGGCGTCGACGCCCGCGGCGCGCTCCTGACCGTCTCCCTCGGCTTCGTCGCCTCGCGCTTCATCAAGAGCCTGCTCCTCATCCTCCATCTGCGCCGCTCGACGCCCATGTTCGAGGGCGCCCAGACGCTCGCCTTCCTCGCCCGGACGCTCCTCCTCGCCGTCCTCGTCGCCGGTGCCGCCTGGGCCGCCCTGCGCGGCATCGACGCCATCCTCCCCAGCGGGCTGGCCGCCGTCGCCGAGGGCGGCGCCGCGGACGCGCTGAAGGCCGTCTCGCGCGTCCGTCTCGCCGTCCACATCGGCGTCGCCGGCCTGGCGGGCGTCGCCGCCTACGCCATCGGCGCCTGGCTGCTGCGCCTCGAGGAGCCGCGCCTCATGCTCCAGTGGACCGTCGGCAAGGCCCTGGCCAAGGTGCGCGGCCGAGCCGCCCGGCGCTGATTCCCCCACACCATCACCGAATAGCAACCGCACAAGCACACAAGGAACAGCATCATGAAATTCGCAGGAATGAAGGCACTGGTCACCGGCGGCTCGCAGGGCATCGGCCGCGTCATCTGCCTGGAGCTCGCCCGCGAGGGCGCCGAGGTCATCGTCAACTGCGCCCACAGCCCCGCCAAGGCACAGGCCGTCGCCGACGAGATCGTCGCCAACGGAGGCAAGGCCTCCGTCGAGATCTGCGACGTCACGGACGAGCAGGCCGTCGCCGCCCTGATCGCCCGCCTGGCGCCGCTGCACATCCTGGTCAACAACGCCCGCATCGACCCCTACTTCCGCAAGCCGGAGTACACGGAGGGCCAGTGGTGGTCCATGGTCATGGACGTCAACCTCAAGGGCGCCTACCTCTGCACCTACGAATTCTTCAAGCAGGCCAAGGAGAACCGCTTCGGGCGCATCATCAACATCGCCTCCGTCCGCTCCTTCATCCCCGCCGAGCCCCACATGGTCGCCTACGGCGTCTCCAAGCTCGGCATGCACGGCATCACCCGCTCGTTCGCCTACAACGGCGCACCCTACGGCATCACCGCCAACACCATCTGCCCCGGAATGGTCGTCACCGAGAACATCGGCAAACGGCTCACCCAGGAGCAGATTGACCAGGCCACCGCCGAAATCCCCGTCCGCAGGGCCGCCACCAGCGAGGAGATCGCCGACGCCGTCATCTTCGCCTGCAACAACGGCTTCGTCAACGGCGAGACCATCAACGTCAACGGCGGCGTCTACTTCGCGCCCTGAGCGCACACCGGACCGCTCCCGTCCCCCATTCCCCACACCACGACAGGGCACACCATGAAAGTCACCGCCATCCGCACCTTCCTCTGCCACGCCTTCAGAACCAACTTCGTCTTCGTCAAGGTCGAGACGGACGCCGGCATCCACGGCTGGGGAGAGGCCACGCTCGAATACAAGGAGCACACGGTCGAGGCCGCCATCCACGACCTCGAGCACTACCTCATCGGCAAGGACCCGCACAACATCGAGGCCTTCCGCCACGACTGCTACCGCGACGCCTACTGGCGCGGCGGCCCCGTCCTCATGAGCGCCCTCGCCGGCGTCGAGATGTGCCTCTGGGACATCAAGGGAAAGGCCCTCGGCGTCCCCGTCTACCAGCTCCTCGGAGGCAAGGTCCGAGACGAGATCCCCATCTACGTCAACGGCTGGTTCTCCCCCGCCAAGACGCCCGACGAATTCGCCGAGAAGGCGCGGCAGCTCCGCGACCGCCGCTTCCCCGGCTGCAAGTGGGACCCCTTCGGCAAGGCCTGGCAGCAGATCTCCAAGCATGACCTCAACCAGGCCATAGAGTGCGTCGCCAAGGTCGCCGAGACCGTCGGCGAGGACGTCAACCTCCTCATCGAGGGACACGGACGCTTCGACATCCCCACCGCCGTCCGCATCGGACAGCGGCTCGAGGACTTCGACATCTTCTGGTTCGAGGAGCCCATCCCCCCGGACGACAAGGACGGACTCCGCGAGGTCAAGGAGCGCGTCAGAGTCCCCCTCGCCGCCGGCGAACGCCTCTACAACCGTTACGAGTACCGCCAGTTCTTCGACCTCAACTGCACCGACTACATCCAGCCCGACATCTCACACGCCGGCGGACTCTTCGAGATGAGACTCCTCGGAGCCGAGGCCGAGGCCCGCCACATCGGCTTCTGCCCCCACAACCCCTCCGGCCCCGTCGCCAACGCCGCCACCCTCCAGCTCGCCGCCTGCGTCCCCAACTTCGTCATGCTCGAGATGATGATGACCGACGTCCCCTACCGACGCCTCATCTGCGACGAGGACCTCACCGTCCACAACGGCAGAATGGTCATCCCCGACCGACCCGGACTCGGCATCGAGCTCAACGAGGACGAAATCCTCAAGCATCCGTTCAGCCCCACCTACCTCCGCCACTACCGCGGAGACCTCACCAACATCCGCCCCCCCGACGCGGACTTCTACTACCGCATCGTCAACGACTAGCCCCCGAACGCCCCGGTGGCCTCCCCAGGCGCCGCCGGGGCGCCATTTCCCCTTCCCCCATGACCAAGCCCCTCACCGTCGTCGGCCACCGCGGCTTCCGCTCGCGCTATCCCGAGAACACCCTCGTCTCCTTCCGGAAGGCACTCGAATTCGGACTGGCCACCCTCGAATTCGACGTCCATCCCACCCGGGACAGACACCTCGTCATCACCCATGACCACGACCTCGACCGCTGCTCCAACGGCCATGGCTCCGTCCACGACCTCACCCTCGACGAGCTCCGCGCCCTCGACTTCGGCGCCTGGAAGGCCCCCGAATTCGCCCACACCGCCATCCCCACCCTCGACGAGACGCTCGACGTCATCTACGGCGCCCGACCCCACGACGCCTTCGCCCTCATCGAGCTCAAGGAGGACGACGACGGCTGCACCCGCCTGACCCTCGACGCCTGCCGCCGCCACGGCATCCTCGACCGCTGCCTCATCCTCTCCTTCCACTACCGACAGCTTCAGCTCCTGCGCCGGCTCAAACCCACGCTCCTCCTCCAGGGCTTCCCCGACAGCTACGTCCCCGCCCCCCTCGGACAGCCCCCCGAGACGCTCGTCAACAAGCTCTGCCTCTGGACCAGGGACGCGACCCCCGAGGCCGTCGCTGACCTCCAGCGGCGCGGACTCGCCGTCGACCTCTATCCCGTCGACACCCCGGACGAGCTGGAACGCGCCCTCGCCACCACCTGCGACTCCATCACCACCAACTGCCCCGACGTCATCTGCCCACTCCTCGACGAGCGAAACGTCCCCTGGCACTGAACCCACTCCCATCCCAAGACTGCACCATGGACTTTGACCGTCCCCTGTTCGCGTTCCGCCCTCCCTACGGCCCCCATCTCAACGCCGACTGGGAGACGCTCGACTTCATGTCCGACATCGGCGTCGACGCCGTCTGCGTCTCGCCCATGAACACCACCAACTCCCTGGGCGAGCCCTACACCAACTACCCCAACGTCTGGCGCTACGACGACACCTACGACTTCGCCCTCGTCGACCGCCAGTTCCGCGACATCCTCCGCCACTGCCCGAACGCCAGGCTCATCGTCCTCGTCGACCTCAACTCCCCGCTCTGGCTCGCCCGGCGACTCTCCATCGACTCCTTCTACGACGTCAGCTCCTGCTCCCTCCATCCCGAATGGCGCCGACAGGTCACCGCCTACCTCCACGCCTTCCTCGACCACTGCGAGACGACCTGGCCCGACCGCATCATCGCCTATGTCCTCGCCTGCGGACGCACCCAGGAGTGGATCGAGGCCGACAACGCCAAGCCCTCCTCCCTCAAGAGCGCCCACTACCCCGACTGGTGCCGCCAGCGCCAGCTCCCCCTCCTCCCCATCCCCCGCGCCGACGAGCTCCGCTCCTCCTCCTCGCCCTACCCCTGGCTCTACCATCCCGACCAGGACCGCCACCTCATCCAGTGGCTCCGCTACGTCAACGAGCTGACCACCGAACTCGCCATCCACTTCGTCCGCGAGGCCCGGCAGCACACCCGCCCCGACGTCCGACTCGGCATGTTCTTCGGACACGTCCACGCCATGCTCCCCACCGGACAGATGGACTGCGAACGACTCTTCCGCACCCAGCCGCCCGACTTCCTCATCGGCGCCGCCTGCAACTGCGCCCCACAGATGGGCTCCGCCAGCGGCTATACCACTGTCTACCGCACCGACAGACGCTTCGGCTTCGGCTTCATCCACGAGAACGACCGACTCACCACCACCTCCAACCGACACGTCTCACCCGACATCGCCCTCGAAGGCGGCATCTGGGTCAAGCCCGACGCCACCGCCGCCGACGTCGCCATGGTCCGACGCGAGACCGGACTCTGCCTCGTCCACCATTTCTCCACCTGGTGGTTCAACATCTGGGGACAGTCCTACAAGACACCCGAAATCCGCAGCGCCCTCCGGCGCTCCCGCGAAATCTGGAGCCAGCACTGCCTCACCTCCTCCGGCTCCGCCGCACAGGCCGTCTTCGTCTTCGACCCCGACGCCAGCTACCACCTCAACCGACACGCACCAGGCATCGCCAACCTCGCCTGGCCCTTCCGGCAGACCCTTTACACCTACGGCATCCCCTTCGACAACGCCACCCTCGACGACCTCATCCAGGACGGCGCCGACCAGTACCGGCTCTTCATCTTCCAGAACCCCTCCTGCCTCGACGACTCCCGACTCCAGTGGCTCCGTACCCATGTCCTCAAGCCCGGAAACGCCGTCCTCTGGATGCTCCCACCAGCCCTCGACCATGACGGAAAGCTCGACCCCGAACTCGCCGCCGAACTCGCCGGCTGCCCCCCCGAAACCGCCGAATTCCATCGCGCCACCCTCCCCTCCGGAACCCTCGCCGCCGCCTGCTTCCAGCCCACGCTCCTGAACAAACAGCGCTTCCGCCAGCTCGCGCAGGACGCCGGCGTCCACCTCTACGCCGACGACGACCAGACCGTCTTCTGCGCCTCGCCCGAACTCCTCATGGCACACCGCGCCGAACCCGCCGACGTCACCATCCGCCTGCCCAAACCCGCCCACACCATCCGCGAACTCTACTCCGACACCCTCGTCGCCACCGACACCGACCACTTCACCGACCACTTCGACGGCCCCGACACCAAGCTCTACCTCCTCCGCTGACCGCCTCCCCATGACCGCCCCACGCATCACCATCGCCCCCCATGGCGGCGCCACCGCCATCCATGTCGACGGACACCCCATCACCGGCGTCATGCACTGGAACCGCCACCTCACCCGCGACGACGCCAGAGCCTTCGCCGACGCAGGCGTCACCTGCTTCTCCTTCATCGGCAACATCGACCTCGGCGACGGTGGACGCACCTTCGAGGGAAACGCCTTCCAGCCCATGACCACCGACTTCCTCGACGCCAGCATGGAGGCCATCGTCAGCGCCTGCCCCAACGCCCTCGTCATCCCGCGCCTCCGACTCATCCCCACCACCCTCTGGCTCGACGCACACCCCGACGAGACCCTCGTCATGCACAGCATCCGCGCCGGACAGCTCACGCGCATCCCAACCGCAACCCCCGCCTCCCGACTCTGGACCCAGACCGCGCTCGAACGCCTCCAGAGCCTCGTCGAGCACGCCGAACGCACCTGGCCCGACCACATCCTCGGATACCACTCCGGCTTCGGCAACTGCGCCGAGCACGTCTGGTTCTGGAACCACTACGCCGGCGACTACACCCCCGCCATGCAGCTGGCCTTCCGCGACTTCCTCCGCACCCGCTACCGCTCCGACGACGAGCTCCGACACGCCTGGAACGACCCCGACGCCTCCCTTGACCGCGCCACCACCCCGCCGCCACACGCCTTCGTCGGCTTCTCCCCCGACTCCCTCCTCCATCCCCTCCGCGACCGCGCCGTCATCGACTTCTACCAGTGCCAGTGCCACCTCATGGCCAGCCTCGTCACCGAACAGGCGCATGCCGTCAAGGACACCCTCCGCCGACTCGGACGACAGAAGCTCTTCGGCGCCTTCTACGCCTACGTCAGTCTCCCCGCCAACAGCCAGTCCCACTTCGCCGTCGCCCACGACGAACACCAGACCGTCCTCGACTGCCCAGACCTCGACTACCTCGCCGCACCCATCGCCTACCAGGCCCGCCAGCCCGGCGGCGTCTGCCACGGACAGGTCATGCCCGGCTCCATCCTCTGCCACCACAAGCTCTACTACGCCGAGGACGACACCGGCACCCACCTCTCCGCCACCCGCCACAACGTCATGCCCGCCTCCCTCGAGCAGACCGACAACCTCCTCCGACGGAATTTCCTCGACGCCTGGCGCTCCGGAGGCACCCAGTGGTTCATGGACCTCTTCGGCGAAGGCTCCTTCCGCTCCCCCGACCTCATGGAGACCATCCGCCAACTGACCCGCTTCGCCCAGCGACACCTCGACGACCGCCAGTCCATCGCCCAGGTCGCCGTCCTCATCTCCGACCGCTCGCTCTCCGTCTCGCGCACCCTCGACGTCCTCTCCGGCTCCATGCTCGAACTCCAGCTCCAGGAGCTCGCCGCCATCGGCGCCCCCTTCGACGCCTTCCGCCTCGAGGACCTCCCGCAGCTCGTCAGCCAGGGACGCCTCGGCCAGTACCGCCTCGTCCTGCTCCCCAACGCCCACCTCATCGCGGACGACCTCCGCGAACTCATCGACCGCCACCTAAAGGCCGACGGACGAACCCTCGTCTGGGTCCACGCCCCCGACGTCTGGCACCAGGACGGCCTCTCCACCGAACATGTCTGCCGCATGACCGGCATACGCCTCGTCCCCTGCGCCTGCACCTCCTCCATGCTCACCGAGACGCTCGTCACCGGACAGCGGCTCCTCTACGGCCCCCACCGCAGCGTCAGCCCGCGCCTCTACGGCGCCGACCCCGACGCCGAGACGCTCGGCTACGGCGTCGACGCCACCGCCGTCCCCCTGCGGCAGGGCTCCGACGGCGCCACCCTCCTCCGCAAGACCTTCCCCTCCTGGACCTCCGTCTGGTCCGCCTCCCCCACCCTCCCCGCCGCCCTCCTCCAGCATTTCGCCCAGGATGCCGGCGTCCACCTCTACTCCCGACGCGGAGACCACGTCAGCGCCGCCCAAAACTGGCTCGCCGTCCACGCCAAATGGGACGGCCCCCTCACCCTCCACCTCACCCCCGAACAGGCCGCCTCCGCCTGGCACGACGCCTTCACCGACGCCCCCGTCCCCGTCGCCGCCAGCGACCACACCGTCACCCTGAACCTCACACGCGGCCAGACCGTCGCCCTCGAACGGAAGAACCACACCCCCTGACACGCCGCAACTCCAGACGAACCGCGGCGAAATCAGCGCATCCACCCGATGCTTTTCAGCCAGATTGCCATAGTGAAACACGCCAGCCGCATTATATTTGCCCCCTGACGCCCTCCATCCTGCCCCCCACACCCCAGCAAGCAGAACCATCCCCCATGCGCCTCCACGAGCTCTTCACCGCCATCGGCGAGCACTTTGCCGCCGGCTTCTTCCGCCACCCCAACGAGACCTACCTGGCGCGCCACGCGCACGCCCTCTCGGAGATCCTCACCCGGGCCCCCCTACCCGAATACCGCGGCACACGCCTCTACCCACAGGGACGAGCCTCCATCTGGAACCCGCGCTTCGACGCCGTCTTCACCTTCTCCTACTACTACTCCACCCGCCTCAGCCAGCCCGCCTACGAGCTCTGCCGCAAGAAGGCCGACGCCGCCCACATCGCCCTCGACCCCACCCTCGACAAGCAGCTCCGCATGGCCACGCAGGAAAAGGCCTTCACCGTCAACAACCTCCGTGGCTGGACCCACTCCGTCCTCAACTACGAGCGCATCCTCCACGACGGGCTCGACCGCTACGCCGAACGACTCCAGAGCGACCTCCCCGCCCATCCCAGGTTCTGCGCCCCGCTCCTCGAGGTCGTCCGCGCCATCCAGACCCACATCGGACGCTGCGAGACGCTCCTCCGCAACGCCGGCGCCGACGACCTCGCCGACATCTTCGCCCACATGGCCCACCACCCCGCCCAGAACCTCCGGCAGGCCTTCGTCTACTTCAACTACTTCTGGTTCATCGACGACCCCGACTCCGCCGGACGAATGGACGCCGTCCTCCAGCAATACCCCAACCACAACCTCTCCGACGACGACATCCAGGCGCATTTCCGCGAATTCTGGCAGTCCTTCGACCTCCTCGGCGTCTGGAACGTCACCTTCGACACCCATCTGCCCTGGATGCACCACGCCCTCCTCGCCCAGCGCAACCTCTCACGACCCGGAGCCTCCGCCCTCATCGACGACGACACCCCACAGCAGGCCTGGGACGACATCTTCGACTCCTGGCTCTCCGGAAACACCAGCCCCGCACTCTACTTCCGACCCAACTACTACCGCGGACTCGACACCCAGTGGAACGTCCGACCCGAGGACTTCCCAGGACTCTCCTACGGCGGCTGCACCGAACTCATGATCATGGGCAAGTCCAACGTCGGCTCCACCGACGGCGACCTCCACGCACTCAACGTCCTCGCCTCCACACAGCTCCTCCACAACTCCTTCGACGACTTCTACCGGCACTACCTCGACGCCCTCCGCGAAAAGGCCCACCAGGAGGTCGACCGCTGCCAGCTCGGACACCAGGTCGCCGCCATGTACCAGCCCAACCTCATCCGCACCCTCTTCACCGAGGACTGCCTCGACACCCACACCGAATTCAACGCCGGCGGCGCCCGCTACAACCTCGGACTCATCGGCGTCACCGGACTGTCCAACGCCGTCAACGCCATCTACAACATCCGACTCGCCTACGACGGACAGTTCTCCATCCACCGACTCGCAAACGCCCTCGACGACAACTTCCAGAACGACCCCGAACTCCTCGAACTCCTCAAGGCCACACCCAAATTCGGCAACGACCACGACGACATCGACGCCCTCGCCACCCGCTTCATCGACGACGTCTTCGCCATCGTCCGCGCCGAGTCCCGGCCTGACCGCACCTACATCCCCTTCATCAACCTCTTCACCACCTACGCCGAGCGCGGCTCCTACATCCCCGCCACCGCCGACGGCCGACTCGCAGGCTCACCCGTCGGCGACTCCTTCGGCGCCGTCCAGGGCACCGACCACAACGGCCCCACCGCCCTCCTCAACTCCGTCACCAAGCCCGACCAGCAGCGCGCCCTCGGCACACCCGTCCTCAACCTCCGACTCCAGCGCGACATGCTCGCCACCCCACAGGCCCGCGCCCTCACCAAGGCCATGCTCATGACCTACTTCAAGCGCGGCGGACTCCAGGTCCAGGTCTCCGTCCTCGACGCCGAGGCCATGCGCGACGCACTCGACCATCCCGAACGACACCCCCACCTCATGGTCCGCATCGGCGGCTACAGCGAGTACTTCACCCGACTCTCCAGACCCGTCCAGCTCGAGGTCATCAAACGCACCGAACACGCGCTCTGACCCTTCCCCAAAAATGGAAACGAGACAGGGCGGCCCGCCCCCCCTTCCGGGAGGCGGGCCGCCCTGTCTGCCGCCGCCATCCCAGACGAGGGCGGACGGACGGACAGCCATCGCCCTCGCGGACGACAGACGCCCGCGGCTCATGCCCTCCGCCAGGCGTGGAGCACACCGCCCACCAGCGCCGTGAACGGCGCCACCAGCACCAGCCCGAAGCTGCCCACCAGCGTCTTGACGCACTCCGCCGCCACATACGGGTTGTTGATGATGTCACCCAGCCCCGTCCCCTGCGCCGCAAAGACCATCAGCAGCGTCAGATAGCCGCCCGAGTACGCCAGCAGCAGCGTGGTCGTCATCGTGCCCACCACACTCTGCCCAATGCGAAGACCGGAAAGCGTCAGCTCACGGCCGGAAATGCCCGGACGATGCCGCGACACCTCCTCCATGCCCGCCGCCACATCCATGCCCAAATCCATGACCGCGCCCGACGAGGCCAGAATGATGGCCCCCGCGAACAGCGCCTGCAGATCAAGACGCTCATAGCCCGAGTAGAGCAGCGCCGGCGCATACGGCATCCCCGCCGCGCTCACATGGAACAGCACCGTGAACACCTCCGCCAGCGCACAGCCCGCCAGCACCCCCAGCATCGACCCCAGAAACGCCACCACGCCCTTGCGCGTCAGCCCCGCGACCAGAAAGATGATGACCGCCGTCAGCAGACACACGCACACCACCGACACCGACAGCGGCGAATGGCCACGCAGACACAGCGGCACCACCAGACGCCACACCGCCACGCAACTGAACACAAACGACACCAGCGCCTTCAGCCCCGTCACCCCCGCGAACGCCAGCAGCAGCACGCAGAACAGCCCGAACAGCAGCGCCGTCCAGCCCAGACGGTAATGGTCCTGCGCCTGTATCACCGTCACGCCAGGCTCCGCGCCGTGCAGCATCGCCACCCAGACCGCATCGCCGGGGACGAACATCTTGTCCAGATCCAACTGCGCGCGCAGCTCGTTGGCGGCGGGAAAGCGCTGGCCGGCATGACGCCCCGTCCGCACCTCGACCTCGAGACGCTGCGTGCCCATCAGCATCAGCCCCATGCGCTCCACGCCGCTGTCGTCCACCGACAGCACCACGGCCCGCTCCTTCGTGCCAGGCTCCGGGTCGCGCGGCGGCATCAGCTCCAGACGCCACAGCAGCGCGCACAGCAGCAGGAAGACCACGCAGGCCAGCCAGTCGCCACGGCGGCCGAGCAGCACACGCCGCCAGCCGCCGTCCCGCTCGTCCGTCAGACGGCTCATTGCGCCAGCAGCTGCTTGAACGTCACCGCGAGGTGCGTGTTCTCATAGTCGCCGGCGAAGCGCTCGGAGCCGACGCCATAGGCGGTGGTGATGACGGGCAACGCGCTGTGGCCGCCCGAGTGCCACACCGCGCCGCACTTGCCGTTGAACAGCTTCAGTCCGGCCAGCTTGAGCGCGTCCATGCTCTTCTTGGCCTTCCATGCGGCCACGCTGTCCTCGTAGGCCTTCCGCAGCGCCTTCATCTCGGCCTCCTTCACGGCCAGCGGCCCCTGGCCCTCGAAATCCAGCCCGAACACACGGCGCAGCGCCGGGATGCCGCAGGTCTCGAAGCTCGCCTTGTCGCCCGCGTTCCGGAGCTGCTCACGCAGCACGCTGTTGAAGCGGTCGACGGAGCAGGTCTGACGCGCCAGCAGCTCCAGTCGCTCCTCGTAGCCCGTGTTGGCGAAGCCCAGCGTCAGCGCGCCCGTCTCATGGTCGCCGGTGACGACGATGAGCGTCTCGTCCGGATGACGCCGCGCGAACTCGTAGGCCACCTTGACGGCCTTGTCCAGCGCCAGCGACTCATGGACGGAGCCGGCCGCGTCGTTGGCGTGCCCGCGCCAGTCGATGGCCCCGCCCTCGCACATCAGGAAGAACCCCTTGGGGTTGTCGAGCAGCTCGATGCCCTTGGCGACGAACTCGTGGAGCTCGATGGTCTGGCTGTCGCGGTCGATAGCGGGCGGCAGCGCGCCGGACGCGCCGCGGGCGAAGACCTTGCCCGCCCCCGGAGCCAGCCGCGCGAACTCCTCGCGCGTGGAGGTCACAGTGTACCCCGCCTGCCGAGCCAGCTCGTAGATGTCGCCCTTGTAGGCTGGGTTCTTGCGGTCGTCGTTCTTGGCGCAGCCGCCGCCCGCGAAGTAGTCGAAGTTCGAGGCGACGAGGTCCAGCCCCAGCTCGTAGTACTGCGACCGGTTCGGACGATGGCCGTAGAACGACGCCGGCGTCGCGTGGTTAATCGTCACGCTCGTCACGATGCCGACCTTGCGCCCCGCGCGCTGAGCCACATACGCCATGGACTCCAGCCGACGCTTGCCGTCCGGAGCCAGCCCGATGATGCCGTTGTTCGTCTTCTCGCCGCAGGCGATGGCCGTGCCCGACGCCGCCGAGTCCGTGATCAGCGCGTTCGCCGAGCTCGTGCGCGTGCTCGCGCGGACCGGCAGGTGGTTGATGAGCAACTGCTGACCCTCGCCCGCAGTCCGCTTCAGAAACGACTCCGCCAGCGTCCGCTGCGGCAGCGACATCCCGTCGCCAATGAACAGAAACACATACTTGGGGCTGTCCGCGCCCAGCGCGAGCACGCACAGCAAACACCACACAGCCAGAAATCTCAGACGGCTTGACATGATTGGCACCTTGACCTTCTCAGAACCACACGGTGACCCGGCGGCCAGCAGGCCGCGTCGCACAGCCACTCAATATAGCCGAATGCCCGCCTCCAGTCAACAAACGCCGACCCACATTTCGTTGCAACTCAGCTAGCCCCGTGTTATATTTATTATCGCCAACGGACATTGACCTATCTGAGCTTCGCCTGTGTGAAGCACAAGGGAATCCAGTGAGAATCTGGAACAGTCGCGCTACTGTGAGCGGGTACTGGAACGCTAGCCACCCAAAAGGGGGCGACAGGGGTCACTGGAGCCGTCCGGACGCAGCGTCAGCCGCGCCCAGACCGCTCCGGGAAGGCTCTGCGCTCCGGGCTTGAACCCGTGTAGTCAGGATATCTTGTACTGAGTTGCCGCTCCCCGCGTCAGGGACACGGCAGCACTGTCCCCATGCCGGCGCCCACGCGCCGGCGGCTCAGATGCCTAATCCAAACCCCAAAAGAAAAGGAACAACGCAGATGAGCAGACAGCACACCCTGCGGGCCCTCGGGCTCGCGGCTCTCGCCTCACACCTCGCCTGGGCACAGAGCCAGCCTCCACAGACGCCTCAGAGCAACTCCGACGAACAGACCGCCGAACTCCAGCCCATCGTCGTCCTCGCCGCCAAGACCGGCGCACTCCAGACCTCCCTCGGACAGACCATCGACATCGTCACCCGAGAGCAGCTCGACGCCGCCGGGTACCAGACCGTCACCGACGCGCTCCGCGACGTCGCCGGCGTCGACTTCCGCTCCTACGGCCCCAAAGACACCGGCAGCGCCGCCATCAGCATCCGTGGCATGAGACCCTACCACACACGAGTCCTCATCGACGGCGTCCCCATCCATGACCAGTCCTCAACCCAGATGGGCCCCGTCCTCGGAGGACTCCCGCTCAACGGCATCGACCGCATCGAGGTCGTCAAGGGTCCCTCCAGCCTCCAGGGCTCCAGCGCCATGGGCGGCGTCATCAACATCGTCACCCGCCGCCCCACCGAGGACGGACTCCACGGCACCGTCCGACAGGAACTCGGCAGCCACGGCCGCTCAACCACCGGACTCCAGCTCCTCGGAAAGCACGGCCCCGTCGACTACCGACTCGACATCGGCAGAACCCGCGAACGCGGCATCTCCGCCATCTACCGCGACGCCTACGGCAAAGTCAACCTCGACGACGACCACTACCGAGCCATGGTCTACGACGGACGCATCGGACTCCAGCTCGACGACCACTGGCGCGCCGAACTCTTCGGACGCTTCCAGAACATCGACGAGGAATACGACGACGGCTACGCCTACGGCGACTTCGTCTCGCCCGACACGGACGATGTCCTCGTCCGCCGCGCCTTGGGCGGCGCCCTCCTCAAGGGCGACGGACTCCTCGACGGACTCCTCGACCTCTCCCTCCAGGCGGCCGCCACCCGCGCCGACCGCATCTACCACACCCTCGCCGGACGGCAGGCCTCGCGCTACACCGGCGACCACCGCGAGGCCGAGCTCAAGGGCACCCTCCACCTCACCGAATGGCTCGACCTCACCCTCGGTACCCAGTTCGAGGAAGACCAGATGCGACGCTGCGCCACCGGCAAGCACCGCGACATGAACCGAACCCACCGCACCGCCTCCTACTACCTCGGACTCCAGGCCGAACCCGTCGAGAACCTCGTCCTCAACCTCAACGGACGACTCGTCGACCACTCCGAATTCGGCGCCGAACTCGTCGGCGACGCCTCTGTCCGCTACCTCGTCGCCAAGACCGGCACCACCCTCCGCGCCAGCGCCGGACGCGGCTACCGCACACCCTCACTCGACGAGCTCTACAACAACTACACCACCATGGGATACCTCGTCCGAGGAAACCCCGACCTCGACCCCGAAACCAGCATCTCCTGGGAGGCCGGCATCGAGCAGGACATCATCGGCAAGACCCTCCGCGCAGGCATCGCCTACTTCGAGAACCGCATCGACGACTACATCTCCTCCGTCTCCTCCTACGACCCGGACACCTGGACCACCGTCGCCACCTACGAGCAGATCAACGGCGTCACCATCCGCGGCCTCGAGAGCTTCATCGCCTGGGAGCCCATCCGCGACCAGCTCACCGTCCGCCTCACCCACACCTACCAGCGCACTCGCAACGAGGAGAACGGCAACCGCTTCCTCGCCTACATCCCCAGGCAGAAGCTCGGCGCCGACGTCACCTTCCGCTGCCTCGCCGACAACGCACTCTCCCTCAACCTCGGCGGCGTCTTCGTCGGCTCCCGCTGGACCACCGACAGCAAGGCCGACCGCGAGAAGCTCGACGACTACATCCTCCTCCACGCCGCTGCCGCCTACAAGCTCACCAAACAGCTGGAGCTCACCCTCCGCATCGACAACCTCCTCAACACCCGCTACGCCGACATGAGCAACTGGGGAACCACCTACGGCACCTACGGCCGCACCTACTACGCCGGCATCGCCTACTCCTTCTGAGCCTCACACACGGACGACGCCCTCACCCTCCCTCGACCGGCCAGCATGAACAGCACCCGACTCCACCCCTCCCCGGCAACGGCAGCCAGGCTGCTGCTCCTGCTGGCCGCCACGCTCATCGGGGGCTGCGCACCCCATGCGCAGCCCCCCCAGCCCACAGCCGAGCGCATCATCTCCCTCGCGCCCTCCCTCACCGAAACCCTCTTCGCCCTCGGACTCGGCGACCACCTCGTCGCCGACACCCAGTACTGCGTCACCCCCGAGGCCGCCAAGGCCCTCCCCAAGGTCGGAGCCTGGAACGACGTCAGCGCCGAACAGCTCCTCGCCCTCAGACCCACCGCCGTCTGCCTCGCCGACACCCACCCACAGCGCGACCGCCTCGCCGCCGCCGGACTCCCCCTCGTCCCCGTCCGCGGCCAGACTCTCTCCGACGCGCTCGCCGCCGTCCTCACCCTCGGACAGGCCTTCGGACGGCAGGCCGACGCCGAGCGCCTCCACGCCAGCCTCCTCGCCAGCCAGCAGGCCCTCCGACAGAGCCAGGACGGACTCCCACGCCTCCGACTCCTCGTCGTCATCTCGCGCACCCGGGGCGAGGGACGACTCCGCGACCTCATCGTCGCCGGCGACGACGGCTACTTCCGCGAACTCGCCGAACTCCTCCACTGCGACCTCGTGCCCGCCGGCACCGGAGCCGCCTACCCCGCCGTCAGCGCCGAGGGCATCCTCGCCCTCGCCCCCGACGCCATCGTCGAAATCGCACCCGAATGGGAGCCCAAGGGCGAACCAGGACGCGAACAGCTCGCCCAGGAATGGCGCCAGGCCCTCCCAACCCTCAAGGCCACACAGCCAGGACGGCTCCTCGTCCTCACCGAAAACGACGCCACCGTCCCCGGACTGCGAACCATCGCCTTCGCCAAACGACTCGCCGAACAACTGCGGCCACTCCGAACTCCCGCGCCATGAACGCGAACACCAGCGGAATAGAGAACGGAAACGGAAACGGAAACGGCGACGCCCTCGCCATCGGCGGACTCTCCTGCGCCATCGGCGGCCACACCATCCTCCAGGACGTCTCCCTCACGCTCCGGCGCGGCGAGCTCTGCTGCCTCATCGGCCCCAACGGCTCCGGCAAGTCCACCCTCCTCCGCTGCCTCGCACGGCTCCTCGACGACAGCTGGACCGGCCACATCGCCATCCACGGACGCGACATCCGCTCCCTCAGCCAACGGGACCTCGCCAGACTCGTCGCCTATGTCCCGCAGCTCCACGGAAACCTCCCCGACTACTCCGTCGACGAATTCCTCCGCCTCAGCCGCTACGCCCACGGCGACATCCGCTCCCCGCAGGCCAGCCGCGCCGTCCGGGACGCCCTCGCCCAGGTCCGGCTCCCCAGCGCCCTCGCCCACCGAAGCCTCCGAACCCTCAGCGGCGGCGAGTGCCGACGCGCCTTCATCGCCGCCGGACTCGTCCAGGAAACCCATCTCCTCCTCCTCGACGAACCCGAGGCCTTCCTCGACCCCAGCGCACAGGAGGACATCCACGCGCTCCTCGACGACCTCCACCAGGACGACGCCCACACCATCCTCTGCGTCTCCCACGACCTCAACGCCGCACTCCTCCACGCCGACCGCCTCGCCGCACTCCAGGACGGACACCTCGCCTTCGTCGCCCCTCCCCGCGACATCCGCCCCCACGGACTCCTCGACGACCTCTTCCGCACCCCCTTCGACTACGCTCCCCACCCCGTCGCCGGACAGCCCATGGCCCTCCCCCGCGCACCCCACCCGAAAAACCGCGGCACCACCTGTTGACACCACCCGTTTCCCGCTTACATTACCCCCATGCGCCTTGCCCCCGAAGGCACCCATCCCCCACACACAGACCAGACACGCACTAGAGGAGAAAACTGTCCATGGACAATCCGATCTTCATCCTGCTCCTGCTCGTCGCCATCTTCATCGTCCTCGCCACCTTCTTCTCCCTGGTCAAGTGCTACCGCAAGTGCCCGTCCGACAAGATCATGGTCATCTTCGGCAAGACCGCCGGGCACCAGGCCGCCAACTGCATCCACGGCGGCGCCAAGTTCATCTGGCCCATCTTCCAGGACTACGGCTACATCTCGCTCAAGCCCATCCAGATCACCGTCAACCTCGACAACGCCCTCTGCAAGCAGAACATCCGCATCAACGTCCCCTCCGTCTTCACCGTCGGAGTCTCCACCGCGCCCGAAATCATGGGCAACGCCGCCGAACGACTCTTCGGACAGACACCCGAGGCCATCGCCGAACTCGCCAAGGACATCATCTTCGGCCAGCTCCGACTCGTCATCGCCTCCATGATGATCGAGGAGATCAACGCCGACCGCGAGACCTTCCTCCGCTCCGTCGAGGCCAACGTCGCCGAGGAGCTCCGCAAGATCGGACTCGTCCTCCTCAACGTCAACATCACCGACATCACCGACGAGTCCGGCTACATCAAGGCCATCGGACAGCGCGCCGCCGCCGGAGCCATCAACAAGGCCAAGATCGACGTCGCCGAGGAAACCCGAAAGGGCAGCATCGGCGCCGCCGAGGCCCAGAAGCTCGAGCGCATCGCCGTCTCCGAGGCCGAGGCCGAGGCCGCAGCCGGCGAGGCCGCAGCCGACAAGAACCGCCGAGTCGCTGTCAAACGCGCCGAGGCCGAGGCCGCGGCCGGCGAGGCCGAGGCCGACCAGAACCGACGCATCGCCGTCAAGCAAGCCGACGCCGCCGCAACCAAGGGCGAGAACCTCGCCTCCATCGACATCGCCAAGTCCAACGCCGAACGCTGCGAGGCCGAGGCCGAGGCCTACCGCCGAGCCGAGGCCGCCAAGCAAATCGCCGAGGCCCGCATCAAGCAGGCGCAGTTCGACGCCGAGGCCGAGGCCCAGAAGGCACGCGCCGTCATGGAGACCGAACGCCAGAACGCCGACATCATCGTCGAGGCCGAAATCCAGAAGCGACAGGTCGAAATCGCCGCCGCAGCCGAGGCCGAACGCAAGCGCCTCGAGGCCCAGGGCGAGGCCGACGCCATCTACGCCAAGCTCCAGGCCGAGGCAAAGGGCAACTTCGAAATCCTCCAGGCCAAGGGCGAGGGCTTCCGCAAGCTCATCGAGTCCTGCGCCGGCAGCGCCGACGACGCCGGCAAGATGCTCATGATCGAAAAGCTCCAGGACATCGTCGCACTCCAGGTCGAGGCCATCCGCAACATCCGCATCGACAAGGTCACCGTCTGGGACGGCGGCGGCAAGGCCGCCGACGGCAAGACCGCCACCGCCGGCTTCCTCGCCGGCATGGCACAGAGCCTCCCACCCCTCCACGACGTCGCCAAAATGGCCGGCATCGACCTCCCCGCCTATCTCGGCAAGCTCAACGAGAACGCCAAGCCCAACGACGACACACCCACACCGCAGGCCTGACGACCTTCACGGCGCGACGCCAGGAGACAGACGGAACACCACCGGGCAGAGCGAAAAAACGCGCCCCCTTCCGTCATCCCCCTGGCACCATCGCCCGCTCCGCGTGTCTCACACACCTGACTGACAAGCCTTCCCGCCCCCACACAGGCCGCCTGACGCTCGCCGTCCCGCGGCCTTTTCGTTCCACACCCCCACCCCACCCCCGCCCGCCAATCGCCATGCCAACCTCCACGCGCGCCCGACTCGCCGCCCTGCTCTGCCTGCTCCTCGCCTCGCTGTGCCTCGCCGCACCCGTCGCGCAGCCGCTCGACTCCCCCATGCCCCTCGACGAGCAGGCCATGCTCAAGGCCGCCGCCACCGTCACCCACCAGGCCTTCCCCGAGGCGGACACCGCCCTCGTCGACGACAACGTCCTCACCATCTACCAGCAGGACGGCACCAGCGTCACCTGGGACGACATGGCCTACAAGGTCCTCACCGAGAAGGGCCGCAAATCCCTCCAGACCCTCTCACTCTACTACTGCGCCTCCTACGGCAAGGCACAGTTCCGCTTCATCACCCTCCACAAGGCCGACGGCTCCAGGGTCGAGCTCCCCATCGACAAGCTCACCCGCGAAATGGTCGAGCCGTCCCAGATGCAGAGCAACATCTACAACCCCAACGACAAGGTCATCGTCGCCAACGTCCCCGGCCTCGACGTCGGTGACACCATCCGCTACTGCGTCCGCCGCGAAACCTTCAAGCCACGCTGCCCCAACACCTTCAGCGACATCCATCTGCTCGAGTCCGACGAGCTCATCGTCCGCTACTCCATCGTCGTCGACGGCCCCGCCGAACTCCCCCTCCGCCACATCGCCGTCCGCGACCCCGTCGGCCAGACCGTCCGGCACTCCCTCGCCCCCAGCGCCCCCGGACGCATCCGTCACCGCTGGACCATCGCCAACGTCCCGGTCATCCACCGCGAACCCAAGATGCCGCCCCTCTCCCGCGTCGCACAGCGACTCATGCTCTCAACCATCGACTCCTGGAAGGACGTCTCCGCCTGGTACTGGCGGCTCTGCCAGCCACACCTCAAGCCCTCGCCCGAAATGAAGGCCAAGGTCGCCGAGCTCACCCGCGGACTCACCGACCAGCACGACATCATCCGCGCCATCTTCACCTTCGTCTCCCAGGAAATCCGCTACATGGGCATCACCATCGAGGACGACGCGCCCGGCTACGAGCCACACGACGTCGCACTCACCTTCGCCAAGCGCCACGGCGTCTGCCGCGACAAGGCCGCGCTCCTCGTCGCCATGCTCAACCTCGCCGGACAGCAGGCCTTCCCTGTCCTCATCCACGCCGGCAACAAGATGGACCAGGAGGTCATCCAGCCCTACTTCAACCACGCCATCACCGCCGCACTCGCACCCGACGGCTCCTACATCCTCATGGACCCCACCGACGAGAACACACGAGACCTCCTGCCCTCCTACCTCGCCGACAAGTCCTTCCTCGTCGCCCGCGAACAGGGCGACACCCTCCGCACCACCCCCTTCTCCCCCGCCAGCGACAACCTCCTCGACATCACCACCACCGCAACCATCGACGAACGCGGAAACCTCGACGCCAAGGCCACCCTCGCCTTCGCAGGCATCCATGACAACGCCTACCGAGGCTTCTTCGCCAACGCCGCCCCCGAGGACCGCCGCAGCTTCGTCGAGCGAGTCATCCGCAACGTCGCCCCAGGCGCCGTCCTCTCCCGACTCGACATCACACCCGCCAATCTCCTCGACACCGCCACCCCGCTCCGACTCGACGTCGCCTTCACCGCCGAGGCCATCCTCACCCAGAACTCCACCAACGCCCTCCTCGCGCCTCCCTTCCTCTCCAGCACCTTCGGCATGAACAACTTCATCCTCGGCTCCACCCAGCTCGACCAGCGCAAATACCCCTTCCTCAGCAAGTACGCCTGCGCCATCCGAGAGGCACTCAAACTCACCCTCCATCCCACCTGGAAGACGCCCGCCACCCTCCCCGACTACCAGACCGTCCACGACGAACGACTCGACTGGTCGCGCACCGCAAAGGCCGACGGACAGACGCTCGACTTCCTGACACGCTTCGACCTCAACGCCATCGAATTCTCACCCCAGCAGTACCTCACCCTCAAGGAACAGCTCCGGCAGCTCGAGGACAACGCCAGAAAAAGGGTCATCCTCGACCGAGCCAACACCCCACAGCCCACCACCGACGCCACCGCCGGCGCCGACGCCGAAATACTCGAGCACACCATCGCCTTCAATCTCCAGGACGCCTACTCCTGGACCCAGACCGACTACTCCAAAACACGCATCCTCACCTACAAGGGCAAAAAGGAGAACGCCGAGGTCTCCATCGACTTCAACCCCGCCTGGGAGACCGTCCACGTCGACCTCGCCAAGGTCTCCACACCCGACGGCAAGGGCGGAACACGAACCCAGACCGTCAGCCCGCAGGAAATCAACCTCATGGACGCCGAATGGGTCGCCGCAGCACCACGCTACCCCGCCTCCAGACGCCTCGTCGTCTCACTCCCAGGCGTCGAAATCGGCTCCGTCATCGAACTGAAGGTCACCTCCACCTGCAAGAACGGCCCCGCCTTCAGCCTCCAGCACGCCTTCCGCAGACACAGCGCACCGGTCCGCCACATGGCCGTCTCCGTCAACACCCCAACCCAGCTCAAGCTCAGCACCGCCGTACACCAGAACGGCATCTTCGCCAGCAGCGCCGGCGCACACCAGAGCAACATCGCCGAAACCTTCGCCTCCGAAAACGGACGCACCATCTGGACCTGGACCGCCGACAGCCAGCCCGCCATCCCCGACGAACCCTATCAGCCCCCAACCATCGCCTTCGCACCCGCCATCCTCATCTCCGCAACCTCCTGGCAACAGCACCTCGCACGACTCTCTCAGGCCATCGCCCAGCGCTGCGTCGCCGGACCGCGCATCCGGGAAGCTGCCACCGCCATCCGCAAACTCCCACTCAACCAGCGACTCGCCGCCGTCAACACCTTCCTCGACAAGGCCATCGCCAACGCCGGCCCCTCCTTCCTCGAACTCCCTCTCGACAGACTCTCCGAACCCGAAACCACCCTCGCCGACGGCTACGGACACGACGCCGACCAGGCCATCGCCGCCTTCACGCTCCTCCGCGAACTCGACTTCAACCCCGAATTCGTCTTCGCCGCCAACGCCCCACTCCAGCATGACCTCCTCCAGCAGCAGCTCGCCTGCCCCTCACCCTATCTCTTCGCCAAGCTCCTCGTCCGCGTCGTCCACGACAGCAAGACCCACTGGCTCAACGACCAGAGCCAGTACGCCAATCTCCAGACCTGCTCCCGTGACCGCTGCCCCGCCATGACCGCCGACGCCAGACTCTTCACCATCGACACCCCCTCACCCTTCCGCGAACAGAGCTCCACCACCTTCAGCATCGCCATCGACGACCACGGCGACGCCACCCTCACCTTCACCGACACCATCCACGGCCCACGCTTCGCCGCCGAAAACCGACGCTTCGCCGAACTCACCCCCGAATACCGCCGACGCCACTTCCTCGCCCTCGTCAGCCAGTTCTCCAAACGCGCCGTCCCCTCCTCCGAACTCGTCACCGACTTCTCCTCCTACCCCGCCAGACTCTCCTTCTCCTGCCGCATCCCCAAATTCGCCGTCATCGACGGCCCCTTCTGCTACTTCACCATCCCCAACGCCGCCTTCCGCTCACTCCCGCTCCGCTTCGACCACCAGCGCTCCACACCCATCGCCCACACCCGTCACACCGAACTCACCTCAACCTTCACCATCACCCTCCCACCCTCACGGCGCACCGTCACCATGGCCCCCCAAAACTGGAACTGGCTCTCCCCCGACGGCAAGTCTCGCTACGCCATCCGCACCACTCAGCCCTCCCCTGACACCCTCGTCTGCACCATGACCGCCAGCCAGGCACCCGACGTCGCCTTCCCCGGACACCTCGACAAGTACAGACTGCTCGCCGACACCCTCACCCGAAACGACTCCAGAACCTTCCTCCTCAAGAAGTAGCTCCGACAACCCCATGCCTCTCCTCAACCACTCGTCCTACCGGCCTCCCACACTCCTCGCCAGCGGACACCTCCAGACCATCCTCCCCAATTACCTCGCACACGGCCCTAACGTCTCCTACACCCGCGAACGACTCCCCACGCCCGACGGAGACCACCTCGCACTCGACTGGGCCTCCGTCAACTCCGACCGACTCGTCGTCGTCAACCACGGACTCTGCGGACACTCCCGCCGACACTACGCCCTCCACCTCGCCGACGCCTTCAACCGACAGGGCTGGGACTGCCTCGTCTGGAACTACCGGGGAACCTCCGAGGACCCCGAGCCGCACGAGCAGCCCGCCTACACCACCAACAACTCCTCCGACGAACTCGCACTCGTCATCCGACACGCCATCGACTCTCGACACTACCGCAAGGTCGGCATCGCCGGCTTCAGCATGGGCGGAAACCTCGGACTCCTCTATCTCGGACGCCACGCCGACCAGCTCCCCGAACCCGTCGCCGGCGCCGCGCTCTTCTGCGCCACCATCGACCTCACCGCCTCCTGCCACGCCATCCACCGCTTCCCCAACCGCATCTACGAGCGCCATTTCCTCAGCCGACTCATCCGCATGGCCGCCGAACGACACCGACAGTTCCCCGGACAGCTCCCAGCCCCCGCCCCCTCCCACATCCACTCCTTCCAGGACTTCGACGACGCCATCACCGCTCCCGCCTGCGGCTTCCGCAACGCCCTCGACTACTACCGGACCGCCTCCTCCGCCGCCTACATCCATCAGCTCAACCGACCCGCACTCCTCGTCCAGCCACTCAACGACCCCTTCCTCGACGGACTCTGCTACCCCACACAGGACGCCCGCGACTCCCAATGCCTCTTCCTCGAGACACCACGCTCGGGCGGACACTGCGGCTTCATCACCCTCCACGACACCTGGTGGCCCGCACGACGAGCCTGCGAATTCCTCGCGCCGCTCCTGAACGGCGACTGACGGACACCA
>CALZPA010000009.1 GCA_945827525.1 uncultured Lentisphaeria bacterium | reverse complement strand
CTTTTGTGGACTTAAGCTTTTGCGGACTCAGTCAGAGGCGTAGGCCTCGCAGATGGCCTGGAGGAGAGTTCCCTCGCCGGTGGTGAACCAGGGATGGTAGCCGCCCTCGCAGATCTCGAAGACCTCGGAGAAGCAGCCGGTGTCGTCGCACATCTGGGCGATGACGGTCTTGGCGATGTCGCGCTCGCCGAGCCTGCAGAAGGCGAGGGCCTTCCAGCCGGCGTACCAGGTGCAGAGGGACTTGCCGACGGGGTACATGTTGCCGAACTGCGACTCGGTGGCGACGAAGGCCTCGATGCCGGCACGCTGGCAGGGGTCGTCCGGCGGCAGGCAGGGGTAGGGATAGAGCCCACTGAGGAGGGCGATGCTCTGGTCGGGGCAGCCCGGATAGGGGATGTAGGCGGTGCCCTCGGGGTTCTTCGGCAGCCAGCGGCGCAACTGTTCGGCGGTGTCGGCCCAGACCCGGGCGAGGTCGTCGTCGCAGCCGAGAATGGCGGCGGCCTGGGCGGCAGCGCGGAAGGTGGCGATGGCGCCGCAGGTGGTCATGAAGGGATTTTCACGGGCGGCGCCCAGTCGCTCGAGGTCGGTGCAGCGTCCGATGATGATGCGTCCGCCCTCGCGCTCCTCGACATAGAAGATGCGGAAGAATTCGGCGCAGGCGCGGATGAGCGGATAGGCGGTCTCCTCCAGGAACGCGCGGTCAGGGTCGTGCTCGTAGCACTGCCAGGCGCCGAGGGCGATGTTCGCCTCGTGGAAGATGTGCTCGATCCAGAAGCCGCCCGGGGCGCCCTCGACGCCGGGCTCCTCCAGCGTCTCCCAGACGAACCGCGCCGCCGGCCCGTCCGTCTTGAAGTAGTGGTAGGCGCGGAAGCGCGCCGCCGACAGGTGGCTGCGGCGGAATTCGGGTATCTTGCGCGCCGTCGAGTCATGCCCTGCGGCCAGCAGGCCGCCCAGGCAGTAGAACTCGTCGAACGCGAAGTAGCGTCCCTGCCAGTGGGGCGGATAGATGCCCGTGGGGATGGACCAGCGCGTCGAGGAGACGCGCAGATGATACTCGGAGGTGCGGGCGGCGCGGAGCACCTGGGGCGGCAGGCGGTCGGCGGGCAGCGTCGACTCGGCCCAGTACGCGCCCCACGCCTCCTGCTGGCGTCGCCAGCAGGAGGCCTCGTCTCCCTGCGCGGCCAGGCGCTCCGCCTCGGCGTCGAACGCCAGGTAGAAGACATGCTCGCCCGCCGGGCAGTCGTACCAGACGTCGCCGTGCGTGCGGGTGAGCCGGACGCCCTCGTCCCGGCAGAGGAACGCGACGGTGCCTCGCGGCTGACGGAAGGTGTCGATCTGGTAGGCGGTGCGGCAGTCGTCGAGCGGGACGATGGCGGTGCGCTCCGGCTCGAAGTGATAGTGCATCCGGAACGTCTCCGCGCCGGTCACCCGGACACGGAGGACGACGAGGTTGCAGTCGAGCAGACAGTAGGCGAAGGTGGAGACGGCGGCGCCGCCGGCGTAGACGGTCTCGGTGGAGGTCGCCGCCTCGGTCACGTGCAGCGTCTGGCTCCAGTCGGCGAGCTCGCCCGCGCCGGGCACGACGTGCTCCCACCAGCCGAACGAAACGAGATCCCAGCCGGGGCGGTTGTGGCGGATGCCCGCCCGCCAGATGCCGGTGACGCCGTGCCGGCCATAGGTGGCCGGCGCCGTCGAGCCGCGATAGTCGACCAGCAGCGACAGATCGCCGTTGCCGATGGCGTTGGGAGCGTAGATCTTCTCCCCGACGCCCCGCCGGGTGCATGTCAGCCTCATCGTCTCCATGTCGGTGCTATGCTCCTGTGTCTCCGTTGCCGTTTGCGTTCCAGTCCCTCACATGAAGTCGCCGAAGCAGAGCATGACGGGACGGTCGAAGAGGGGGACATGGCGCAGCAGCAGCGTGCCGCTGGGCTCGTCGTGGATGATGTTGTCCGCCTTCAGCTCGTAGACGCTGCCGTCCACGACGTCGACCAGCCTGATCTGGTCGGTCGGGACGTTGGCAAGCCGGACGGAGATGCTGCCCTCGTAGGTCTGGCGCAGGATGTTCGTCTGCGCCCACAGGGCCATGCCGACCGAGCCGTTCGGCTTGCGGAAGAACGCCTGGAAGATGCGGCACTCGCTCTGGGCGCCGGCGTAGCCGCCGCCGAAGCGCGGGTTGGCGACGGACTCGTAGCGCCAGGGGATGTCGGTCACGACCTCGAAGTCCTCGCGGAGGAGCGAGGCGATGGTCTGGAGCGAGCGGAACGAGGGCTTGCGGGTGTAGTTGCCGGAGGCGATGCCGTTCTCGTCGAAGTCGGCGCCGACAACGCCGAAGTAGCCGAAGTCCATGTAGCTGGCCTTGTCGCCGACCTTGCCGTTGAGGGCCTCGATCATGTCCATGCAGGAGAAGTAGGAGGCGAACTTGCAGTCGTAGGAGAGCTGCTGGAGCATGTGTCGGGCAAGCGACTTGGCCTGCTTCTCGGGCGTCCAGTACTGTCCGGCGAGGGCGCCGGCGCCGTCGTGGCGGCTCTGGCAGCCGCCCTCGCCCTGGATGAGCTCCAGCTTGGGGTTGTACTGGTTCATGAGTCGGCGGAGATTGCTGATGCGCTCGTCGTCGGCCATCTCGTTGCCGGAGTAGATGTGGAAGCTGACGGCGTCGACATATCCGCAGACGTCCTGCTCGAAGCACTCGCGGACGCGGAGCATGTCGCTGCCGGCGAACGCGCCGAGGATGATTTTGGCCTCGGGCGCGGCCTCGCGGATGGCCTTGGCGGTCTCGCGGGCGAAGATGCCGTACTCGACCATGTTGACGTGGTAGCGCCAACTGTAGCTGCAGTCAGGCTCGTTCCAGATCTCCCACCAGGTGACGCGTCCGGCGAAGTGCCGCACGGTCTCGCGCACATAGGCCAGCCACACGGGCAGCTCCTCGGGAGAGTTCGGCGGGCAGCCGACGCCGCCGAAGCGCTCCGCCGCCTGCTGGTCGTAGAGGCGGTTGCCGTAGCAGAGGCAGACCCACGGCTCCACCGAGCGGCGGCGCAGGTTGTCGACGATGTCATCGAGCCACTCGAAGTGGTACACGCCCTTCTCCGTCTCCGTGCGCTGCCAGCCTGACTGCAGGCGCACCCACTTCACGCCCAACGCCGCCACATGGTCGTATGCCTTCTCCGGGTCGAACACCGCCCGGTCCAGCTTCTCGAACCCAACGCCCACCCGCGAGCGCGACACCTCGCAGGACGAATACGCCTTCACGTCGCCAATCTTCGTGTAGTCCAGAATCATGTGCCTTGTCTCCAAAGTCATCGGCTGACCATTCGTTGCATACTTGCACTCACCGCCCGGCGTGCTCCGGCGCCGGACGCTTCTGTCATCGTCTCCGCCTCAGTCGGCGTCCGCCGTCACCTCGAAGGTGACGCCGTAGACGCCGCAGAAGCCGAAGAAGCCGGGGATGCGGCGATGGGCCGCGAAGTCGCGCAGCGTCTGCAGACGCGCCCGCCCGAACATCGCCCCGACCGGCACCTCCAGCGCCACCGTCAGCGTGGCCTCGCGGCCCGCCGCCTCCGGCGGCAGCTCCCACACGAACGGCGCCCAGCAGCGCGTGCCCAGGCTCACGCCGTCCAGCAGCGCCTCCGTCACCATCCCGTTCGTCCGCAGCCGCAGGGCACGCGCCCCGGACGGCACCCGGACGCGGCGCGTCAGGCGCACGCGGCCCGCGTAGTTGCGCAGCGCGCGGTCCGCCAGGTCGCCCTGGGGCACCTCCGCCGGCAGGGCCGCCAGCGTCACGGCGCTCTCCGTCCCGCCGACCGCCATCGCCCCCGCCAGGAACACGCAGGGCAGATACCAGTAGTCGTCCACCCCGCCGCCGGACAGCCGCAGCTCATGCTCGCCCGGCGTCAGCGAGAACGCCTCCGTCTCGCCATACAGCTCACGCAGCCCGTCCGGCAGACACACGCAGGTGCGCGCGCAGACCATCTCGTGGCCGTCCAGCAGCACGCGCGGCTCGCCGGCATACCGCCTGATGACCGCGCGGACGCCCGTCAGCGGCTCGCGCACCGTCACCACAAACGCCGGCTCGTCCCCCGCCAGCCGCAGACAGGCGAACCCTCGCCCGTTCGTGCCCTGGACGCCCGCGAACTCCGGGCACAGCAGATTGTCGCGCTCCAGCGCCAGCGACCAGCGACCGGCAGGCACACACACCTCGCGCGTCCGCGTCATCGGCGCCGGCGGCGCGGACGACGACGGCTCCAGAACCTCCACGCCTCGGTGTTCCAGCGTGAAGGCGCACTCGCCATGGCCGGACACGCGCAGGCGCAGACGCCGCGCGTCCGCCATCGCGCCCTCCTCGCCGAAGCCATCGCGCAAGTCCACGACCAGCACCGAGCCGTCCGCATACGGACGCACCAGCACCTCTTGCGCCAGCGACTCGCCCGACGACTCCAGCACCGAGACCGCGCGCGGCGACGCCTCGTCAAGCCAGTCCAGGAACGCCTCCATGCCGTCGAACTCGCGGCCGGAGAGCTCCTCTCGGCAGCGTCCGCCCGACACGTCCAGGACGGCCGGCGTCCCGGGGCGAGGCGCCTCGTCCAGCCCCAGCATCCGCCAGGGGCGCTGGCGGCGCACCAGCGCCTGCAGCGTGGCCGGCAGACGCCAGCAGTCCTCGACGTAGCGGACGCCCAGCTCGGGGCCGCACGGACGGCGCGCCAGCCGCGCGGCCGCCTTGGCGTCCGCGCCGAACTCGCGGTAGTGTGGGAACCAGGTCTGGGTGGGGGAGAGCGGGTTGTACCAGGCGCTCTTGCTGGCGTTGCCACGCGCGTCGAGCTGCGAGACGGCCTGCACATAGCGGTCGATGCCAAACGCCGCCATCACCCACATCATCTGCCGGAAACGGGCCAGCGGCATGTCCGACGGGCCATACGCATACAGCTCCGCCAGCCCGCCGTGGCCGTTCGCCTCGATGGCGTGGCGGCAGCCGCTCAGCGTCTGCCACTCGATCTGCCCCGCCGTCACATAGGTCGTGATCTCGTCGACGCCCGGCAGCGAGAAGCCGTCCGACACCAGCAGCGGGTCGCCGCTGAAGCGGCGGGCAATCCCGCCGTTCTCGCCCATCAGGTGTCCCGTCAGCAGCAGGCCGTGCGCGTCGCACCAGCCACGGACGCGGTCGAAGAAGACGCTGCGGAAGCGCCGCCCCAGCAGCAGGTGATAGGCGGGGCTGTAGGCGTCGCCCTCGCCTCGGAGACGGCGGGCGATGTCCTCGCGCAGGGAGCGCCCCGTCTCGGCGCGGTAGTCGTCCTCCATCCCCGGATACCAGGCCAGCGAGACCTTCGCCGACGTGTCGGACTCCACATAGTCGCCCACATAGCCCGGCGAGGGCTCGTCGGTGAAGATGCCCCGGATGAGCGTGCCGAAGAAGCGTCCCAGACGGTGCGCGTAGGCCTCGTGGGTGAGGCTGACGAACAGCTCGACGGCCTCGGGGTTCAGCAGGTTCGGGAAGCGCGGGTTGCCGACGACGCGCTCCTCGATGCGGTCGTCCTGCCCGCGCGTCACCTCCAGCGTCTGCAGCCGGAAGTCCTCGCGGGCGGCCATGACACGCCCGCCCGCCTGGCCACTCGGCCAGTTGAACTCGTCGTAGAGCCAGATGGACGTGAAGCCCAGCGACTGCGCCTCCTCCACCAGCGCCTCCACCGTCCCGAACCACTCCTCCGACAGATACTCCAGCTCGCAGCCCGACCTCGGATACACCAGAAACTGCGTGATGCCCGCCGATGCATACTGGGTCAGCGTCTCCCGCAGACGGGCGCGGGTCGGACGCCCCGTCACCGCCCCCATCGGGATGATGGGGCACTCGTCGCTCGACGAGTCGGACTGCAGACGCGACAGGACAGGACGATAGTCATGGCACTCTTCTCTCATCATCTCAGCTTCTCTCCTCGCTTGTCTCCTTGGAAGACGGCCCCCCCACGCACACAGGGTGCGCGGCAGGGCCTGACGCGACGATGGCGGCGGCGCCCAGTCAGCGCCGAATGACCGGCCCGAGCACGATGCGGCAGCCGATGTTCGCCTTGTAGACGCAGGGCTCGATGGGATTGCGGTGCGCCGAGCGGCAGTGGCGCGAGTAGTCGCCGTAGCTGCCGCCGCGGGTGACGCGCTGCGTGCCCGTCTCGGGGCCGCACGGGTCGGACACCGGCTCGGACGGATAGTCGCCGTACCAGTCCAAGCACCATTCGCGGACATTGCCGTGCATGTCGCAGAGCCCCCAGGGGTTCGGCTGGCGCTCGCCGACCACATGCGTCTTGTAGCCCGAGTTGTACTTGTACCAGCCGGCCTGCTCGAACTGCTGGCGCGCCTGCTCGCCCGCCTCGGCGCCCTCCGGCAGACAGTTGAACATCCCCGTCGTCCCCGCCCGGCACGCATACTCCCACTCCGCCTCCGTCGGCAGACGGTACTCGTAGCCCTCCGGCAGACGACCCGACACGAACTCCAGGAACGTCAGCTCGCGGCACCACCGGCACAGGCTGTCATAGTCGACCGTCTCCACCGGACGGTGCAGGCCCGTGAACGTCGAGGGCCGCGTGTGGATGCCGATGCACTCGGCAATCTGCGAGTAGTTGTCCTGCGTCAGGGCATACATCCCAATCCAGAAGCCCCGGGTCAGCGTCACCTGATGCTGAAGCTCGTCCACGCTCCGGCCCTGCTCCGTCGACGGACTGCCCATCAGGAAGCTCCCCGGCGGACACCACAGCATCCGCACCGCAGGGTCGTCCACCGTGAAGTTGCGGCTGCCGGGGACATTCGGGTCGCCGCCGATGGCCTCCTCGAAGGGCCGCAGGACGCCCAGGCGCTCCTCCAGCTCCACGCGCATCTGGATCAGCTCCTCCATCCCCAACTGCGGCAACTGCGCGGCCTGCGTCAGCGTCGCCTCGAAGGAGACCTTCATCTCCGGCGCCAGCGCCAGGCGGAAGCCGCGGTAGCAGCGACGGTTGCCGATGTTGCCGCCCTTGCGCGCACTGGAGCTGCAGCCCATCGCCATGCCGCCCATGTTGCCGCCGCGGCACACGCGGTAGCGGCCCTCGGACGGCCCCTGCGGGTCAATCACCGCCTCCGGCGGATACTCCTTGTACCAGTCCATGCACCACTCCTCGACGTTGCCGTGCATGTCGTAGAAGCCCCAGCGGTTCGGGCGCTTCCCGCCGACGTCGTGCGTCTCGCGGCCGCTGTTGCGGTCATACCAGGCCACCTCGTCCAGGTTCTCGCACTCGCCGTCGGCGCAGGTGAGGATCTTCCCGCTGTTCAGGGCCGTGGTCGTGCCGGCGCGGCACGCGTACTCCCACTCGGCCTCCGTCGGCAGACGGTACTCGTACTTCTCGGGGATGCGCCCCGCCTCGCGCTCCTGGCGCGTCAGCTCCTGGCACCACCGCGCCGCCTCCAGCCACGTCACGCGCTCCACCGGACGGCGCGGCCCCGAGAACTTCGACGGATGCGACTCCAGCTTGGCGTCCGGCACCAGCATCTCGTACTCCTCCTGGGTCACCGGGTAGCGTCCCAGCCAGTATCCGTGCGTCAGCGTCACGGGGTGCATGACCGCATCCTCGCTGTCCCCCTCCTCGTCCTCCGAGCAGCCCATCAGGAACTCGCCGGGCGGGCACCACAGCAGCTCCATGCGCAGCCCGCCAAGCATCACCGTGCGATTGCGTCTCTCGTCACTCATCTTGTCGTCCTATTCCTTCACACTCACTGTTTCCCCGGGGAGGCGACGCCCTCGTCAGGCGTTCCCCGGCAGATACCTCTCCACCTCGTTGGCGGTGATGACGCCGTAGTTGGCGGCGCCCAGCCAGCCGGACATGATGATGCCCACCGACCCGACGTGGAACAGGCCGCCCACCTCGCGCCCGATGCGCATGCTGTAGTCCAGCCCCTCGAACTTCGTGCCGAACGTGGCCCCGCGGCGATGGCCCGTGTAGCGCTCGAACGTCAGCGGCGTGGCCGCCTCCGTGTAGTCGACACGCGACCGGATGTCCGGCACATAGCGCTCGAACGCATCGAGCGCCTCCTCGACCATCGCCGCCTTCGCGGCCTCATACGCCTCGCGGCCCAGCCCCGCCCAGTCCTCGTAGCGGGCGTTCATCGACGCCACCACGCTGTAGCCGGTGCTGCCCGGGCGGATGTCCGGATAGTAGACGGAGAACGTCCGGCTCGACGACGGGCGCGCCAGCAGCGCCTCCGTGTCGTACTCGGGGCAGGTCGAGTCGAAGAGCAGGTCGCCCACCCGGGGCAGGCCCGCGCCCTCGCGGATGCCCAGGTAGACCTGGCAACTGCTCGTGCTCAGCCGGACCTGCCCCAGCCCCGACAGGTACGGCTCGCTGAAGTGCCCGCGCCCGACGACCTCCTCGACCAGGCGCGGCAGGCTGCCGTTGAACACGGCCGCGCGGCAGCCGACCTCGCGTCCGTTCAGCACGCAGGCGCGAACCCGCCCGCCCTCGACCAGGATGCGCTCGCAGCGCACCGACGTCTCCACGTCCACGCCGCCGCGCCGCAGCTCCTCGCCCATCATCGACAGCATCGTGTCCGTGCCGCCCAGAAACGTGTAGACGCCCTCGCTCATGAAGTTGCCGAAGACGATGCCGTAGCTGATGGCCGGCTCGTCCAGTCCCGAGCCGTTCGCGTAGGTGATCGGCTCCAGCAGGAACCGCCAGATGTCCGTACGGCCGGGGAAGAACCGCGCGAACAGCTCGCGCGTCGTCTCGCGGCGGTCATCGTAGTAGTTCATGGCGGCCAGCGCGCCGAAGAACGCCCGCACCCGCTCCTCCGGCACCCCGAACGTGCCCGTCAGGTGCGCGGTGAAGTCGGCCGTGTCGAACGTCGTCTCCAGCTCGAACTGGGGATTGCGGAAGCGGATGGAGCGAACCTGAACCACCCGGTCGGCGAACTCGCGCCCCCAGTACTTGCGGAGGCTCTTGCGCATCCCCACCGGAAAGCCGTGGAGCGCCACGTCGAACAGATGCGAGCGGCGACGGAAATACGTCGCCAGCCCGCCCAGCAGCCGATGCTGCTCCACCAGCAGAACCTGGTGTCCCTGCCGCGCCAGGCGGTTCGCGGCCGTCATGCCGCCCAGGCCACCCCCGACGACTATCACGTCATACTGATCTCTCATCACGCTCGCGTCTCTCTCGTCCTCGTCTTCTGATCCATGCGCCCCCCACGGGGAGGCCACACCGCCCTCCATCCGGACATGGCCGGCTCACGGGGCGTAATGTAGCCCCCATTCCCCGCTAAATCAATCCCGGCACGCGCCTTTATTCGCCACGCGCCAAGGACAGCGCCGTCGCCTCCGGCAGCGCCGTCGCCTCCACCCACGCCGGACGGAAGCCCGAGCGCACCGCGTTCCGCACCGACCGCACATTCGACCACGCCGCACAGTAGAACGGAACCCGCCCACGCTCCAATATCTCCACCGCCAGACGCGACGTCACCGCCGACGCCACCCCGCGACGACGACACGCCGGCAGCACGTCGACGCCAATCTGCCACATCGTCTCGCAGTCCGCCGAACACGCCGCCAGACCCACCAGACGCCCGCCGCCGTCATACGCGCCCACGCCCAGCACATCCAGCTCGCGCCGCTCACGGCACAGCGCATGACGCCACGACGGCCTCTCATACAGCTCCGCAAAATCGGCCTGCCCCAGCACCCGCAGCTCATACCCGCACGACAGCGGACGCAGCACCCGCGCGTCAGGCAGAAAATACTCCGCCATGAAGCACGGACGGTGCCCCAGCGGACGCAGCGCGTCCGCCAGCAGCAAGAGCGCCGGCGTCTCAAAGCACGCATAGGCGTCCGGAACCTCGGCCAGATACCCGCGCACCGCCTCCTCCGCCTCCGCGCACACCGAGGCCACCACCCCGTTCCCATACGTCACCAGGTTGCAGAAGAACGGCAGCTGCAGATACGTCCGGTGCCCCGGCAGCGACACCGAGCGCACCACCGTCCGGCCCTCCCCAAGCAAATCCCCAACCGCGCAGTTCAGATCCGTCGCCGACTGCCTCAGCGCCGTCTCCAGCATCTCCTCGTTCGTCATCATCGCGCTCATCCGCTCCCCGTCGCCCCTGCTGACTCCAACAACAAACACTACGGCACGATGTCGACCACCGTGGCCTCCGGCAGGCAGTTCAGGCGCATCTCCAGATAGTTGCCCACCCCGGACGTCACGGACAGCCACTGGCCGCGCCCCACATCATACAGCCCCTTCGCCGCATGGGCGCCGTTCTCCACCGGCGCGAACGGGCACCATCGCGTCAGCGGGAACCGGAACTGGCCGCCATGCGTGTGCCCGCTGAACATCACGTCCCAGCCAAACGCCTGCAGCCCGCACTGCTCCAGCGAGTCCGGATTGTGCGACAGCAGCAGCGTCAGACGGCGGACGCCCGACTCGCCACGCGCACGCAGGCACCCCTCCGGACGCGGATGCCCCGTCCACAGATCCTCCAGCCCCGCCACCGTCACCGGAACCCCGTTGACGATGAGCTCGCTCGACTCGTTCCGCAGCAGACGCACCCCGGACGCGCCGTACACCGCCAGCAGGCGCTCGCTCGGGCGCGTCTTCGCGAACCGACCCGGCGGATTCCTGATGTCATCCACCGCCACGTCATGGTTGCCCAGGCATGCGAACGTCGGCACGACCGAGCGCAGATACGCGAAGTACGTCTCCGCGACCGCGACGAGCCGCTCGTCCTGCGGCAGACACGTGTCGCCCGTGATGACGGCGAGGTCCGGACGCTGGCGGAGCCCCTTCTCGATGGCGTCCTGCAGCCGCAGCAGCGACTGCTCCGAGGTCAGGTGCAGGTCGGACAGATGCAGCACGCGCACGCGGCGCGACGGCCTCGCGCACTCCAGCGAGGACACGGGCACCTCCTCCAGGCGCACCGTCAGCCGGTTCGCCTCCACGAAGCGCATCCAGATGATGAGCAGCCCCAGCCCCGGCAGCGCCACCATCAGCGTGAACCGGTTGAGCAGCGCCAGACGCACCAGGCGCAGCAGCCGCCGGCGCCAGGGCAGCGCCGGCACCGCCGGACCGGACTTTCTCCTTCTCGCCATGCCCGCCTCCCCCCGCGCTCAGAACGTCAGCGCGGGACGGCTCAGCGCCAGCTCCATCAGCTCGCCGACCAGCTCCGCGTAGCTCAGGCCCGACAACTGCCACAGCCTCGGGTACATCGAGATGCGGGTGAAGCCCGGTATCGTGTTCAGCTCGTTCAGCACCCACTCGCCGTCTTGCGTCAGGAAGAAGTCGACGCGGGCCATCCCCGAGCACTCCAGGCAGCGGAACGCGCGCGCCGCCAGCGCCTGCACCGCCGCGACCTGCTCCTGCGTCAGCCGCGCCGGCGCCTCCAGCGCCGCGCCGTCCGACATGATGTACTTCGCCTCGTACGAGTAGAACTCCACCTTCGGGATGACCTCGCCAGGCACCGCCACCCTGACCTCCGAGTCGCCCAGGACCGCGCACTCGATCTCGCGGCCGACGATCGCCTCCTCCACCAGCACCTTCGTGTCGTACCGGAACGCCTCCTCCACCGCCGCCGACAGCTCCGCCGGCGTCCGCACCTTCGACACGCCCACCGACGAGCCCGCCCGCGACGGCTTCACGAACACCGGCGAACCCAGCCGCGACAGCATCTCCGCCGCCGACGGCGCCGGCTGACCGCGACGCAGCGTCACCCACCGCGCCACACGAACGCCATCCGCCTCCAGCAGACGCTTCGCGATGTCCTTGTCCATGCAGTTCGCGCTCGCCGCCTGGTCGCACCCCACGCACGGCACGTTCAGCATCCGGCACAGACCCTGTATCGCGCCGTCCTCGCCGTTCGTCCCGTGAAGCACCGGAAACAGCAGCCGGAACGGATGGCGACGCCCGCCGCCAACCTCCACCAGCGCCGCGCCCGCCGACGTCAGCACCGGAAACGCCTCCACGCCCGCCGACGGCGACAGCCGGATGCGCGACGGGTCGTCCGCATCCTCGCAGAACGTCGCCTCGTCCCCATACAGCCGCCACACGCCATCCTTCCCGATGCCGGCCAGCACCACCTCGTACCGCTCCCGGTCCATAGCCCCCAGCACGTTCCGTGCCGACTGCAGCGACACCTCATGCTCGGCCGACTGGCCCCCGCACACCACGCACACGCTCGTTCTGCCCATATCCGTCTCTCCCGCACACACACTCACACACACAACAGACGCCACCGCCGCCGGCACGGGGGATTGCCCGCGCCGGCCAGAGACACGGCAGGCGGGCCGCACCGCGCCCACTCGGGGACACGGGCACGCCCGCCTGCCGCCACGCCGCGCGCTCCCGTCAGAGCAGCTCGGCAATCTGCACGGCGTTCAGCGCCGCGCCCTTCAGCAACTGGTCGCCGCAGACGAACAGCGCCAGGCCCCTGTCGCAGCTCAGGTCGTCGCGCACGCGCCCGACCAGCACGTCATACTGCTCGTTGCTGTCCACCGGCATCGGGAAGTAGTTCCGCGCCGTGTCGTTGACGATCTTCACGCCCGGGGCCTTGGCCAGCGCGGCCAGCGCCTCGTCGACGCTCACCTTGCGCTCCTGCTCGATGACGATGGACTCGGCGTGCGAGCGGAGCACGGGGACGCGCACACAGGTCGGACACACGGCGATGCGGTCGTCGTGCATGATCTTGCGCGTCTCGTTGACCATCTTCATCTCCTCCTCGCAGTAGAGGTTGTCGCCGATGGTGGTGTTGTGGGAGAAGAGGTTGAACGCATACGGATGCGGCAGGACCTTCGGCTCGACCTTCTCGCCGCGCAGATACGCGCCCGCCTGATCCTTCAGCTCCTGCATCGCCAGCGCGCCGGCGCCGCTCGCGCTCTGGTACGTGCTCACCACAATCCGGCGGATCGGCGACAGGTCATGCAGCGGCTTCAGCGCCACCAGCATGATGATCGTCGTGCAGTTCGGGTTCGCGATCAGGCCATGGTGCTTCTTGACGTCCTCCGGATTCACCTCCGGCACGACCAGCGGCACCGTCGGGTCCATCCGGAACGCGCTCGAGTTGTCAATCACCACCGCGCCGGCCTCCACCGCCGCCGGCCCGAACTCGCGCGTCCGGCTCGCACCCGCGCTGAACAGCGCGATGTCAATCCCCTTGAACGAGTCCTTCGTCATCTCCTCGACCTTCAGGGTCTCGCCCTTGAAGGTGACCTCCTTGCCCGCCGAACGCGACGAGGCCAAAAGGCGCAGCGACTTGACCGGGAAATTGCGCTTCTCCAGCGTCTTCAGCATCTCGACGCCGACAGCGCCGGTCGCCCCGGCCACCGCAACATGGAATGATCTGCTCATGGGACTCAAACTCCTAAACTCACTACTATGACTAACTGGGTTCTTCCTCCGGGCGGGGACGGCACGGCAGCCACCCCTCGCGGCGCTCCCCGCCACACAGCGGACAGCCCGACCCGCAAACTCCCTAATATAGCCCGCCGACACACTCTCCGCAATGGAACGCGACCTTTTTTCGCCACGACGGGCGCCACCCCGTCTCCCCCCCCCGACGGCGGCCTGCCGCTCGAGCGGGACCACCGTCCGCTCCGAGACGCCAGGCCCTCCTCATCGGACGCACCCGCCAAACGGGCACCCGCCCCCGGACCTGTCGGGGACAGACCCGAATTTACCGACTTGGACATTTCTTTCTTGTCCTGTCATAATTTTCCCTTTTTTGCATTGTCCGTCTCGACAACTAGCCTCCATCTGGCTGTTTCTGAACTGAAAACGGACAAAATCAGACAGCAGTGTCCGCCTGGAGCCTCCATGCAAAAAAAATCACTTTTTTTCTTTATCGGGGGCGGTTTTGAATTTGCGCATTGGCGAAGGATGTGCATATTAGTGGCATCACGTAAGGAAACCCGCGAGTCACTGCTCACATCAACCGCAAGGAGACAGCAAGCATGAAAGTCATTGTCATCATGGCCGGCGGCGCCGGCGAACGTTTCTGGCCGCTCTCGCGTCACACCCAGCCGAAGCAGCTCCTGAAGCTGACCGGCTCGGGACAGTCGCTGCTGGAGGAGGCCGTCGAGCGCTCCATGGCCATCGTCCCGCCGGCCAACATCTACATCGCCACCGGACAGCACCTCAAGCAGGCCATCATCGACGCCGACCTCGGCATCCCCGCCGAGAACATCATCGCCGAGCCCTGCAAGCGCAACACCGCCGGCTGCCTCATCTACGCCGCCGCCACCATCCTCGCGCGCGCCAACCTCTCCCCAGAGGAGCTCACCCTCGGCGTCCTCACCGCCGACCACCGCATCCCCGACACCACCCCCTTCGTAAAGACCGTCGAGGCCGCCATGGAGACCGCCGAGACCAACGATGCCCTCATCACCATCGGCATCCAGCCCATCCGCCCCGAGCCCGGATACGGCTACATCGAGGTCGCCGAGCAGCCCGCCAAGGACAGCGCCGGACAGACCTCCCTCAAGGTCGTCTCCTTCCGCGAGAAACCCTCCCCCGAGGACGCCGCCAAGTACGTCGCCTCCGGACGCTTCTTCTGGAACAGCGGCATGTTCTTCTGGAGACTCTCCACCTTCCAGAACGAATTCGGACGCGCCAACCCCGTCATGGCCCAGACCCTCGAGGACCTCACCGACGCACTCATGGACCACAACGACGAGCGCGCCGCCAAGATATTCGACGCCCTCCCCAACATCTCCATCGACTACGCCCTCATGGAGAAGGCCGCGCACGTCATGGTCATCCCCGGCAAATTCGTCTGGGACGACGTCGGCTCCTGGGACGCCCTCGACCGCACCATCCCCCACGACGTCAGCTCCAACGTCAAGGTCGGAGACCCCATCCTCATCGACTGCAAGGACTGCATCGTCTACAACGCCTCCGGACAGAAGAAGCTCGCCGTCGGCGCCGTCGGACTCAAGGACATGATCGTCGTCGTCAGCGAGGACTCCCTCCTCATCCTCCCCAAGGACCGCGCACAGGACGTCCGCAAGGTCGTCGTCGCCCTCCGAGACCAGGGCGCCACCCAGCTCTGAGCCCTCCCTCCACACACGCCCGGGCCACACACGCCCTGACTCGCGCCCTCCGCCCCGAGACACACTCGGGACGGAGGGCGCACTCGTTGCCTCCGCCCGGACAGAACATGACAGAAACGAACATTTTTTCGCCAGCCGCGATTGAAAGCCGCTAAGCCAGCGATACATTATGACACAAGACTCCCAGCGGGAGCGCACCTTCCGGCACCCCCGTCGCCCCAGCACCGGCCCACAGCCCTGATGGGGTTCTTTTCGTTTTTGGGAAAACATGGAACACCTGCGGCCGACGCCGCAGAGCAAGAGGAGCATCCTGGACATGAGAATCACCAACCTGGGCACGAGCCACGGCGACCCAACCCCCGAGCACTTCTGCTCCTCGACGCTGCTGGAGACGGGCGGACGCCTCTACCTGGTGGACTGCGGCGAGCCCGCCAACGCGCTCCTCGTGCGCCGAGGGCTCTGCGCCTCGCAACTGTCCGCCATCTTCGTCACCCATATGCACATCGACCACACCGGCAGCCTCCCCGTCCTCTGCGAGCAGGCCGCCAAGTACCGCCGGCGCTTCCCCGACGTCAGGCTCAGCGTCCTCCTCCCCGAGGCCGCCGCGTTCGACGGCCTCGTCGCCTGGAGGGAGGCCAACCACTCCGGACGCTTCGACAACCGCGCCGAGCACGACGGCGGCGCCCCCGTCTTCGGCGATGTCCGCGCCTACGACGACACCCACGGCTACGACGACGGCACCCTTGCCATGACCGCCGTCCGCACCGACCACCTCGCGCATCTCCACAACCCCGACGTCTGCGCCTTCTCACTCAAATTCTCCTGCGAGGGCAAGCGCGTCCTCTTCACCGGCGACCTCGCCGCCGACTTCCACGACTTCCCCCTCGACGCCGCCCAGGGCTGCGACCTCGTCTTCAGCGAAATCACCCACTACCCCCTGGAGAAGGCCATCCCCACCCTTGAGCGACTCCAGGCCGGACGCCTCGTCTTCTACCACATCGGCGACCCCTGGCAGCCCGCCGACCGGCAGCGGCTCGCCCTCGACATGTGCCGGCACCTCCCCTTCCCCGTCTCCTTCGCCCACGACGGCTGCGTCACCACCCTCTAGGCCCGCCTCCCCACCCCTCAACCCACGCCATGTCACAGCAAATCGCCCTGCTGGCCATCCAGATTGGCCTCATCATCGTCCTCGCGCGGCTCTTCGGCATGCTCGCCACCAAGTGCCGCATCCCCTCCGTCATGGGCGAGCTGCTGGCCGGCATCCTCATCGGCCCCTACGCCCTCGGCAGCGTCCCCCTGCCCCTCCACGGCATGGAGCACGGCCTCTTCCCGCTCTCCACCGCCGTCATCGGCATCCCCGTCGACACCACCCTCTACAGCATCGCCACCCTCGGCTCCATCGTCCTCCTCTTCATCTCCGGACTCGAGACCGACGTCCGCACCTTCTTCAAGTACTCCGTCGTCGGCACCGTCGTCGGCATCGGCGGCATCGCCTTCTCCTTCGCCTGCGGCGCCGCCGTCGGACTCCTCGTCTACGGCTGGGAGCTCATGGATCCGCGCTGCCTCTTCCTCGGCATCCTCTGCACCGCCACCTCCGTCGGCATCTCCGCCCGCATCCTCTCCGAGCACCGCTGCATGGACTCCCCCGAGGGCGTGACCATCATGGCCGCCGCCGTCATCGACGACGTCCTCGGCATCGTCTGCCTCGCCATCGTCATCGGCATCGCCAACGTCGAGCTCAACGGCGGCGCCATGGCCTGGGGCAACATCCTCGGCATCACCATCCGCAGCTTCGGCATCTGGCTCGGCGTCACCGCCGTCGGACTCGTCTGCGCCCGCCGGCTCGCCTCCTTCCTCAAGATCTTCAAGTCCTCCAAGCTGTTCGCCATCCAGGCGTTCGGCCTCGCCCTCATCCTCGCCGGACTCTTCGAGCAGGCCGGACTGGCCATGATCATCGGCGCCTTCGTCATGGGACTCTCGCTCTCCAAGACGGACGTCGCCTTCCGCATCCGCGCCTCGCTCACCCCCGTCTACAACTTCCTGGTCCCCCTGTTCTTCGTCGTCATGGGCATGCTCGTCGACGTCCGCGTGCTGGCCAACCCGCATGTCCTCATCGTCGGCGTCATCTTCTCCCTGATGGCCATCCTGGGCAAGATCCTGGGCTGCTCGCTCCCCGCCTTCTGCATGAACTTCAACGGCATCGGCGCCCTCCGCGTCGGCATCGGCATGATCCCGCGCTGCGAGGTCGTCCTCATCATCGCCGGCATCGCCGCCACCACCATGATGAAGAACCCCGAGCTCAAGGCACAGGAGAAACTCGCCAAGACCGGCGAGACACACCTCGTCAGCGCCGACGCCGCCACCGTCCGCGACGGCCACAACGCACAGCTCGTCCCCGACCGCGTGCCTATCTTCGACAGCAGCCTCTTCGGCATCGCCATCATCATGCCCCTCATCACCGCCCTCCTCGCCCCGCCGCTCCTCTCCGCCGTCCTCTCCGTCAAGCGAAAGGGCGTCCGCCGCGAGGTCCCCGACGACAACACCACCGTCACCTCCTTCACCTTCCACACCGAGGCCCTCGCCAACTTCGCCCTCAACGAGATCATCGAGATGCTCCACCACGACGGCTTCTCCACCTCCGCCATCGGCAAGGACATCCGCGTCATCCAGTTCCGGCGCGACAAGACCAGCTTCTCCCTCGAAATCGAGGGCACCACCTTCAACTTCGCCTCCCAGCCCGACGACGTCGCCCTCATCAACACCACCGTCTACGAGAGCCTCGTCGAGCTCCACAAGAACCTCTCCGAACTCCGACAGCTAGCCAGGCCCGACACCCTCAAGAGCCAGATCTACGGCGCCCCCGCCACCCATGCCGCCACCCCCACTCCGCCGACGCGGCACGCCGCCGCCTCCTTCACCTCCCTCGACAAGGTCATCACCCCCGAGAACATCATCGTCAACATGACCGCGACCACCAAGAACGACGCCTTCCGCGAACTCCTGGGACTCATCAACCTCCACACCCCGCTCGCCGACCCCGACAAGTGCTACCAGGACCTCCTCGACCGCGAGAGCATCATCACCACCTACCAGGACGGCGGCATCGCCATGCCACACACCCGCACCAACGGCACATCCGTCTTCACCACCGCCATCGGCATCTCCGCCGAGGGCTTCGAGTACGACCCCGGCGAAGACCACAAGACCCACATCGTCATCCTCTCCCTCTGCCCCAACGACGAGCCCGGCCCCTATCTCCAGTTCATCTCGCAGGTCGCCCAGATCCTCTCCAACGAGGCCAAGCGAAAGGCCGTCCTCAGCGCCAGGACTCCCGCCGCCGCCGCCAAGGCCTTCACCGGCTGACCGGCCGGCTCACTCACACACACCACACGCAGACAAAGCAGGACGGCGCGGCCCGCCTCCTCCACCCGGACCCGAGAGGGAGGGATGGAAAAGGCGGGCCGCGCCGTCCTGCGCCGTGCCTCGAACCGGACGCCTCCTCAGAGACCCTTCGGCGGCTCCTCCGACGCCGGCGGCGGGGGCGGAGGAGGCGGCGGGACGTCGCCGCGCTCGCGCGTCAGCATCCGCAGGCGGTCCTCAATCATCTTGTCGCGGTTCGTCTCCATCTCGCCCAGCCTCCGCTCCATGCGCTCCAGGCGCTGCCGCAGGTCGGCGATCATCGCGTCGGTCGCCTGCTCGACGGACTTCCGCAGCTCGCCCCGGATGGCCTCGCGCTCCTGCTCCGTCCGCGCCTGCCGATACTGCCGGCTCAGGTCAAAGCAGTGACGGTCCAGCTTCTCAACCTTGCTCGGGAACCACGGGCGCCGAGGCATCAGCTTCCGTATCTCCTCGAAGTACGCGGCCCTGTCCGTCTTCTTCAACTGCTCCAGACGCTGGAACTCCTCCGGACGCTCCTGCCTCAGCCGCTCCATCATCTGACGCAACTGCTCCCCAAACTGCCGGCGGTCATCGCCATGCGGACGCTGACCGCGCTCCACTCGCCCCCCCTCCGGCAGCTTTCCCGCCTCCGGCGACTCCGCCGCAGACAGCCAGACACCGCCGCCGGACGACAGCAGCAGCAGACCGCCCATCAACCATGACCTGACCTGCATCCTCATCTCACGCTTCTCCTTCGTCTCTTGCTTCCTGTCGCCTTCGCTTCGACGCACATCACACTCGACCAAACCATTCTCGAAAAACCGTCAGTGCCCGTCCAGGCTGACCAGCAGCCCCATCGTGTCCAGCTCGCTGGACAGCGCCACGAACTCCGCGTCCATCGGCAGCACCGGCGTCGCCGACGCCAGCGCCGCCGGCTCCGGCTCCGCCAGTTCCGGCTCCGTCGCCGTCAGGTACAGCCTGGTGCAGTCCTGCTCCCAGTCGTCCAGCGCCATGTCCGCGTACAGCTTGCTCGTCGCCAGCTCCTGACCTACCGCCACCATCTCCTCCTCCGACGGCGCCAGCGACTCCTGGCTGCGCACCGACGCCACCGCGCCCCCGCCAGTCTCCAGCAGCCCCGTCAGCGACACCGCCGACACCGCCACGATGGCCGCCGCCGCCACGCCACGCGTCAGCAGACGCATCAGTCGCCTCCGGCGAACCCCACGAAGCTCCTCGCGGCCCAGCCGCAGCACCGCCGCGTCCAGCGCCGGGGACGGCACGGCCGCGCCGCCGCAGCCCGACTCCAGCGTCGCCACGACCGACCGGAACGCCCGGCAGTCCGCGCAGCCCGCCAGATGCTCACGCAGCTCGCCCTGCGGCTCGCCCAACAGCTCGAGCAACTGTCTCTCGCACTCATCGCACGTCATAGTCCATACCTCCTGTGGCCGTCCGTCGGCCAGCTTGTCCAGTGGCTCGGGCCATCAGGCCCCGACCCGCCACTCACAAATCCTCAATCCTGCCTACAGGTAGTCACGCAACTGCCCGCGCAGCTTCAGCACCGCGTAGTGCATCCGGCCCAGCACCGTGTTGAGCGAGATGCCCTGCTCCTCCGCGATCTCCCGGAAGCTGCGCCCCCGCCGCCGGAACTCGACGACCTGCCGCTGCTCCGGCGGCAGCCGGCAGATGGCCGCCTCCAGTGCCTGGTGCAGCTCGTCCTGCTCCATCGCCTCGGACACGCGCAGCTCGACCGAGGCCGCGTCCTGCTCCTCCAGCGACTCGGACGCCAGATGGCGGCTCCGACGATGCAGATCCATCACCAGGTTATGCGCAATCCGGCACAGCCACGCCAGCAGACGCTGCTGGTCACTGTAGCGCTCCCAGTTCCGAACCGCCCGGCACCAGACCTGCTGGAAGATGTCGTCCACCTGGGACGACTGATCCGGCAGCAGCTTGTGGATGTACGAGTACAGCGGCAGCCGATAGCGCCGGTACAGCTCCTCGAACGCCAGCTCGTCGCCGACGCGGCACCGCCGCACCAGCTCGCCCTCGTCGAGCGCCGACATTCCCCTGCCGTCTTCCTTGCCCTGCGTCTTCAACACGTCTCTCTGCCCTGTCCGGTTGCTGCTGCTGACTTGCCTGCCTTCGTCCAACGCCGTCGTTTGCCAAATAAACGCCCCGGAAGTATCTTTATTGTCACGGCAATCCCCTGCTCGCCCCTTTTCCCGCCGCCCCCATGAGCACGCATCCGCCCGCCTCGGCATCCGCTGACCGGCACGGCCCCTAACCGCCTTCCCCCCCATGAACGCGCATCTGCTCCCCATCCTCACGCTGCTGCCGCTGGCCACTCTCCTCGCCGCCGCGCCGTCCGCCGATCTCGCCTCGCGCATCAGGAGGCTCGGCCCCAGGCCCACGGCCGCCCAGCTCGGCGCCGTCCTCGCCGCCAAACCGCCAGACTCCCCCGCCGACCAGCGCGAAGCCCGCAGCGCCATCGCCGACCTCCTGCAGCGACAGCTCTCCGCCATACCCCTCGGACGGCTCTCCGCCGACCAGCGCAAGAGCCTCACCACCGTCGCCGACGCCCTCTGGCTCCTCACCCTCAACCAGCGCGAGGACTGCCGCGAACCTCTCCAGGACGAGGCGTTCCGGCGCTGGCTGCTCGCCTCCCCCCAGCGCACCTCCGATCTCCTCGCCAACCTCGCCATCAGCTTCGAAAGCCAGTTCGTCTACCACGACGACTACCCCCGTGTCCTTGCCATCCTCCGCCAGCTCTTCCGGCACGCCGGCCCGCAGGAGGCCGAACGGCACTGGCCTCTCATGCTCGCGCTCGCACTCGTCTGGGACCACACCGACCGACAGCCCCTCCATCACCAGATGGGCCCCCAGCCACCCGACGCCTCCCCCGACCTCACCAGACGCTTCGACTTCTTCCGCCGCACCCTCGACAGCCGCGACGCGCCCTTCCGCCCCGGACAGCTCTCCGTCGCCGAACTCACCTTCGTCGTCGACACCCCGCTCCCCGTCGACGAGCTCGAATGGGTCCGCGAGAATGTCCGACTCCAGTCACCCGAACGGCTCTTCCACTCCATCCTCTACGACCAGGCCCGACTCGCCCAAGCCGCCTGGCAATGGCCACACGGCCCCTACACCCTCCCGGCCATCCGACAGCGCGGGGGCATCTGCACCGACCAGGCCTACTTCACCGTCATCACCCTCCGAGCCCACGGCTACCCGGCCATCCTCTTCGCCGGAGAGGGCCGACGCGGCGGACACGCCTGGGTCGCCTACCTGCAGCCCCGAAAAGGCTGGGTCACCGACATCGGACGCTTCAAGGACGACCGCTACACCACCGGACAGGCCGTCCACCCCCAGACCGGCGCCCGCGTCAACGACCACCTCCTACCACTCATCTGCGACAGCTCCCCCAAGGCGCGACAGGCCGACGCCCTCGCACGGCTCGCCGCCATCCTGACCCTCGCCGATCTCCCGCGCCACGCCCGACTCCTCGCCGAGCAGGCCATCGCCCTCCACCCCACCTCCACCCTCGCCTGGGACATCCGAGCCCATCTCGCCGACGACGCCACCGAACTCACCCAGCTCCTCGAACGGCAGGCCAACGCCTTCCGCGACTTCCCCGACCGCGTCCAGGACTTCCGCCTCCGGCAGGCCAGGCTCCTCCGACTCCGAGGACACACCAACGCCGCCGACCGCATCCTCCAGCAGCAGACCCGCCGCGCCGGCAAGCGCGACGACCTCGCCGCCGACGCCGCCATCGCCCACATCAACGCCGCCCTCCAGGACGGTCAGCCCCAAAAGGCGCGCAAGCTCTTCGAGGCCTTCCTCAAGGACTACCGCCGGGAGGCCGCCAAGCTCCTCTCCTACCTCGACCTCTATCTCATCATGACCCACCAGACCGGACAGGCCGAAGAGGCACTCCGCTTCATCAAGACCTTCATCCGCTCCGCCAGACGACACTTCGACCGCGTCGCCCCAAACGACCCACGCTTCCGCGACTGGGACACGCGACTCCTCATCCAGGCCCACGAAAACAACGGCGACCACAAACAGGCCGAAAAGCTGCGCCGGAAACTCGACTGACTCCACTCGCCCCCCCCCATGACCCCGACACCCGCCGATCCGCTCGCCATCGCCCGACACTGGCTCCCCGACGCCAGCCTCTCCACCCTCCGACACGCCTGCCCCGCCGGCAGCCCCGAACGCGCCGTCGCCCGACACGTCGTCCAGGACGCCCACGGACAGGCCTATGTCCTCGAGGGCGTCCGACCCGAAAAGGCACACGCCAGAAACCTCCAGGCACAGACCCTCCAGGCCCTCGCCGACGCCGGCTGCCACGCCCTCGCACCCTGGCTCCCGCTCCCCAACGGCGACTTCCTCCTCCCCCACGCAGACGGACTCCTCTGGCAGCTCCGCCCCTTCGTCCCCGGCTCCCCCCTCCCGCGCCGCTCCTACGGCGACGACGCCTGGAGAGGCCAGGCCCTCGCCCGCTTCCTCGCCGACTGCTCCCGCGCCGCCAGCTCCCTCAACCTCCCCTGGACACGCTTCCTCACCAGAGCCTACATCACCCGCGTCATGCCCCTCTTCGCCCAGCGCCTGCCACCCCTCGCCGACGACCTCAAGCCCATCGTCGCCGAACTCCGCGACTTCCTCGACGCCGAACCCACCCTCCCCACCGCCTTTGCGCACGGCGACTTCCATCCGCTCAACGTCCTCTGGACCGACCACGGCATCAGCGCCGTCATCGACTGGGAATTCCTCGGACTCAAGACCGCCGCCTACGATGCCGCCAACCTCCTCGGATGCCTCGGCAACGACAGCCCCGCCTGGCTCACCGGCCCCTGCGCCACCGCCTTCGTCGCCAACTGGGCCGCCGACGCACACATCACACCCGAAACACTCCACTTCCTCCCTGACCTCATCGCCGCCGTCCGCTTCGGCTGGATGCGCGAATGGTGCGTCCGACAGCAGCGCGACATGATCGTCCAGGAACTCGACTTCATCTGGCTCGTCCTCGACAACCGCCAGCTCCTCAGAGACCGCTGGCGCGACGCCGCCGCCACGAGGACAGCACCTCACGCTCCGTGAACGCGCCACGCCAGTACCACATCCCGCACACACGCCACCCCCGGAACTCCACCTCCATGATGTCGTATCGGTGCGCCAGCACCCCCTCCGGACACACCGAGCGCAAATACAGACCCGCCGCGCGAACATAACGCAGACGGCGCTCCGCATCCACCGCGTCCGCCGGACGCGCGCGCCCCCCCACACGCCGCGACTTCACCTCCACAAAGCACAGCACACCACCCTCCCGGGCCACAATGTCTATCTCCCCACGGCGATTCCGGTAGTTCCGGCACAGCACCTCCACCCCTATCTCCCCCAGCGCCCGACAGCTCAGACGCTCCCCCAGACGACCCAGAGCCAGATGACGCGCACGACGACGGAGCCCACGCCCGCTCACCACATCCAGCAGCCGACGAAACGCGACACCCAGCCACCCCCAGACAGACCCTCGTGACACCTTGACTTCCCCCATAAGAATAGTACCTTATCTTTATTCGCCCCGCCACACCGGCCAGCCGCCCCCTCCACCTCACCTCCCCACGCGCCCGCACATGCAAATACCCGCCGACATCCAGCAACTCCTCAACCATCTGCGCGGCACCTTCTCGCGCACTATCACCGCCGAGCTCGACCTCCCCGCCTCCCCCGGAAGCCGCCGCCCGCTCCCCGACTCCCTCCGCCCCGAACTGCGTGACATCCTCCTCCAGCAGGGCATCTCCAGCCTCTATGAGCACCAGGCCGCCGCCTTCGACGCCATCTCCGCCAACCGGGACACCGCCATCGTCTCCCGAACCGCCTCCGGCAAGACGCTCTCCTTCCTCCTCCCCATCCTCAACGAGTTCATCCAGGCGCCCAAGCCCTTCTCCACCCTCCTCCTCTACCCCACCAAGGCCCTCTCCAGAGACCAGGAGTCCACCCTCGCCAGACTCGCCGCCGCCGCCAGCCGAAACGCCCTCCTCGGCACCTTCGACGGCGACACCCCCGTCGAGGCCCGACACACCCTCCAGCGCAGCGCCGACTTCGTCATCACCAACCCCGACATGCTCCACTCCGGCATCCTCCCCAACCACGGACGCGCCTGGAAGGCCTTCCTCTCACGACTCCGCTACATCGTCATCGACGAGGTCCACACCTACCGCGGCGCCTTCGGCTCCCACGTCGCCAACGTCTTCCGACGACTCCTCCGACTCTGCGAGCTCTACGGCGTCCAGCCCTCCTTCGTCTGCTGCTCCGCCACCGTCGCCAACCCCGCCGAACACGTCCGCGCCCTCTTCGGACGCGACGTCACCCTCATCGACCAGGACTCCTCCCCCAGACCCGCGCGCAAGCTCTTCTGCATCAACCCGCCCATGCTCACCACCGAGGACGGAGCCTCCTTCCGCAAGGGCCCCGCCTCCGTCACCGTCCCCATCCTCCGCTTCGCCACCGAACACAACATCCGCACCATCTGCTTCTGCCGCGGACGGCAGGAGGTCGAACGACTCCGAAACACCGTCATCGACGGACGCTTCGCCTTCCTCGCCGACCGCATCAAGCCCTACCGCGGCGGACTCCTCCCCAACGAGCGCCGACAGCTCGAGAACGACCTCTTCACCGGACGCATCAACACCGTCATCTCCACCAACGCCCTCGAGCTCGGCATCGACATCGGCTCCCTCGAACTCTGCATCCTCTCCGGACACCCCGGCTCCATGGCCTCCTTCTGGCAGCAGGCCGGACAAGTCGGACGAAAGGGCGGACACCCCGTCATCGTCTTCGTCGCCAAGGACTCCCCCATCGACCAGTACATGGTCAACCACCCTGACTTCATCACCTCCACCCCCATCGAGCAAGCCTGGCTCAACGCCGACAACCCCTACATCATCCTCCAGCACCTCCCCTGCGCCGCCCACGAATACCCCCTCCGACCCCACGAGCCCCTCTTCGGCAGCCAGGCCGCCCAGCTCGCCATCGCCCTCCTCAAGGAGCAGAACACCCTCAGACCCTGGGGACAGAACCTCCGCTACGCCCTCCGAGACTACCCCGCAAAGGGCGTCAACATCCGAGGCATGACCGACTACAACGTCCAAATCCTCCACGGCTCCGTCGTCATCGGCGAGATCGACCCCATCGGCGCGCGCGGAACCCTCTACAAGGACGCCATCTACCAGCACCTCGGACAGAAGTATATGTCCACCGACCTCGACCTCGAACGCAAGACCTGCCATGTCGAACTCGCCAACGTCGACTACTTCACCGAGGCCTCCTGGGAAAACCGCGTCGAGATCACCGAGGTCTTCGACCATGGCCCCGACCCCCAAACACCCATCGACTTCGGCGCCATCCACGTCAACATGCAGCCCAAGCTCTACAAGAAAATCCGCGAGAGAACCTACGAGAACATCGGCTACGGCCCCATCACCCTCGACCCCTTCGAGTACGACACCACCGGCTTCTCCCTCCGACCCTCCCGCGCCTGGCTCGAAATGGCCGACACCCACGACCGCAGATGGCTCGGTGCCGCTCTCCACGGACTCGCCTACATCCTCCGCAGAGCCGCGCCAGCCCTCTGCATGGCCGACGAGGCCGACATCAGCACCGACATCTCCCTCATCCCAGACGAACAGGACCGCTGGAACAGCGCCCTCTTCCTCTTCGACACCCATGAGGGCGGCGTCGGCTACGCCGAGAAAATCTTCGAGCGACTCCCAGAGGCCCTCGCGCTCTGCCGACACATCATCGCCGAATGCCCCTGCCACGGCGGCTGCCCAGCCTGCGTCCCACCACTCCCTCCCGGCGTCATCACCACCCCAGACCTCGACGAGCTCCTCCTCACCACCGACGCCGCCCTCCGTTGCACCGAGTCCCTCATCGCCGCCCTCCTCGAACACCAGCTCCTCATCCCAACCATCACCAGCAGGCAGCTCCACGTCGCGCATCCCGCCGCGCAGCCCACCCTCGACCCCCAGACCGCCAAGCTCCAGCAGCGACTCGGCAGAGCCGCCGACATCCTCGCCCAGAAACGAGCACGCCTCCACTGAACACAACCACCATGCCACACGGCAACACATAGCCACCCCTCCCCTCAACACACGCGCAAAACAGGCATTTCAAACGCACTTTCCAAAATCACAGCCGGAACACGCCCGCAGCCCACGGGTCCATTGACCTCGCGCAACACATCACCCTTGCCAAACGACCGTTTGAAATGCGGCTTGAATTCCAAACGGCTCAGGATTATAGTATCCTCCGCGCAGACACCCCACCATAAGCCTCCCCCGCCGCCCTGTCCAGCGACAGTCGCAGAGATTCCCGTGCGCGGGCCGAAAGTCATGCGCCTTACCGCACTTTCCCCTCCTGACCGACATCCATCCACCATTCCAGAGGTCCATCCACCATGAGCATCAAGAGACTGTTGCCAGGCGCGGCGCTGCTGGCCGCCGCGGCGCTCCTGACCGGCTGCGCGGGCATCGACGACCCCGCCGCGTTCCGCCGGGAGCACATCAGGGCCTTCCGGCAGGAGCTCCGGCGCCGCGAGGCCGTCCTCGACCACCCCCTCACCCTCGGCGAGTGCATCGCCCTCGCCATGAGGGGCAACTACGATAGCCGGCAGGCCGAACTCAAGAAACGGCTGGCGCAACTCGACCGCAACCTATCCTTCGCCGACTTCCTCCCCACCGTCACCGCCACCGCCGGACTCACCACCTGGAGCATCCCCCAGTCCGCCAACGGCGTCCAGATGGCCGACAAGACCTACCGCAAGGCCACTATCGACGCCACCCTCCCCGTCCTCGTCCCCGCCGCCTACTTCCTCTTCCAGAACACGCGCCTCAACGTCGACGTCGCCGAGCTCTCCGCGCACTTCACCCGACAGGCCATCATCCTCCAGACCGGCGTCGCCTTCTTCCAGTCCTGCCTCTACGAGAAGATGATCGCCACACTCGAAACGCAGGTCGCCGCCGCCGAGACCCTCCGAGCGCGCGTCGCCGGGCTCGCCGCCGAGGGACTCGCCTCCCCCTGGGAAAGCAGCCAGGCCGACTACCTCCTCGCCGCCCGCAGGGCCACCCTCGCCGCCGTCAGGCGCGACTTCAGCGCCCAGAAGGGCGAGCTTCTCCGCCTCCTCGGCCTCTCGCCCCTCGCCGACATCCGCCTCAACGGCGACCTCTCCCTCGACCCGCTCCCTAACGCCACCGTCGAGACCTTCGTCCTCGACGCCCTCCAGCAGCACCCCTCACTCTCCATCGCCGACCACCAGGTCGTCGCCGCCGAGAACTCCGTCCGCGCCGCCATCGCCAGCTTCATCCCCACCGTCTCCACCTTCGCCAACGCCTCCTGGAACTCCGACTCCTTCGCCAAGCACGTCAGCGCCCTCTACGGCGGCTTCACCGCCGCCGTGGACCTCTTCGACGGCTTCGCCAAGTACAACCGCTACCAGGCCGCGAAGGTCTCCAGAACCTCCGCCGAACTCGACCGCGAGGCCACCTTCCTCTCCATCATCCTCGAGGTCGTCAAGGCGCACAACGCACTCAAGGACGCCGACGACAACCTCGTCACCGCCGCCGCCGCCTTCCGCTACCTCGACGCCAAGTTCCGCGACTACGAGGCCAGGCAGAAGGAGGGACTCATCACCGTCAACGACATGCTCGACGCACAGGGCGAGGCACAGGCCGCCGAGACCGACCAGCTCAAGGCCACCTTCCAGACCTTCCTCGCGCGCATCCAGTTCGACATGGCCACCGGCGCGCTCCAGGTCCCCGGCGAACAGCCATCCCCGCTCCTCATCCGACCCGCGCCCCTCACCCCCGACCAGGAGCCCTCCCCTGACGCCAAGGACGACAAGCCGCTCCCCGCCGACAACTGACCGCCGCCCCCCCCACACCACCCCCATACATCCCCCCACCAACACACCCCACACGCCATGAAATACCTCCTCGCACACTCCCTCCTCCTCGCAGCCCTCGCCCTCGCCGGCTGCGCCAAACAGCAGGATCAGCAGGACCAGGGCCAGAGCCAGACCCCGCAGCGCAAGGCCGTCGCCGTCAAGGTCGAGCCGCCAACCCAGCGCACCTTCGAGGACCGGCTCTTCGCCCAGGGCTCCCTCAAGGCCAAGAACTACGCCAACGTCACCGTCAAGATCGAGGGAACCCTCGAGCAGCTCCCCGCCGACGAGGGAGACCGCGTCGTCAAGGACCAGACCGTCCTCTTCGTCACCGACACCCGCAAGCCCAGCCAGAACCGGCAGGTCGCCGAGCAGCAGCTCCTCGTCGCCACCGAACAGCACCGCGTCGCCGTCGCCTCCGTCGACAAGGCGCAGGCCCAGCGCGACAAGGCGCTCAAGGACCGCGACCGCTACGAGAACCTCTTCCGCAAGGGCAACGTCACCCTCAACGAGAAGGAGACCTACGACACCCAGTTCGTCGTCGCCGACGCCAACCTCAAGCTCGCCAAGGCGCAGGCGCAGGCCGCCGACGCCCAGCGCCAGCAGGCGCAGGTCTCCTTCGACATCGCCTCCCGCGACCTCGACGACTGCACCATCAAGGCTCCCCTCTCCGGCGTCGTCACCAAACGCCACCGCGAGCCCGGCGAGTACGCCTCCAAGAGCAACCCCGTCCTCCGCATCGAGGATCCCGCACTCCTCGAGGCCGCCGTCCTCATCCCCGGACGCTACTTCGACGCCATCGTCCCCGGAAAGACCTCCGTCCGACTCGTCGCCGAGGGCGCCGACGCCGGCTCCTTCCCCGTCACCTACCGCGCCGACACCATCGACACCACCCTCCGCACCTTCGAGGTCAAGGCGAAGGTCGACAACCCTGACCGCCGACTCGCCGCCGGCATGATGGCCTCCGTCACCATCATCCTCAACCACCGCCAGGGACTCGGCGTCCCCTCCCACGCCATCATCGAGCGAAACCTCGGCAAGGTCATCTTCGTCGCCAACGGCGACAAGGCGCGCCTCCTCGCCGTCAAGACCGGACTCGCCAACGACGGCATCACCGAAATCCTCGCCGCCGAGACCGTCGCCCCCAACGGCGACCGCACCCCCTTCGCCCTCTCCGCCGACACCCAGGTCATCACCGAGGGCCAATACCTCCTCATCGACGACAGCCCCATCGCCATCCGCAAGTGACGACCCACTCCCCAACCGCCGCCGACTGACCCCGACCGACCGCCCTCCCCCCCCAATCATAAAGGAGACCACCCCATGTCTCTTGCCGACTCATCCACCCGGCATCCCGTCGCCATGGCCTGCCTGCTCATCGCCCTCACCGCCATGGGACTCAACGCCTACCGCAAGCTCTCCCTCGAGAACCTCCCCAAATTCGACATCCCCTATGTCAGTATCGTCACCACCTGGGCCGGCGCCACCCCGGAGGACATCGAGGTCGAGGTCGCCAAGCGCATCGAGGACGCCGTCTCCGGACTCGACGGACTCAAGCACTGCTCCACCACCTGCATGGAGAACGTCTGCCAGATCACCCTCGAATTCAACCTCGACGTCGACGTCGACACCGCCGCCGTCGACGTCCGCGAAAAGCTCGACGCCGTCCTCGAGGACCTCCCCGACGACTGCGAGCGACCCGTCATCGAAAAGGTCAACATCAACGCCACCTCCGTCGTCACCCTCGCCCTCACCGGCTCCAGCACCCTCGAGGAAATCTACGACTACGCCGACAACACCCTCGCCGACCAGTTCTCCAACATCGGAGGCGTCGCCAAGGTCGAGCTCATCGGCGGCAACGAGCGAGAAGTCCACATCGAACTCGACAGGCAGGAACTCGCCGCCGCCGGTCTCTCCTCCGCCTCCGTCATCGCCGCCATCCAGAACAACATCCTCTCACTCCCTGCCGGACGCGTCAAGGACCACGGACAGGAAATCTCCGTCAAATTCGACGCCGACTACGCGCAGCTCGAGGACATCGCCGGACTCGAGGTCGCCAACCAGGACGGCGCACGACGCACCATCGGCTCCCTCGCCAACGTCACCATGACCACCGACGAGGTCCGCTCCAAGGCCTACATCAACGGCGAGCCCTGCGTCGTCTTCAAAATCATCAAGAAGTCCGAAGCCAACACCGTCGCCCTCGTCCAGGGCGTCGCCAAGAAGGTCGAGGAAGTCCGGCCCACCCTCCCCGGCGGCATGGATCTCGTCTGGTTCACCGACACCGGCAGAAACGTCCAGCAGACCGTCGACTCCACCCTCTCCGACATCGTCACCGGCATCGTCATCTGCGCACTCCTCCTCTTCGTCTTCCTCGCCAACATCCGCACCACCGTCATCGTCATCATCACCATGCCCCTGACGATCATCATGAGCCTGTTCTTCATGCAGCTCCTCAACTACTCCCTCAACATCTCCACCCTCCTCGCCATCGGACTCTCCGTCGGCATCCTCGTCTCCAACTCCATCGTCGTCCTCGAGAACATCGCCAAGCGCTTCGAGGACACGCCAGACCCCTGGGAGGCCGCGCGCGTCGGCACCAACGAGGTCGCGCTCGCCGTCACCGCCTCCGCCGGTACCAATGTCGTCGTCATGCTCCCCATCGGCATGATGTCCTCCCTCGTCGGACTCTTCTTCGCCCCCTTCGCCGTCACGACGCTCATCCTCAACGTCATGTCCATCTTCATCAGCCTCACCCTCACTCCCATCCTCTGCGCACTCATCCTCAAGCCCGCCTCACAGCGCCGAAAGTCCCGCTTCGACGCCCTCACCGCCTGGTGGGCCAAGCAGCAGTTCAACCTCGCCAACGCCTTCGCCAACCTCATCCGCACCCTCGCCGCCTCCAGAATCGTCTCCGCCACCCTCATCGTCGCCACCATCGCCATCCTCTTCCACGCCTTCTCCTTCGCCGACACCCTCGGCTTCACCTTCATGGAGACCTGCGACCGAGGCAAAATCTTCATCAAGGCCGAATTCCCCATCGACTACGACCTCGACAAGACCACCTCGCGCATCATCGCCATCCAGAAGCGCATCGTCGACGAATACCAGGACAAGGGACTCCTCAACGTCCTCGCCACCGCCGGAAAGGTCGACTCCTTCGGCTCCTCCTCCTCCGAGGCCGTCTATCTCGCGCAGCTCCAGCTCCTCTTCACCGACAAGACCGAACGCACCTGGAACATCTTCGACCGCGTCAACGACATCACACAGCTCCTCTCCGACGAGACCGACTGCATCATCACCGTCGCCGTCGAGTCCGAAATGGGCGGTCTCAGCGCACCCATCGACATGCTCGTCGCCGGCGCCGACCTCAACCGCCTCAACGACATCGGACGCCAAGTCCAGGCCATCACCCAGGGCGTCCCCGGCGCCGGCGACATCGACGCCTCCGTCCGCGACGGCAAGCCGCAGCTCCTCATCACCCCCAACCGCGCCGTCCTCTCCGACCGAAAGCTCTCCGCCTCCACCCTCGCAACCATGATGAGAGGCAACCTCGAGGGCATCACCCCCGCCATCTACAAGCGCGGCGACCGCTCCTTCGACATCCGAGTCAAGTACCGCGAGACCCCCGGAACCGAGCAGGTCAAGGCCTTCCTCGTCCCAGGAGCCAACGGACAGCCCGTCCCCCTCGAGACCGTCGCCGACGTCACCCAGGTCTCCATCCCCGTCCAGATCCTCCGCGAGGACAAGCTGCGCATCGTCAAGATCACCGGCACCATGCAGGCCGGCGGCAAGCTCGGCAACATCGTCAACGACGTCACCCGCAACATCGCCGACCAGGAAGTCCTCCCCGCCGGATACACCCTCAGCTTCCGAGGCGACATCGAGCGCATGGGCGAGTCCGTCGCCGACTTCCTCGAGGCCGCCATCCTCGCCGTCTTCCTCACCTACCTCACCCTCTCCGCCATCCTCGAGTCCTTCGTCCGACCCTTCCTCATCATGTTCACCCTCCCGCTCGGCGTCATCGGCATCCTCTGGTCGCTCCGACTCACCAACACCGGCATCTCCATCATGGTCCTCCTCGGCATCGTCATGCTCATCGGAGTCGTCGTCAACGCCGCCGTCCTCATCATCGACCGACTCAACCAGCTCGTCGCTCAGGGACTCTCCAGACGCGACGCCATGTGCCAGGCCATCGCCGACACCTTCCGAGCCGTCCTCATGGTCGTCCTCGCCTCCGGACTCGGCATGCTCCCCATGGCCATCGCCTCCGGCGTCGGCTCCGAAATGCGCGCCGGCATCGGCATCGCCTCCACTGGCGGCGTCTTCGTCGCCGGCTTCCTCACCGTCACCATCCTCCCACTCCTCTTCCTCCTCTTCACCTCCAAGAAACGCACCTCCTCCAGGTAGCGCACACACACACATAACAACACAGCAACACCGCCCATTCGGAGAACACCAACCATGCTCAGACTCAACTGCTTCTACCTCGCCAAGGACGGTCGCCGCGACGACGCCCTCGCCGCCGCCAAGGCCCTCACCGAGGCCTCACTCAAACAGGACGGCTGCATCGCCTACGACGTCTTCGAAAGCGCCACCCGCCCCAACGTCCTCCTCATCTGCGAGACCTGGCGCGACGACAAGGCCCTCGCCGACCACGCCGCCTCCGAACCCTTCAAGCGCTACGCCGCCATCCTCAACGACGCCGGCACCCTCTCCATCGAGCAGTTCCCCTTCGACAAGTGACGACGGCGCAGCTCCAGCTGCCCCCTCCCACTCACTCGCGACGCGCCTCCGCAGCCTCTTCCCTGCGGAGGCGCGTCCCGCTTTTCCACATCAGCCGCCGCTCAACACATATGGCGCCCCATGGGCAAATCCATAGTCCTTCGCTGACCAAAGCAAACTGAACTCTGTACTTTTTGTGTCCCTTTGTCTCTTTTGTGGACTGAAGCAAGTGGAGTGAAACGAACTTCACCTGACGCCTTTTGTGTTGTTTTGTGTCTTTTGTGGACTGAAGCAAGTGGGCTGAAACGAACTTCACCTGACGCCTTTTGTGTTGTTTTGTGTCTTTTGTGGACAACAAGAAAAGCATCAATTCACGTCCTCTGGATTCTCGCCCATCACAAATATCCTGAAGATTCTGAAGAAGCTCCGATAATAGACAAAGATGACGATGCCCGACGTGATGGCATACACCAGCACAAAATGGGCACAGCAGAGAACAGTGTAGATTGGCTTTCTCCCGTACATCAGCCTGATGGCCTGAGAGACCTTCCCGAACAGCCTGCCGCCACGCACAACTGCCATCAACAGCAGAATCAGCGATTCTGTCAGCAGCACCAGCGGCATGCAGAAGATGCAGAATCTGATGACGAAGATAATCGGTATCATCCAGCTAAGGCCCGAACCCAACGAATACATCGCTTCCTCCTGATCTGTACGGTTGAAATTTTACCCCGACGAACAGACATCCAACCTCACGGATTGAAGTAGAGCACCAGACTGGCCACTGAGATGATTCCTCCCATGATCGTCAGAACGAGATTCACGGTATAAAGCATCCGCTCCACCTTGCCCAGCGTCGTCCTCTTCGGAAATCTCAGCGTGTATAGCGGATAGCAGCTCCCTTGCGTCTTCATCCGGACAAGGCGATTGCCGCCCTTAATGATGTTGCCTGGGACAGGCTCCGCTCCCTTGCTCGGCTTCTTGGCACTATCCCAAACCGTCAGGTAGATGTTCTCCTTGAGAGAATAGAAAATATATATGAAGGTATTCATTATATACCCCTCATTTTTCCAGAATCCCTGAATGACACACGCCATCACATAGCACATCAGCCCCTCGGAGATAAGGGCTAGTGCCACAGGACTCAGCAAGCATAGCATGACGACGGGTAAAACCAGAATCTCCATGTTTTCCTCCTTGTTGTTTGCTCTTGACCCATGACATAAAGCTCCTCTGTATGGAGCTCCCGAGAAGACCTTTTCCACTCAGCGAACTCTAGAGATTCTAGAGATTCTAGAGATTCTAGAGATTCTAGAGATTCTAGAGAT